>DASPHN010000347.1:0-13029 GCA_035629655.1 Saccharimonadales bacterium (SeqCode) | reverse complement strand
GTCCGAGGGACGCGTCAGACGTAGACGAGCTCGTGGAAGTTCTCGACGAGGTAGTCGATCAGGCGGTCTCGACCATCCGGGGTGACCGACCGGATCCCCGGCACGAGGGCGTAGAGGGCGATCGACGGGATCATGAGCCGGCCCGACGCAGCCCGACCGACCGCCGCGGGCGGCCCGTCTCCCGAAGCGAACGCCCGTTCGATATCACGATCGTCGAGTCGGGCCGCCGTGCGCAGGTCGTCCATGACGCGGAGCACGCCGCGGCGCTTGGCGACGTCACGCATCAGCTCGGCGGCCCACGTGTCGATCTGCTCGTCGGACTGCTCCGCGAGCCGAGCGCGATACTCCTTCGGGTCGGCGGACAGGCCGGTCGCTACCACGGTGTCTCCTGGAGCTGCTGGACGTCGGCGCGAGTATGCCAGACGGGTTCGGTCACCCGCCGGGCGTGCCCACCGGCGGGGCCATCGGGTCCCCGTTCGCGATGGTGGGGCCACCGAGCGGATCACTGCCAGCACCGAACGTCCCCGGCGCCGACGCGGACGCGGCAGCCCGGCTGGCCGCCTCACGCGAACCCTCGGGCCAGTCGTTGAACTTCTCGCTCACCCACCGGCCGACCCGTCCCGGGACCTCGACCGGCGGCGCGTCGGCGATGAGCGCGGACATCGCGGCATCCAGGGCCGCCGTCATGGCCGAGACCGCCGCCCGATCCGGACGGCCTTGGGGCAGGATCGGCACGCCGGCCCGCACGCGCACACGCCCCCCGAAGCGCAGCCAGCTCGTCCCGTTGATGGCAACCGGCACGAGGGGGATCCCCGACCGCAGGGCGAAGTAGGCGGGGCCATCGTTCAGCGGCAGGATCCGTCGCTCGTTCGTCCCGATCCGGCCCTCCCCCGCGATCGCCACGACCCCTCCGGCCGAGATCACGGCGCCGACCCGACGAGTCGCCACGAGCAGGTCGTTCTTGGCCGGCTTATAGGGGATGGTCGTGCCGGTCCAGTGCATCAGCCGGTTCCGGCCGCCGACCGCCATGTCCTCCTCCTTCGGGCCGAAGAAGTGCAGCCGCGGCCGGAACGGGAGGACGGCCATGAGGATGAACGGGTCGGACCAGGACAAGTGGTTGAAGGCATAGATCGCCGGGCCCGGCGGGAGCCGGTCCCGACCCTCGAACGCGATCCGGACCCACGCTCGAGTGAGCGCTGCCACGAAGAGCCGTGATGCCCAGTAGCGGATCGTCCGTCGGATCGGATGGACGGCCGGGCCCGGCAGGTCGGTCGTCGCGCGTGGCGTCATGCCGCGTCGCGCCGGGACACGGCGTCCGGATCGAGATCGGCCAGTCGCCCGAGGACGAGGTCGGCGGTCTCGGCAGTGCCAGGTGCCGGTGGCACGCTGTGGTTCGGGATCAGCACGACGGTCATGCCCGCGGCCCGTGCCGCGCGCACCCCGTTGTACGAGTCCTCGACGACCAGGCAGTCGGCGGGGTCGACGCCCAGCCGTCGAGCCGTTTCCAGATAGACGTCCGGGGCCGGCTTGCCGTGGGCGACCTCGTCAGACGAGACCACCACCTCGAAGGTCCCCGTCAGTCCGATCGCCTCGAGCGCCGCGTCGATGACCGCGCGATGGGCCGACGACGCCACCGCGACGGGGCGATCGGCCGCGATCCGGCGGACCGCCTCCACGGCCCCCTCGATGCGCGGGGCGCCATCGCGCTGATAGCGAGCGACGACGCCATCGACGATCGCGCGCTCGATCTCGGCATCGGCGAGCTCCAACCCCAGGCGCTCGCGCATGGTGCGCGCCCAGGCTGCCGAGTTCGCCCCCATGACGGCCGCTTGATCCGCCTCGGTCCAGGTTCGGCCGTGTTCCCTCGCGAAGGCATGGCGGATCTCGTCCCACCAGATCTCCGAGTCGACGAGGACCCCGTCCAGATCGAAGATCACCGGGCCGGTCAGCGGTCCGGTCCCTTCGCTGCCGCTGGGGCGGGCATCGCCCGGGCGGGCGCCGGGGACGTGGGCGACGGCGTCTTGGACGCCGCGGCCTTCAGCGACGCCCGGGTCGGCCGGCCTCGCTTGGTCGCGGATGCGGGTTGGACGCGGCCATCCATGGACGCGAACAGCTCCAGGGCGAACGCGGCGATCGCATCCGCCTCGGCATCCGAGCCCCGCAGGACGTTGCCCTCGACCTGGAAGCTGAGGAGTCGGTGACCCTGGGCCATCTCGATCGCCAGCTCGCCCACCTGGACGCGTGCCCAGCGGATGAGCTTCGACGACGCCCGTGGTCCCTCCTGCGGCATGTTGACCCGCACGCTCATCACGATGAGCCCGGCCGCCGTGGGGACCAGCATCGTGTACCGCGACCGAGGGTCGTCGCCCCACGCGATCCAGCAGACCGGATCGGACTCCGCACCGAGGGCGGCCAGGACGGGCTGGATGACGGTCATGACCTTCGAGGCCAGCGCGTCTCGGTGCGGCGCTTGGGCCTGCCAGTCGCTGAGACGCATGCGCGCTCCTCCCCTGGGATCCGGCGTCGTCCGGCCTCGTGGCCGAGGCTAGCATAGGCCCGTCGCGCCCCAGGATCCGGTCTCCGCCGGATGCTCGGACGCCGGTCCGACCGGTATGGTGGAGCGCATCATGCGCATCGATCGCAGCTTCCTCGGCTGGGGCATCTTCTTCGTCGTCGCCGGCGCCGTCCCGCTCGCGGTCCAGAACGGCGTGCTCCCGACCGCGTCGGTCGAGCGCTGGTGGAGCGTTTGGCCGCTCATCCTCATCGGGGCCGGCCTGGGACTGATCCTCGTGCGCACACCGTTCGACGGGCTGGGCGGACTCCTCGTCGCCGCCACGTTCGGCCTGATGGTCGGGGGCGCGGCCGCGAGCGGCGGGTTCGGGAGCATCGGCGACTTCCCGTCCGCGGTCTGCGGACCGGGCGATGGTGGGACCACATTCGCATCCCAGCGCGGGACGCTGGGTGCCCAAGCCGAGGTCGACATCGAGCTCGACTGCGGGGACCTGACCATCGGCATGACCACCACCGGGGAGTGGTCGGTCGACGGTCGGTCCGAGGATGGGACGCCTCCCCAGGTCGAGACCGACCCCTCCTCGCTCGCCATCCGGCCCGGCGACGACGGCCCGTCCGTCCTCGACCGGCGCGTGGAGTGGGACGTGCGTCTGCCGACCACCAGTGCGCTCGACCTGGAGCTCGACATGAACGCCGGACGCCTGACGGCCGACCTCGCGGGCGCGCAGCTCGGCGTCGTGACCCTCGACCTCAATGCCGGGAGTGCGTCGCTGCAGCTCGGGCAGGTCGCCGACATCGACGGCTTCGAGCTCGGCGTCAACGCCGGCAGCCTGACGGTGGGCCTCCCGGCCGTGACGATGACCGGCAGCATCGAGGCGAACGCGGGGTCCGTGACGCTGTGTGCGCCCGAAGGGGTCGCGCTCCGCTTGCACACCGGGGACAGCGTCCTCTCGTCGCAGGACTTCGCGTCGGCCGGCCTCGTCGAGAACGGCGACGTCTGGGAGACGCCGGGCTACGACACGGCGGTCACACGCATCGAGCTGCGGACCGAGGCGAATGCCGGCAGCTTCCAGCTGGATCCCGAGGAGGGCTGCTCGTGAGCGGCCGAGGCGCGGTCGCCGGAGGTCTGATCCTCGTCCTGCTGGGCGTCTTCTTCCTCGCCCGTAACGTCATCCCGGGGTTCGATCCGAGCCAGCTCATCCCGCTCGGGTCGGTCGTGCTCGGGGTCGTGCTCATCGTGCTGTCCGTCCGACCGGCGCGGCCGGGCGCCTGAGCCCGTCGCGCCCGGGGTCCCGCCCCGTACGATGCGCCGGATGGATCAGAACGTCGCGCCCTGGATCGCCGTCGCCGCGAGCGCAGGCCTCCTCGCCGGGCTCTGGCTGCTCGTCCGCGGGATGGGCGGCTACCGGACGGCCGTCCGGATCGGCGACACCTCGACCTCGCCGATCGCGACCATGGCCGCCGGTGAGGTCCGGATCAGCGGGGTCATCGAGGCGGCTGAGGTGGTCCTCGTGTCACCGCTCCAGAGCGAGCCGTGTGTCTACTACCGGGCCTGGATCCGCGATGACGACGACGTGAGCGACCTCGACGCCGACTTCCACGAGGAGCGGGCGGTCGGCTTCCGGGTGCGCGACTCGAGCGGCGAGATCCGGATCTTCCCGCGCGGAGCGCGCTGGGACGCCCCGACGACGCTCGAGGACCGCACCAGCACGTTCGGCGCTGAGCCGGTCGGACTCCGACTGCGGATGGGCAGCGCCATCGCCGAGGCCGAGCCGGATCGGGCAAGCGCTGTCGCCCAGCTCCTGACCGTGCGGCCGGTCGAGTCGTACGACCCTCGCTTCGCGACCGGTGCCGGGAGTGGTGGCCGCACGTACCACGAGGCCCGACTCGCGCCAGGTGACGCGGTGACGATCGTCGGACGGGCGATGCCGTTCTCGGACCTCTCGGACCCGAACGAGGCCGACGTCGCGCTCGGAGGCGAGGTCGCCCCAGACGATCCCGAGGTCGCCGCCGATCTTGCTGCGGCGCGGGCGGCGGGATCCCTGGCCGACGATCCCGAGGAGGCCTGGGGCAACGCGGCGATCCCCGGCTTCGGGATCGGTCGGCCGGTCCGGACACCCGAGCTGGACCCCGAGGCGGATCCGCTCCCGCTCGCCCCGGCCGATGCCGCGGCCGAGAACGAGCGCGTCTTCCACATCCCGCCCGAGGCCCTCGTGCTGGCCGGCGCGCCCGACGTCCCATTGCTCATCGCCCACGGTCTGCCGGGCGCCGCCGTCGAGCGCCATCAGGATCGGTTCGTCGTGGGACTGCTCGGCGCGGTGCTGGCCATCGGCTCGGCGATGGCCCTGGCCGTGATGCTCAGCCGCGGGTTCGGGGCATGACGCTGCCGGGGACCGACGCCGGCCTGGGGGGCGCGCCCCTGTTCGCGGCGATCTTCGCGGTCCTGCTCGTCGTGGCCATCGTCGGCTACCTCATGGTCACGACCTACAACGCGGTCATGGCGCTGCGGCAGCGGATCGACAAGGCGTGGGCCAACATCGACGTCGTGCTCAAGCAGCGCCACGACCAGCTGCCGGCCCTGGTCAGCGCCGTCCGGGGCCTGCTGGCGTTCGAGTCGGGTGTGCTCGATGACGTCGCCCGCGCGCGGGCCGCCTACGCGCCGTCCGCGCCCATCCCGGCGCAGGCCGCGACCTCGGACGTGACCACGACCGCGGTCCGCTCCCTGCTCGCGGTCGTCGAGGCCTACCCCGACCTGCAGTCCGCGACCAGTGTCCTCGACCTGCAGGACGAGATCGAGCGGCTCGAGTCGATGATCGCGGACCGGCGCGAGCTGTACAACGATCAGGTCTATCGCTACAACACGCGGATCACGACCTGGCCCACGCTCCCGCTCGCCTGGCTCTTCCGATGGCTGCCTCGGCCGTTCTTCTCGGCCGCTCCGGGCGAAACGACGCCACCCGGGACGGCGCTCAGGTGAGCAGCCACCCGGAGCCGGCTCCGGAGCGCCAGATCTTCATCGTCCGCCATGGCGAGACCGAATGGTCGACGCTCGGCAAGCACACGGGTCGGACGGACGTGCCCCTGACGAGCGTCGGACGGGAGCAAGCGGCCGACCTGGGCCGCCGCCTGGCCGGCCATCGGTTCGCGCGCGTCCTGACGAGCCCCCTGCAGCGAGCCGACGAGACGGCCCGGATCGCCGGCTTCCCGGACGCCGTCCCCGACGATGACCTCATGGAGTGGGACTACGGCGACCTCGAGGGCCGCACCACCGCCGACATCCGCGAGTCCCTCGCCGACTGGTCGATCTGGACGGGGCCGTGGCCGGGCGGGGAGACGGTCGACGAGGTCGGCGCACGGGTCGACCGGGTCATCGCCCGCTGCCTCGACCCCGCGGTCGACGGCGACGTCCTCGTCTTCGCCCATGGCCACCTGCTGCGCGTCTTCGCTGCACGTTGGGTCGGGCAGCCGGCGGCGCAGGGCCGGATGTTCGCCCTCGGGACGGCGACCTTGGGGATCCTCGGGTGGGACCGCGCGAACCGCGTCATCGAGACGTGGAATGAGGCCTGCCACCTGTAACACGCGCGTAACCCCGACGCCCACGGCGATGGGGCACCTCTGTCACGGGAAGAGGCACACCGTCGGACTCGGTGCACCCGGTCCGATCCGACCCCGGAGGTGCCCGTGCGCACCGATTCCCTGGCGACCCTCGCGTCCGCGCGTCCATGGCCGGCCAGGCAGATCGATGAGGAGGCTGGCCGATGCGCCCATCTCGACGACATCCCCTGTTCGCGCTCACCCTGGTGGCCGCGTTCACGTTCGCGGCCTGCGGCGGCGGTGGCTCGTCGGCCGCACCCGATGGGTCGGCTGCGCCGACCACCGGCGCTTCGCCTGCCGCCTCAGCCGATGCCGGCGGCAGTCCGGCGGCCAGCACCGGCTTCGACCCGCAGTCCGTCAGCGGCAGCGTGGTCGTGTCCGGCTGGCAGGCCTCCCCCGAGGAGGGGGCGATCCTCGAGCAGCTGTTCGCCGACTTCCAGACGGCCTATCCGAACATCGAGGTCGACTACCAGCCGGTCGCCGACGACTATCCCGCCGCGATGACCGCCAAGTTCAGCTCCGGTGAGCCGCCCGACCTGTTCTATGTCGACTCCTCGGTCGCTCCGGAGTGGATCGATCAAGGCGTGCTCGAGGATCTCGAGCCGCTCGCCGCCGAGCGAGGCTTCGACACGAGCCAGTTCTTCGAGGGCTATCTCGACGCGTTCAAGGGCACCGAGGGCGGCATCTACGGCTTCCCGAAGGATGGCAACACCCTCGCCCTCGCCTATAACACCGAGATGCTCGAGGCCGCCGGCGTCACGCCGCCGACCACCTGGGCCGAGCTCACCGCGGCGGCCGAGGCCCTGACGACGAGCGACCAGCAGGCCTTCTGCCTGAACAACTCGCTGGACCGCGCCCTCGCCTTCATCTATCAGAACGGCGGGAGCTTGCTGAGCGAGGACAAGACGGCGAACGAGTTCGATTCGCCCCAGACCCAGGAAGCACTCAAGACCTACCTCGGTTGGTTCAAGGCCGGGCAGGGCGCCCGCGCCGCCGACCTGGGCGACGACTGGTGCGGCAAGGCATTGGGCGAGAAGCAGGTCGCCATGATCTTCGAGGGCGGCTGGCTCGACCCGTACATGAAGACGAACTACCCGGACGTCTCGTACGCCTGGGCCCCGATGCCGGCGGGTGCTGAACAGGCCACCCTCGGCTTCACCGTCAGCTACTCGATCGGCGTCGATTCCGTGAACAAGGACGCCGCCTGGGTGCTGCTCACCTACCTGACCGGCAAGGACGGGATGACGACCTGGACCGAGGGTGGCGTGGCCAACCCCTCGCGCAAGGACGTCACCGCGGCCGCGGGCAAGGAGGTCCTCGTCGAAGGGGCGGCCGTCGCCCAGCCGTGGAGCTTCATCCCAGGATTCTCCGGCATCAACGACGCGTTCAACAACGCGATGACCGCCCAGATCGAGGCGAAGAGCGACGATCCGGCACCGGTCATCAGCGCGACGTCGTCGGCCATCGATAGCGCGCTGGCCGGCCAGTAGGCCAGCCTCGGGACCCGGACGGCTGACTCCTCCGGCCGCCCGGGTCCACGACCGTTCCGTGACCACCACGCCCGCCGCCGCCCCCGGTCCAGGGAGCGGTCGGACACACCGGACCGAGCGTCGGGCCGAGGTGCTGGCCGCCCTGGCCCTCATCGCGGTCCCGATGTTCTTCTTCCTGACGCTGCGCATCGGGGCGATCGTCTACGCGGCGTACATCAGCCTATGGCGCTGGGGCCTGCGCGGCCCGACCCGCTGGGAAGGGCTCGACAACTACCAGCGCGTCCTGTCCGACGAGATCTTCCACAAGGCCGTCGCCAACACGCTCTACTACGCGGTCGTGTGGGTGCCACTCACGATGGCGCTCGGGCTGTTTCTCGCCGTCGTCGTCAACCAGAAGATCCGCGGCCAGACGTTCTTCCGGGCCGCGTTCTACTTCCCGGCAATCGCGAGCTCGGCGGCCATCACCGTCCTCTGGATCTTCATCTTCCAGCCGGGGGGCCTGTTCAACGACGTCCGAGCCTCGCTGCCCTTCGACGTACTGAACACCCTGTTCGGGTATGGCCCGAACCACAACTGGATCGGCAACAGCGCGACGGCCCTGAACACGATCATCGCGCTCAATGTCTGGACGACGTCTGGGACGTTCATGCTCTTCTATCTCGCCTCGCTCCAGACGATCAGCCCGGAGCTCTACGAGGCGGCCGCCATCGACGGTGCCGGTCCGTGGCAGTCGTTCTGGAAGATCACCTTCCCGTTGCTCAAGCCGGGCCACTACTTCGTGGCGACGGTCGCGGTCATCGGGGCGCTGCAGGTCTTCGACCAGGCCTACATCGGTGGGGGGACCGAGGGGGCACCCAATAACGCCCTGACGACCATCGTGCTGTTCATCTACCGCGCGGCCGTGGCCGACTTCCAGTTCGGGTTCGCGGCGGCGATCGGCGTCGTCCTCTTCGTCATCATCATGACGGCGACCCTCATCCAGCGACGACTCTTCGGCCGCACGCCGAGCTGGGTGTGACTGCCCTCGAGCCGGGACTGCCGGTCCGCGGCGAGCTCGACGAGCCCACGGTCGTGATCCGCAGCGACCGGGCGCGCCCGGTCGGCGATCGGACCGTCGACCGGCGACGACGGCTGGCCTACGCGTTCCTCATCGGGTACGCGCTGCTCATGTTCATCCCCTTCGTCTGGACGGTCGTCACGTCGTTCAAGACGGATCCCGACGCCTTGCAGCTCACCTGGATCCCCGACCCATTCACGCTCCAGGGCTGGGAGACGGCCTTCACCCAGCTCGATCCCGCACTGCCGCGGCTCTTTCTCAATAGCCTGATCATCGCCGGGGCGGTCACGGTCTCGAACGTCGTCCTGGGGAGCATGGCGGGCTATGCGTTCGCCCGATTGCGCTTCCCGGGCCGTGACCTCTTGTTCGTGCTCGTGCTGGCCTCGCTGATGATCCCCGACCAGCTCCGGCTCGTGCCGGTCTACCTGATGCTGAACAACGTCGTCGATCTCGTGAACAGCTCGCCGATCAACTACCTCTCGGTCATCGTGGTGCTGGCCGTCCAGGTCGAGAGCGTCTTTCTCCTGCGCCAATACTTCCTCACGATCCCGCGCGAGCTCGAGGAGGCCGCCAAGATCGATGGCGCCGGCTTCTTCACGATCTTCGCCCGGATCATCCTGCCCCTGGGTGGCCCGGCGATCGCGGCCGTCGCGATCCTCCAGTTCCAGGGCGCGTGGAACAACTTCTTCTGGCCGCTCGTGCTGCTCCAGGAGCAGAGCCACTGGACGTTGCCGCTCGGCCTGGCCCAGTTCAACTCGCTGTATCTGACCAACTGGCCGGCGCTGTGCGCCGTCATCGTCATGGCCACCCTGCCGATCCTCATCCTGTACCTGTTCTTCCAACGCTATTTCGTCGCGGGCGTCGCGACGAGCGGGCTGAAGTGAGCGAGCGCGCCGCATCCCTGTCCGCCGTCCCGCGTCGGAAGGGCCCGCCCGATGCGCCCCCGACGCGTCAGCCGTCGGCCCTGCGGGCGGCCGCCGTGGACGTCTACTACCAGTCGATCCGGCTCGTGCCCGCCAATCTGCTGTGGGGCGTGGTCTTCCTCGCGATCCTGGGAGCCCTGCTCCTCGGGATGTCCCTGCTCCTCGTCGTGCTGGTGCCGCTGCTCGGCGTCGTCCACGTCGGCCTGCTGCGGCTGGCCACGCTCATCGTCCGCGGGCAGGACCTGGTCCTCTCGGACGTCGCGACCGGGATCCGCCAGTCCGGCGGCGCCGCGGCCCTCGTCAGCGTGGGGCTGCTTGGGGTCATGGCCTTCCTTGGTGCCGACGCCTGGATCGGGTTCACGACCGGCGGACCGCTCGGCTGGGGCCTCGCCACGCTGGCATGCTGGGGCCTCGCCTACGCCTGGGCCTGGGCGCTCATCGTCGGACCGCTGCTGGCCGACCCGGCTCGCGCCGGCGAGTCGCTCCGTTCGCGCCTTCGGACGGCGACGGCGGTCACGATGATCGCGCCGGGAGCGACCGTACGCCTGGCCCTCGTCAGCGGGGTCCTGCTGGCCGTGAGCACGGTCTTCCTCGCCGCGCTCCTCATGATCAGCGTGGCGTTCATCGCGGTGTACGCCTCGCGCGTGGTCCTGCCGGTGGCCGACGCCTACGAGGGGCGGACCACGGCCGCTGCGCGGACCTAGCCGCCGCGGACGAGCTCGACCAGCGGCTCGCCGTCCTGGTCGAGGAGCGTGAGCCGGTCGCCGTCGACGCGCATCCCGGTGACATCCTCGAGCGCCGAGACGAAGGCCGCCTCGGCATCCATCGCGTCCGGCTCGCCGGCCATCCGGGTGAGCGCGAGTGGACCGAACCTCACGCGCCCGTCGTGGATCTCGGCCGTGCCGTGCAGCCGGTTGATGCCCGCCGAGCCGCTCACGGTGCCCGCCACAGCATCGAAGTCCATCGTGGCCCCACGAGCCTCGGGCGCGGAGACCATCCCCTCGCCTCGGCGGACGGCGCGGACCGTCCACGGACCGGCGATCGCCGAGAGCCCCGACGGGGCTCGTTCGAAGCGCAGGATCGCGGTCCCGCCGGCGTCGCGTAGCTCGAGCGATCGGTCATCGCCGGCGAAGCCCGCGACGGCGCCGAGGAGGCGGCCGTAGGCGGACTCGACGGCCATGGCGTCCGGTGTCCCGGCCGTCCGCGTCAGGCTGGGCGGGCCGATGCGCAGGGTCGAGCCGTCGCGCTCGTAGACCGATCGGTAGCGGTTGACGGGGCCTTGCCCGGACAGCGTGCCATCGACGAATCGGGCGGTGATGGGCTGCCCGGCCGCGGTCGAGACGCCGTGCGTCAGGCGCCAGTCGATGCCTTCGAGGGTCCGGTCCATGGTGTGCCTCCGGCGGGGTCCAAGCCTAGTCGATGTGGCTCGACCGCTCGTTCTGTTGCGCTGACCGCGATGCGCCTGTCTCGCCCCGTCAGTGCGGCGATGCGCGCACTGCAGCCTGCACGGCGCATCGTGAGGTCCACGCGGCGCGTCGCCGCGTCGTTCGAGCAGCAAGATCAGGACCCAGGAGGACACGCGATGACGACCGACCAGAACGACCGCCCGGCCAGCGACGATCAGGACCTGGATCCCGGGGCCTACATCGGGAGCCAGCCCGAGCGAGAGGCCGAGACGATCCCGGGCGGTGTCCAGCCCGGAGACGAGCGCATCGCGGCCACCAACGCCCACGTCGGGGTCGATGGCGAACCCGAAGGCTCGGTCATGGACGACGACACGTCGGTCCCGCGCGACAGCTCGGAGTCGTCCCCGAACACGCGGTGAGTCCGAGACGGCGGCCAGGTGACGCGCTGGGGGAATACCGCCGGAAGCGCCGGTTCGACGCGACGCCGGAGCCGAGCGGCGACGAGCCGCGTGCCCCCGGCACGGCCGCCGACGGCGGTGGGCGCTTCGTCGTGCATCGCCATCGGGCCACGGCCCTCCACTACGACCTTCGACTCGAGATCGGCGGCGTGCTCGCATCGTGGGCCGTGCCTCGCGGGCCGTCACTCGATCCCGCGAAGCGCCGCTTGGCGATCCAGGTCGAGGACCACCCGCTCTCCTACTTCGGATTCGAGGGCGTGATCCCGGGTCGCCAGTATGGCGCCGGGGACGTGATCGTCTGGGACTGGGGCCACTGGTGGGCCGATCCCGGCACGCCGGATGGCGCCGCCGCGCTCGTCGCCGGCGAGCTCAAGTTCCGCCTCGATGGCGTGAAGCTGCGAGGCGCCTTCGTCCTGCTCCGGACGGACCAGTGGCGTGGTCGGCTGGGTGGCGGCACCAAGCCGAAGTGGCTGCTCATCCATCGCCGGGACGACGCGGCGACGCCCGGCTGGGAGGCGGAGGATCTTCCAGAAAGCGTGAAGACGGGCCGCACGAACGACGAGGTCGCGGCCGGCCTCCGACCGACGGGACCGGTCGCCCGTCCGCCGCGCAGCCGGCGGCGGGCTCCACGGCGTGCGGTCGAGGTCCCGACGACCTGACACGAGCGTGCAAGCCGCCTCGGGAGCTCGTTACGGCGGTGCGCTTCCGGCGCTCCCATGCTCCCCGCATGGACGACGACACCACGACCGACACCGGCACCGATCGCAGCCCATCCGGTCCGCGGGAGGCCAACGACCCGGGCTCGACCCGACACGGGACGAACAGCGGATCGGGCTCCAACGAGCCCAAGCACCGCGAGCGAAAGGAGACCGACGGCGGCTTCAAGCCGCGCCAGGGCGGCGACCAGACGCGCGGCGACGAGGACGACCAGGACCCGCGTCGCGACGCCTGATCGCTGGGTCGTTGGACGCCGACGCGACTCGCCGCGGTCACGGCGGGTGGAGGTTGGCTCCGGCGGTAAGATTCGAACTTACGACCAAGCGGTTAACAGCCGCCCGCTCTACCACTGAGCTACGCCGGAGCGGTCCGGACGCCGTCGCGGCGACCGGGGCGCACCACCGAACGGGGCGCGCGCGGGGCGAAGGATAGCAGGTCGTGCCTCGAGGCACCGTCCGGCCTCAGGGCACCTCGACCGGGCTGTCGGAGCGGTTGCCCCAGTCCTCCCAGCCGCCGGCGTAGAGGGCCACGTCGTCGAGGCCCGCCAGCTCGTGGAGGACGAACCAGGCCAGCGCGCTGCGGACCCCGTCCTGGCAGTAGACGGCTCGTACTTCGGCCGGATCCACGCCACTCGCCCGCAGCAGCGACAGCGCCGCGTCGACGGACCGGACCGTGCCCTCGCTGGTCAGCAGGGCGTTGACATGGCGCAGCCGCGCACCGGGGATATGCCCACCTCGGGCCGCGCCCGGTTCCGCGCCCACCCACTCGGCCGCGGTCCGCACATCGAGCAGGCGCGTGGGGCCTCCCGATCGACCGGTCGCCTCGCGACTCCAGTCGCGGACGTGCTCGGTCGTGGCAACGAGCGTTCCATCC
>DASPHN010000346.1:0-4921 GCA_035629655.1 Saccharimonadales bacterium (SeqCode) | reverse complement strand
GCATCGGACGCTCGACCGCGCATCTGCGCACCGACCGGTATGCCGCCGATGGGCATGGCCCAGAGGGGGCGTGCCGGTGGACCGCGAGGTCACAGCGCGTCCGGCGACGCGCCCCATCGGGCAGATCCAGACCGGCTTCGGGCGACCGGCGATGTCACAGCACCACCGACATGCCCCCGTATGCCGTCGATGGGCATAGCCCTACGCGGGCTTCGGGCGACCGGCGATTGTCACAGCACCACCGACATGCCCCCGTATGCCGTCGATGGGCATAGCCCCATACGGGGGCTTCTGGCGGACCTCGATGTCGCCGCAGCGGCGTGAGCGATGCCAGCGATGGGCATCGCGTGAGGCGCATCGTCATCCGCGACTCGGCCTACTCAGCGCCAGACGCGGCCCGCGGGTAGCATCGGCTGATGCCCACCTACAAGGAGGTTCGCCTCGAGCATCGCGGCGGCAGCTGGTTCCACGCGGCGCCGAGCTCGGGCCACGACTACGACTTCGATGACCGCGAGTCGAACCGGGGCGGGAGCCCGGTCGAGACCGTACTCGCGGCCCTCGGATCTTGCTCGGCGATGGACGTCGTCTCGATCGCGTCGAAGAAGCGCCAGGCCATCGAGGCGTACCGGGTCATCACGACCGGCAGCCAGCGTGACGAGTTCCCGCAGGTCTTCAGCGAGATCACGGTCGTCCACGAGGTCGATGGCCCGGACCTGTCCGAGGCGGCCATCCGTCGCTCGATCGAGCTCTCCGCGACCAAGTACTGCCCGGTCAACGCCATGCTGTCGGCCGGCGCGACCGTCGTGCACCACCGCTACCGCATCCGCTCGACCGGCAACGAGCCGTACGAGGCCGAGGGAGAGGTCATCGCGACGGGTCCGTACCGACGTCCCGACGTGACCACGTGACAGCCGGTAATCCCTACTAAGACAGTGGGACTTGTGTGCTATCGTGCGGGCCTAGCCCTGCCGCACGAGAGGCCTGTCGATGCCGTCAGCCATCCCGACCGGCGCCACCGAGGCGCTTCCGCCTGCTCGGCGCATCGACCCTCGCGGGCACCGCTTCGGCGCCGGCGTCTCGGCCATCCTGCTCCTCGGCGGATTCCTCGCGGACGCGCCATGGGTCGTGGGGCTTGTCCTCCTCACGATCGGGGTCAGCGCCGCGTTCGGGTTGCGCTACTCGATCTACGGGGCCGTCTGGCGCCGGATCGTCCGGGTGGCCCGCCTCGGGCCGGTCGAACCCGAGCACGAGTATCCGCCTCGCTTCGCCCAGGTCCTCGGGTCGACGGCGCTCATCCTGTCCCTGCTCGCGTTCGCGCTCGGCGCGCCGGCGGTCGGCTGGGCGCTGGCCCTGGCCGTCGCCGCCCTGCAGTCACTGCTCGGGCTGACGGGCTACTGCCTCGGATGCCGTCTGTACTTCCTGCGATGGTGGATCCCTGACGTCGTGACCCGCCTCTGGACGCGAGGCCGGGTGCCCCGCATCGGGTTCGCGACGGAGCCGATCGAGTACCGCTAGGCGCATCCGACCGCTGCGAGCTCGACCGGAGTTGCATGACTATGCAACCTTCTGTATAGTCATACGCCCATGACGACGGTCCATCCGATCCCGGCGAGCCACCCGAGTCTGCCGCCCGTGAGCGGCATCACGCGCCCGTGAGCGCGGGACTCGAGTCGCCCGCGGCGGTCGCGACGGACCGTTCGTCGGGGACCCTGCCTCGCACGGAGCGGGGCCTCGCCGCCGAGGGGGCGCCTCGGCGCATCCGCGTCGGGATCATCGGGGCGACGGGCTACGTCGGCTCCGAGCTCATCCGTCTTCTGAGTCGACATCCGAACGTCGAGATCGTCGGGCTGGCCGGGCGCGATCGCCACGACGACCCGATCGGCGCCACCCACGCCCACCTCGCGACGACGGGCCTGACGGTGGAATCGGGCCTCCCCGAGACGGACGCGGTCTTCCTGGCCCTCCCCCACGGGACCGCGGCGGGCCTCGTCCCGGACCTGGTCGCGACCGGGACCGCGGTCCTCGACCTCGGGCCCGACTTCCGGCTGCGCGACGCCGGCGACTACCCGATCTGGTACGGGTTCGATCATCCTCGCCCCGACCTGCTCGATCTCGCGGTCTATGGGCTCCCCGAGCTGCATCGAGCGGAGCTGACGGCACTCGTCGACGCACCGGTCGCCATCGTCGGGTCGCCGGGCTGCTATCCGACCGCCACGCTGCTGGCCCTCGCGCCCCTCGCCCGAGCTGGACTGATCGGCGACCTCGTGGTCGACGCGAAGAGCGGCGTCAGCGGCGCCGGCCGTGAACCCAAGCCGAACCTGATGTTCGGCGAAGTCGACGAGAGCGTGTCCGCCTACGGCATCGGCGGCCACCGCCACGTGGCGGAGATCGAGCAGGAGCTCGCGGCCGCCGCGGCGGGAGCGGGCCTGGGGGCCGACGCCAACCCGGGAGCGATCGCCGTCGACTTCGTGCCGCACCTCATCCCGATGGTCCGCGGCATCCTCTCGACGAACCATGTCCGCCCCTCCCGCCCGGTGACACAGACGGAGCTCGACGCGCTCTATGCGAGCGCGTACGAGGACGAGCCGTTCGTGCACGTCGTGGCCACGCCGCCCGCGACGAAGCACACGACGGGCAGCAACCACGTGCTGATCCACGTCCACCACGACGAGCGCACCGGTCGGATCCTCGTCATCGCCGCCGTTGACAACCTCGTCAAGGGCGCCGCCGGCCAGGCCGTGCAGTCGTTCAACCTGATCCACGGGCTGCCCGAGACGACGGGCCTCGAGCAGCTCCCGCTGGCGCCCTGAGCGCGATGACAACGACGATCGACGGCACCGCTCGACCGGCCGATGCGACGTCGTCGCCGCGCGTCGAGCGACGAGCCGCCCTCCCGGCCGGGTTCCGTGCAGGAGGACTGGCCGCCGGCATCAAGGCCTCGGGCCGACCCGATCTGGCCCTCATCGTCGCGACCGATGGCCCGGCCGCCGCTGCCGCGGTCTTCACCCCGAATGCGTTCGCGGCCGCGCCTGTCCGGCGCTCGCGGGCCAACCTCACCGCGACGTCCGGGGATCAATGCGGCGGATTCGGACTCGCCTCGGCGATCGTATCGACGAGCGGCTGCGCGAACGCCGCGACGGGGGGCGCCGGCGACGCCGACCAGGCAGAGGTCGGCCGGCTGGTGGCGGCTTCGACCGGCCTCGAGGAGGCCGCCGTGCTGCATCTCTCCACCGGCATCATCGGGACACGGCTGCCCCTCGACCGCGTGGCCGCCGGGCTCGATCGGCTCGTCCCGTCGCTCGCGACCGAGGACGCCTCGTGGGAGGCGGCGGCGGTCGCCCTTCGGACGACCGATTCGGCGACGAAGGTCGCGACCACGACCGTGAGGCTGCCTGGTCCCGATGGCACGACCGTGACAGCCACGGTGAGCGGCATCGCCAAGGGCGTCGGGATGATCCACCCGATGATGGCCACGATGCTCTCGATCGTCCTGACCGATGCGGCCGTCGCTCCGGAGACCCTGTGGCGATTGCTTCGGCCGGCGGCCGCACGGACTTGGGACCAGCTCTCGGTCGATGGCGACACCAGCACGAACGACACGGTCTTCGTCCTCGCCTCGGGCGCGTCGGGGGCGACACCGGTCGCGCCGGGGAGCCCGGCCGCGTCGGCGCTCGGTGCGGCGATCGAAGCGATCGCCCGCGACCTGGCACGCCAGCAGGCCGCGGACGGCGAGGGGGCCACGACGCTGATCACCGCGGCCGTGCGCGGTGCCCAGGACGACATCGATGCGCGGGCGGTGGCCCGGGCGGTGGTCTCGTCGAGCCTGGTCAAGGCCGCGGCCCATGGCAAGGACCCCAACTGGGGCCGCATCGCGGGTGCCGCCGGGAACGCCCGCGCGGCGGTCGCGACGGTCCTCGAGGCCGCGGGTCTGGACGCGGCGGACGCGACGGCCCGTGCCGGCATCCCGGTCGTGCTCGACCCGGAGCGCCTCCGGATCTCGATCGCCGGTCACGCCGTGTTCGACGGTGCCGCGGGCGGTCCGCTCACCTTCGATCGAGCCGCGGCCAGGACGGCCATGGACGGTGCCGAGCTCGTCATCGAGCTGGACCTCGGCCTCGGTGACGGCCGCGGAGAGGCCTTCGGCTGTGACCTGACCGAGGCCTACGTCGTCGAGAACAGCGAGTACACGACGTGAGCGATGTCTGAGATCCTGGTCGTCAAGCTCGGCGGGACGACGATCGCCGACCAGTCCCAGGTCCTGGGTGAGGTCGCGGCCGTCGCCCGTCGCCGGCCGGTCGTGCTCGTCCACGGTGGCGGCAAGCGCATCACCGAGTGGCTCGACCGGCTGGGCGTGCCATCGCGGTTCGAAGGCGGGCTGCGAGTGACCGACGCCCAGAGCCTCGAGGTCGCGGCGGCCGTCCTGCGCGGCGTGGTGAACAGCGAGCTCGTGTCCGGGCTGCGCGACCTCGGGGTCGATGCGGTCGGGCTGTCCGGCGTGGATGGCGGCCTCCTGCAAGCCGAGCGCATCCCCTCCCTCGGGCTGGTCGCCAGCGTCACCGGCCTGCGCCGTGACCTGCTCGACGCGGTCCTCGTCGGCGGCCAGGTGCCCGTGGTGGCGCCCCTGGCTCGCGATGCCGAGGGGATCGTCTGCAACGTCAACGCCGATGACGCCGCGGCCGGCATCGCGGCCGGACTCGGCGCCCGCCAGCTCGTCCTCCTGACCGACGTCGACGGGGTCCGCGACGCCGACGGCCGCAAGCTCGACACCCTGACCGTGGCCGAGGCCGAGCACCTGATCGAAAGCGGCGTGATCGCCGGCGGCATGGTGCCCAAGGTCCGGGCGGCGCTGTCCGCGCTGGGTTGGGAGGGGGCCGAGGCGATCATCGCCGACTCCTCCGCCGACGGCGCCCTCGAGCGAGCC
>DASPHN010000345.1:0-7002 GCA_035629655.1 Saccharimonadales bacterium (SeqCode) | reverse complement strand
TGCGTCATAGCCCGCGTCGTCGAAGCAGGGGTGCGTGACATCCACGCCCGAGTCGACGATCGCGACCTTGATCCCGTCGCCGGCGCCGGCGGCGCCACCCGCGCCCCACGCCTCGATCGCGTCGATCAGCGCCAGGTCGGGGTCGTCCGCCGTCTTGTAGTAGAGCCCGGCGTACTCGGCCCGGATGGCCTGCGGCGCAGTGCGCAACACCGCGATGCTCGTCCCGTGGAGCTTCACCGAGACCGCGTTGAGGCTGAGGTCCCAGCCGCCGGTCACCTGCGCCTTGGGCGCGTTGACCTTCAGCCAGGCCTTGAAGTCATTGCGCAGCGCGGAGAGCTGAGCGCGATACGACTTCGTCGTGGTGCTGTTGAGGTTGACCTTCTTGCCGGCGGTCGGCTTGGTCTTGGCAGAGGTCGTGACCGGGGCGCCCTTGAGCTGGACGAGCGCGGTCGACTTGTCGACGGTCGGCCTGGCGGCCGTGGAATCGCTGCCCACCCTGGGCGCGGCCGCGCTCGCAGGCACGGCAAGCAGCATGACCGCGACGAGGGCGGCCGCGAACGCGGAACGGGGACGACGCACTGAACTACCTCCACAAGGAAACGGCGTCCGGCAGCGCCCCCGCAGCCGACCGGGGTCCGGCTCCCACTCCGGACCGATTCGTACTGGGGACTCTAGGGCGTTGGAGGGCGGTGTGCATGGCGCACGTGGGAAACGCCGGTGCGCCCGCGCAACCGCACGGCCCTCGTGACGCCAGGACAGCACGAAGCCCCGGCCGGAGCCGGGGCGTCGTGCGATCGGACGCGCGAACGGGTCGCCGCGTCGTCAGTCGATGACGATGTCGTCGCCGGCGTCGCCGGCGTTCGCGAGGATGAAGTCGATCACCGGCTCACGGTCGGTCCGGTAGTAGTAGTCGGTGCCGCGGCAGCCCGCGTTCGACTTCCCGAAAGACGTCACGCCCACGATGATGTTCGTGTCGTTCAGCAGGATGGGGCCACCGGAGTCGCCGGAGCAGGTCCCGCCGCGCTTGCCACCGTTGCCCTGGGCCTGGATGTTGAAGCCGTCGTTGTACGGCGAGTGCAGGTTGACCAGGGTCGAGACGGCCTGGAGGCGCTCGCGGAACGAGATGGTCGCCCCGGACTTGGCCAGGTGGCTGATGCCGTAGCCGCTGACCGTGAAGAAGACGCTGTTCTTCTTGATCCCGTCGAGGGTGCCGGCATGGGCCAGCGAGGCGTACTCATCGATCTCGATCGGCTGGTCGAGGATGACCAGACCGACGTCACGGGTGTTCGGGAAGCCCGCGAAGTTGTCGAAGCCGTAGTCGTACATCTCGTCAGACGTGGCACACGTCACGCCGAGCGTGCCGGCCGCACAGAAATCGGGATAGCCGCTGACCGGGTCCTGCTCGGTCGCCGGGTCGTAGTGCGCCCCGGCGTCCTGGGTGAAGTAGACGCGGGCCGAGGACATGACGCCACCGGCTTCGTCGTCGGTGCAGTGACCGGCGGTCAGGAAGACGGTCGGGGTGAGCAGCGAGCCGCTGCAGCGATGGTCGAATTCGCCATCGGCGTTGTAGAACACGATCAGGCCGACGAACTCATGTTCGAAGTCCTTGGTGTACGTGTTCGTGATCGCCGCTGCGGGGGCGGCCGCGGCCATGACCCCGAGCAGACCGGCGACGAGCGCGAACTTCAGACGACGCACGTTGGTCGTTCCTCCACTCCGGGAGCAGGTGGGCGACGGCCTGGGGCGCCGTCCGGGCGATCCGTCTCCCAGTCCGGATCGCGCGAGGTCGGGGGACCGTACACCGCCCTGCCGATCCGGACATTGCAGCCGGATCCGGCGGGATCCGCTCTCTCGTGGTCAGCTCGGGAGCTTGTCCACCAGCTCGCGGACCGCTGCTGCGGAGGCGTCGAAGGCGGCCTGCTCGTCGGCCGTCAACTCGATCTCGAAGATCCGCTCCATCCCGGCGCTGCCGAGGACGATGGGCACGCCAACGAACAGGCCCTCTGCCCCGAACTCGCCTTCGAGCAGGACCGCACATGGCAGGACCCGCTTGCGGTCGAGCAGGATCGACTCGACCATCTCGAACGTGCTCGCGGCCGGGGCGTAGAAGGCCGAGCCGGTCTTGAGCAGGGCGACCACCTCAGCGCCGCCGTTGGCGGTCCGTTCCTCGAGCGCCTTGACCCGCTCAGGCGGGAGGAGCTCGGTGATGGGCACTCCGGCGACGGTCGAATATCGCGAGAGCGGGACCATCGTGTCGCCGTGACCGCCGAGCACGAACGCGTGCGTGTCCTCCACGCTGACGCCGAGTTCCTGGGCGATGAACGTCCGGAAACGGGCGCTGTCGAGGACGCCCGCCATCCCCAGCACGCGCTCGCGCGGGAAGCCCGACGCGGCCATCGCGACGTGGCACATCGCGTCGAGCGGGTTGGTCACGATGATGAGGATCGCCTCGGGCGACTGCTGCGCGGCGGCCGAGACGACCGCCTGCACGATCCCGGCGTTCTTGACCAGCAGGTCGTCGCGGCTCATCCCCGGTTGGCGAGCGAGGCCCGACGTGACGACGATGATGTCGCTGCCGGCCGTGTCCGCGTAGTCGTTCGTGCCGACGATGCGCGAGTCGTGCCCGACGACCGGCGCGGCCTCGGCCAGATCGAGGCCCTTGCCCTGGGGCAGGCCCTCGACGATGTCGACCAGGACGACGTCGGCCAGCCCGGCCTCGGCGATGCGTTGCGCCGTCGTGGCACCGACGTTGCCGGCGCCGATGACGGTGACCTTGTGGCGAGCCATGGGGTCGGGATCCTCCTTCGCGGTGGTCGTCGTTCGTTCAGGTCCGTGATGGACGAGTGTCGATGGTGACAGCCTCGGCCGCCACGCACGCTGTCGGTGACCCGCCACCCGAACGGAGCCACTGACCGATCATGACTGCCGCCTTCGCCGTCCTCGGCATCCTGCTCATCGTCGTCGCCATCCCGCTGGGCATGATGCTCGCGCCGCTGGCGATCGGCGTCCTCCTCGTCTGGTTCGGCCTGCGCCGGCTGGACGGCACGCTCACCCCGGCTGACGGGGCCGCCGCCTGATGCCCGAGATCGCCGCCGCCGTTGCCATCGTGCTCGCCCCGGCCGGCATCGTCCTTGGCTGGCTGGCCGTCCTGGCCGTTCTCGTCGCGGCTCTGAGCGGGGCCGCCTCGGGTGGCCGGCTGGTCAACCCGCCCCGGGATCGGACGGACGCGGATCGGTCGGTGGCGTCCAGTCGGTGACCGCCGGTCCAGCGTCGCGGATCGCGTCATCGACGCCGTCCGCGTAGGCCGCGAAGTTGTCGGCGAACATGCGCGCGAGCTCGGCTGCCTGCCGGTCGTAGGCGTCGGCGTCGGCCCAGGTCGCTCGCGGGTCCAGGAACGCCGCGGGCACGTCCGGGCAGCTGACCGGGACGGCGACCCGGAACGTCGGGTCCTCCCGTGTCTCGGTGGCCGCGAGCCGGCCGTCGAGCGCTGCGCGGACCATCGAGCGCGTATGGGCGATGCTCTTCCGCTCCCCCACGCCGTACGGCCCGCCGGTCCAACCGGTGTTCACGAGCCAGACGGTCGCGTCCTGGGCAGCAAGGCGTTCGGTCAGCATGCGTGCGTACTCGCCCGGATGGCGGGGCATGAACGGCGCCCCGAAGCAGGCGGAGAAGGTCGCCTTCGGCTCGGTCACGCCGACCTCCGTGCCGGCGAGCTTGGCGGTGTACCCGCTGATGAAGTGGTACGCGGCCTGGGCGTGGGTCAGGCGGCTGATGGGCGGCAGCACCCCGAACGCATCGGCGGTGAGGAGCACGACGGTCCGTGGCTGGACGGTCATCCCGGTCGGGTCG
Source organism: Saccharimonadales bacterium (SeqCode) (assembly GCA_035629655.1). Taxonomy (GTDB): domain Bacteria; phylum Chloroflexota; class Limnocylindria; order Limnocylindrales; family CSP1-4; genus SPCO01. The sequence goes on along the minus strand of DASPHN010000345.1, from coordinate 3,153 downwards.
GCGTTGCCGATGAAGTGGAGGGGGTACGCACCGCGGGTGTTCTCGGTGAACCGCTCCGAGTCGAGGTCGAGCTCGCGGGTCGCCGGGTCGAGGTCGACGTTCTCGAGCACCGTGCCGAAGCGGCGCGTCGTCTGGAAGATATCCGGCTCGTACATCGGGGAGAGGCGGATCGTCTTCGCGTAGCAGCCGCCCTCGAAGTTGAACAGCCCGTCGTCGCTCCAGCCGTGCTCGTCGTCGCCGATCAGACCGCGCTCGGGATCGGCCGAGAGCGTCGTCTTGCCGGTGCCGCTCAGGCCGAAGAACACGACGCTATCGCCGGCCACGCCGACGTTCACGGAGGAGTGCATCGGCAGCACGCCCTCGTCGGGCATGAGGTAGTTCATGACCGTGAAGGCGCCCTTCTTGATCTCACCGGCGTACTCGGTGCCGACGATGATGATCTCCATGCGCTCGAGGTTGACCAGGATGGCCGTGCCCGTCCGGGTCTCCTCGGTCGCCGGGTCCGCCTGGAAGGAGGGCACGCACACGATCGTGAAGTTGGGCTCGAAGCCTTCGAGCACCTCAGGGGTCGGTCGGCGAAACAGGTTGCGGGCGAAGATGCTGGCCCACGCGGTCTCGGTATAGACCCGCAGCCGACGCTGGTGCGCCGGATCGGCCCCGATGAGGCAGTCCTGGCTGAAGAGGTCCCGCTCGGCGCAGTAGGCCACGAGCCGCGCGCGCAGGCGCTCGTAGGCGGCCGCGCTGATCGGTCGGTTGACCTCACCCCACCAGATCTTGTCGTGGCTGCCGGGCTCATCGACGATGAACTTGTCCTGGGGCGACCGACCGGTGTGCTTGCCGGTCCGGACGACGAGCGGCCCGTCGGCCGCGACGAGGCCCTCCCCCGCGCGGATCGCGTCCTCGTAGAGCTCCGCCGATGACCGGTTCGAGGCCACGCTTCGCCCGATCGGTGGACGGACGCGCGCGGTCGAGGGATCGGGTCGGTCGGGTCGGGTCGGGCTCGTGGTAGCCATCGGTGTGGGACTCCTCGGGCGCGGGCGATCACAACGGATCGACCGGCCGCGCGTACCGCTGGTGGGCCCGAACGAAGGGATCGGACACCGGCGGGAGTCGGCTTCCACAGTCGCGTCGGCGGCGATAATACCACTGTATGCAGGGTTGCGACCGGGTATCGGCAAGGTCGTGTCCGGGACCCGACCGCCACCTCGCCTTGACGGACCGCCTCGGTCGCCCCTAGCATCGGGGCACAACTGAAGAGTGCTTATCAAGAGTGGCAGAGGGACCGGCCCGATGAAGCCACGACAACCTACCGGCGCGATGCCGGCAAGGTGCCAATTCCGGGCAGGTCCGCCTGCGAGATAAGGGATCTCTTCGGAGCCCCTTCCGCTGACACTGCGTGTCCCTGTCCGACCGGTCGCTCGCCGCGCCTCGCTGCCCGGAGACCGAACTCGTGACGACCCCGACCCTGACCCCACCGCCGACGACGACCACGCTCCCCCGCCCCACGGTGGATCCTTCGCGGCCCCGCATCATCGGCATGGCCTGTCGCAACTGCGGCCTGTCACAGCCGCTCGGGCTGTCGTACGTCTGTCCCGCCTGCTTCGGACCCCTCGAGGTGGCCTACGACTACGCGGTCATCGCGGAAGGCCTCTCGCGCGAGACCATCGCCGCGCGTCCGGCCGGCCTGTGGCGATACCTCGAGCTCCTGCCGGTCGACGCGGTGCCGGTTCGCTCACTCCCGGTCGGATCGACACCCCTGCTGGCAGCCGACCGACTCGCGCCCCGGCTCGGGGTCGAGCGGCTGTGGCTCAAGGACGACACGCGCAATCCATCGCTGTCATTCAAGGACCGGGCCGTGGCGATCGCCGCTGCCCGGGCGGTCGGGTTCGGCGTGGAGGCGCTGGCCTGCGCCTCGACCGGCAACCTGGCCGGTGCGACCGCCGCCGCGGCGGCCGCTGTCGGGCTGCCGGCCTATGTCTTCATCCCGGCCGACCTGGAGCCGGCGAAGATCGACCATGCGCTGGCCTACGGTGCGACCGTCGTCCCGATCGAGGGCACGTACGACGATGTCAACCGCCTGTGCCTCGAGGTCGCCGACGAGACGGGCTGGGGCTTCGTGAACATCAACCTCCGACCGTTCTACGCGGAGGGGTCCAAGACCCTCGCCTATGAGATCGCCGAGGGGCTCGGCTGGCGCTCGCCGGACGTCGTGGTCGCACCCGTCGCCTCGGGGGCGATGTTCACCCGCGTCGCGCGGGGCTTCGAGGAGCTGGCCGAGCTCGGGCTCATCGCCCGGCGTCCGATCCGCTTCGTCGGCGCCCAGGCGGTCGGCTGCGCGCCGGTCGCGACAGCGTTCGAGACCGGCGCCGAGGAGGTCGCGCCGGTCCGCAGCCCGGACACCATCGTGCGTTCGCTTGCGATCGGCAATCCGGCCGACGGCCGATATGCGGTCGAGCTGGCCCGGGCGTCGGGCGGGTCGATCGAGGCGGTCCCGGACGAGGTGACGGCGACGGCGATCCGTGATGTCGCCCGGCTCGAGGGTCTCTATCCCGAGACGGCGGGCGGCGTGACCCTCGGGGCGGTCGCCGCGGCGCGCGCCCGCGGCGTCATCCGGCCCGGTGACGAGGTGGTCGCGCTCCTGACCGGCAACGGCCTCAAGACGCCCGAGGCGCGGACGCTCGGCCGACCCGACGGCGTGGCCCGTCCCGGCCGACCTGGCCTGGCGCCGGCGATCCGGCCGAGCCTGGGAGCGTTCGAGGCGTGGCTGGAGGGCGGCGCGTGAGTACCGTCCGCATCCCGCCGACGCTTCGTACCGCGACCGGCGGCGCCAAGCTCGTCGAGGTCCCGAGCGGCACCGTCCGCGAGGTGATCGCCGGGCTCGTGGCCGCCCATCCGGCGCTCGAGGCGCAGCTCGTGGCGCCCGATGGCGACCTCAACCGGTTCGTCAACGCGTTCCTGAACGACACCGATGTCCGGCACCTCGAGGCGCTCGAGACGGCGGTCGGTGATGGCGACACGCTCGTCCTCCTCCCGGCGATGGCCGGCGGCTAAGCGCTCGAGCCGCCCGGGCCTAGGTCCGATCGAGCGCCTGACGCAGGTCCGCGACAAGGTCGGCGCCGCCCTCGATGCCGACCGATAGGCGGATGAGGGCGG
>DASPHN010000344.1:0-19425 GCA_035629655.1 Saccharimonadales bacterium (SeqCode) | reverse complement strand
TGGGTCGGCATGGTTGATCTGGAACGAGGCCGGGATCGTCGGCACCGTGGGCTATGCCACACAGCGTGGTCGTCACCCGTCGGTCGCCCAGGGACTCGGCTGTGGCGTCATCCTCGTCGTCGTGTTCCCCCTCGTCCTGGTCCTGGCGGTCCTCGGCTTCTGCCTGGCGACCGGCGTGATCCCGCTCACCGGCAACTGACGGAGGTCCACGACCGCATGCTCGCCCTTCGTCCGTACACACCACTCCGCATGGTCCTCACGGTGTGCGGACACTGCTTGAGCGAGGACCCAGATCGCGAGATCGACTACGAGACGGACATCCTCCAGGGCAACCTCGTCGCCATGGACGGCGGGGTCTACCTGCGCCGGATCTGCCGGCGCGGCCACGGCGAGGTCGTGAGCCTGTATGAGGAGGACGTCACGGTCTGGGAAGACCTCCAGCAGTGGCGCATCCCGACACGGGAGATCGCGCCCGACCGCGCCGGCAACACCCGGCCGATCCCGATGGGCTACCTCGACGGCCTCGGCGACCTGCAGACCCAGCACAGCTGCGTGCTCCTCGTCGACGTGACCGAGACCTGCAACCTGGAATGCCCGACGTGCTTCGCCATCAGCGCCCCGGGCGTCGGACGCCACGCCCCGAAGAACGAGGTGCTGCGGACGCTGGATGCCGCGATCGCCCGCGAGGGCGGTCGGATCGACGCGCTGATGCTGTCCGGCGGCGAGCCGACGGTCCATCCCGGCATCGTCGACCTCATCCGGGCCGCGGTCGAACGCAATGTGACGCGCGTGATCATCAACACGAACGGCATCCGGATCGCACGCGACGACGCGTTCCTGCACGAGCTCGAGTCCCTGCGCGACCGGATCGAGATCTATCTCCAGTTCGACGGCTTCCGCGAGTCCACGTACCGTTGGCACCGCGGCGAGGACCTCCGGGCGGTCAAGGACGCGGCCATCCGCCGGCTGACCGATGCGCGCATCTTCACGACGCTCGCCGTGGCGGTCGCGAAAGGCGTCAACGAGGACGAGGTCGGAGCCATCGTCGATCTCGTCTTCGATACTGACTACCTCGCCGGCGTGGCCATCCAGCCGATGTTCACCGCCGGCCGGGCGAACGCGCTCGATCCGATGGACCGGGCGACCACCACGGGCACGATCGCCCGGTTCGCCGAGCAGACCGGGGGACGGGTCACCGCCGACGACTTCATCGCGCTCCCGTGCTCGCACCCCGACTGCGCATCGCTGACCTACTTCGTCCGACGCGACGACGGCACGTACCGATCGGTCGTGGACATGATCGGTCGGGAGCAGCTCAAGGACCGACTGGTCCTGATCGGCAACCGGATCGCTCCCGACGACGCGCTCTGGGATGCGTTGACGAAGCTCATGTCCGAGACCGCGATGGTCAGCCGCCCGGAGCTCATCGACCACCTGCTCGATATCTGCGAGGTCTGCGATTTGGGCGTGTCGGGCTTCGTCAAGACCCTCGGACGCTGGGTCGTGGACCGCTCCGACATCCCGGTCGAGATGATCGCCAAGCGGGTCAAGCGAGTCAGCATCAAGACGTTCATGGACCCGTGGACCATGAACGTGGAGCGGTTGCAGCAGTGCTGCGTGCACGTCGGCTCGACCGGCGTCGACGAGCCGGTCCGCATCCCGTTCTGTGCGCGGCAGACGTTCGGGGCGCTGCGCCGGCGCACGTCGGCCGGGATGGTCGCCGCTCGCGAGCTGCCGATGGTCGAGGCGGCCGCGCAGCTGGGGATCGTCTCGTGAGCGCCGACGTCCCGCCCGTCGAGGGCACGGTCGGCCCATGGTCGTATCCGCGTCGCGTTCTCAGCAGGCCCGAGAAGTATGAGCGCCTGGCGTTCACGTTCTGCCGGATGGGCACGGTCGGCCTCATCGCGTGGGCCATCGGCCCGGCCTGGTTCGTGCTCATCGTCGCGGTCGCCGCCGTCGTGCTGTACGCGCGGGCGATCTCGCTGGGCGTGGGCTGGACGAAGTGCTTCCTGCGGCGGCCCACGTACATCGTGGCGTTCTGGGCCGCAGTGGCCGTGGTCGACGCGTACTGGATCTTCGTCCTCGGGCAGCAGCTGCCGACCGCCTGACGCCCGTCCACCGGGGTTTGACCGGTCCGGGACCCTCGGCTACACTCCGGCGGCTCCGGCGGTCCGTCCGTCGAGCACGCATCGTCGGCCGGCTGGCCACGAGCCCGATGCGGAGCGCACGACCTGACGGCCTGGGGAGGTGAACACCGATTGGCTGAAGTCCGAGTGGGAGAGAACGAGACGTTCGAAAGCGCCCTGCGTCGCTTCAACAAGAAGATCCAGCAGAGCGGCATCCTCGCCGAGGCTCGCCGACGCGAGCACTACGAGAAGCCCTCCGTGAAGCGCAAGCGCAAGGAAGCCAAGCGCAAGAAGAACGCCCGAACGCAGGCCGGCTGAGCCGGGCACCCGCCCAGCATCACCCCTGCGGCCCCACGGGCGTCACCGAGTGCACGCCCGAGGTCGCCAACCAGGTGTCCCTTCGAGATCGACTCCAGACCGACATCACCGCCGCGATGCGCGGCGGTGATGCGCTGCGCCGTGACGTCCTGCGGATGGCGACGAATGCCGCCTACAACGTCGAGAAGAAGCAGCAGCGCCCCCTGACCGACGACGAGATGCTGGCCGTGCTCACCCGCGAGGTGAAGACGCGTCGCGAGTCGGTCGAGGCGTACACGGCGGCCGGCCGGCCCGAGCTCGCGGCCAAGGAACAGGCCGAGATCGACATCCTCGCCGAGTACCTGCCCCAGGCCCTGACCGACGCCGAGATCGCGGCCCTCGTCGACGAGGGCATCGCGGCGACCGGCGCGACCTCCGCCCGCGACCTCGGCAAGGTCATGGGCTGGCTCTCGCCCCGGACGCGCGGGCGCGCGGACGGCAAGGTCGTGAGCGGCCTCGTCGCGGCGGCCCTCGCCCGGTCCGACCTCGCGGGACACGACGGCGGCACGCACTGACCCGCGCCATGCGACACGATCCATGCTGACCCAACACGTTCCCGCCCTGGCCCGGTTCACGCGAAACGACGCGACGCGGCTCGGCATCGCGGCGGGGATCCTGGTCCTCGTCCTGACCGTCATCCTGGGCGCCGACATCCTGCCCCAGAACGGGCTGGCGGTGCAGTCCGGCGACCTCGCACCACGCGACATCGTCGCGCCGCGCACGCTCGAGTACGAGAGCGAGGTCCAGACGGCGGAAGCCCGCCAGGCCGCCCGCGACCGTGTCCCGTTCCGCTACGACTTCACGAGCGACAAGGCCATCGCGATCGCCGCCGAGCAGGGTCTCGCGTTCAAGGATCGAGTCCAGCGCATCGACACGACGTTTGCGGCGGACCTGCCCGACGACGAGCGCGCGGCGCTGCTGGAGACGGCCGTCCGTGACCTCGATCCCGAGGCGCTCGAGACGCTGATGGGCCTCGACGCCGCGCGCTGGGCCGAGGTCCGGCAGGAGGCCGCGCGGGTCCTGGATGCCACCTTGAACACGGAGCTGCGTGACACGGAGGTGTCAGAGGCACGGACGCGGCTCGCGGGCCGCATGGCCGGCGGCCTCAACGAGGCGGAACGGATGCTGGCGGCCGCGCTCATCGGGCCGCTCCTCGTCCCGAACTCCTCGTTCAGCAGCGACCTCACCGAGCAGGCCCGGGCTGCCGCCGCGGCGGCCGTGCCGCCCGTCATCGTGCCGATCCTCCAGGGCGAGGTCGTGGTCCGGGCGGGGGACCGCATCGAGGCCGAGGACCTCGAGACGATCAACCAGCTGGCGATCGGCCAGAACTCGACCGACTTTGCCGCCCTCGCCGGCTGGTTCCTGCTGTCGGCACTCATCGTCGGGATGCTGCTGGCCTGGATCTGGCGCTTCCGGCCCACGCTCTGGCACCGCGACAACGTCCTGGTCCTCATCGGCCTGCTGGTGGCCGGCGCGACGCTCGCCCTCAAGCTGACCGCCGGGCGCCTCATCCTCCAATGGTTCGTCCCCACCGCCGCGATCGGGATGCTGCTCGCCATCCTCCTCGACGCGTCCGTGGCGACCATGGTCATCGCGATCATCGCGATCGTCGGTGGCGCGGTGAACGGCGCTTCGCTCGAGTTCGCGGCCTACATCTTCCTCGGCGGCATGGCCGGCATCGTGGCGGTCCGCAAGGGCGACCGGCTGCAGGTCTTCGTCCAGGCCGCCATCGCCGTGTTCATCGTCAACGCCATGGTCGTGTCGGTCTTCTCGCTTCTCGGCGCGCGCGACATCCGCGCCGTCATCGAGCTGTGGTTCGCGTCGGCGGCAAGCGCGTTCGGGTCATCGGTCGTGGCCGTCGGCACCTTCGCCGTCCTCGGCTCGGTCTTCGGGATCCTGACGGTCTTCCAGCTGCTCGAACTGGCCAACCCGTCCCAGGCCCTGCTCCGCCGCCTCCTCGTCGAGACGCCCGGCACCTACCACCACTCGCTGATGGTCGGCAACCTCGCGGAGCGTGCGGCCGAGGCGATCGGTGCCGATCCGCTCGTCACGCGCGTCGCGGCCTACTACCACGACGTCGGCAAGCTGGCGAACCCGCTCGCCTTCATCGAGAACCAGGCCGGCGGCGAGAACGTCCATGACCAGCTCGAGCCCGAGGTCAGCGCCCAGGTCGTGAAGCAGCACGTCGCCGACGGCATCGACATCGCCTATGGCGCCAAGCTGCCGAAGGCCCTCATCGCGTTCATCCCGCAGCACCACGGGACCGCGATCATGGGCTACTTCCTCGCGCGGGCGAGGGAGCGCGCGGCCGACGCCTTCGGGGGACTGGCGACGAAGGAGGGCGCCAAGGCTGCAGCGGCCGTGGATGAGCGGCCCTTCCGCCACGCCGGACCCAAGCCGCAAACGCGCGAGGCCGCATTGATCATGCTGGCCGACAGCGTCGAAGCGTCCGTCCGGTCGCTCGCGTCGCGGGACGAGCCGGCGATCCGGGCCATGGTCACGAAGATCATCGAGGAGCGCATCTCGGACGGGCAGTTCGACGAGTGCGACCTGACCTTGCGCGACCTGGAGCGCATCAAGAACGCGTTCGTCGAGCAGCTCCTGGGGATGTACCACACGCGCATCGCCTATCCACAGAACACGATCGTCGAGCTCGAGTCGCGGCGGGCGGCCGCGGGCGGCGGAGGCGACGCCCCCGCGTCGTGACCCGCTCGATCTATCGCCCGCCCTGGCGGATCGACGTGGACCTCCGACCCGGGATCCGGATGCCGGCCTCGCAGGCCGGGCTCGCTCGGGTGATCGCGGCGACGCTCGACGCCGCCGGGGCGCCGCAGCCCGCGTCGATCGGGCTCGTGCTGAGCGATGACGAGGAGCTGGCCAGGCTCGATGCCGAGCACATGGGCGTGACCGGCCCGACCGACGTGCTCTCGTTCCCCCTGTTGCCGCCGGACGCCTTCCCGTCGCATCCCGGCCGGCCGGCGACGAAGGGCGGGGCTGGCGCCACGGGCGCGACACCGTTCGCGCTGCCGCCCGGATCCCGGCCCCACCTCGGCGATCTCGTCATCTCGGTCGAGCGCGCAGTGGAGCAGGCGTCGGCGGGTCGCGGTGGTCAGACCGGGGATCTCCGGTGGGCCGCCATGGACGAGCTTCGGCTGCTGGCCATCCACGGGACGCTCCACATCTGTGGCTGGGACCACGCCGATCCCGAGGAGGAGGCGGCGATGCGGGCCCTCGAGCAGCGGTTGCTGGCGTGACGGCGGTCCGTCTCGATCCCATCACCGACCGCTGACGGTCGGCGGGCACCGGCCGGGCATCGCCCGTCGAGGCCGGGTACCATCCCACCTCGGCCCTCCCGCGGTCCTGCTGGTGCCACGCGCACCGGTCCGACGGGTTTCGGGCCCTGTCGTGTTGTCTGCGGAGGCATCGGTGAAGCTCGTCGTGGGTCTCGGCAACCCAGGATCGCAATACGCGGGGACGCGCCACAACGTCGGCTTCCTCGTCATGGACCGGCTTGCCGAGCGGGCCGGCTGGGATGGACGCGGCCGCCAGCGCGACAGCTCGACGATCGTGGGCGGCCGCTACCGCGGCCTCGACCTCACCCTCGTCAAGCCGCTGACCTACATGAACGAGTCGGGTCAGGCGGTGCGCAAGGTCCTCGCCCGCGAGCACGCGCCGCTCGGCGATGTGCTCATCGTCGCGGACGACTTCGCACTGCCGTTCGGCAAGCTGCGCTTCCGCGAGGCGGGCAGCCACGGCGGCCACAACGGCCTGCGCTCGATCATCGACGACCTCGGCACCGAGAAGTTCAGCCGCCTCCGGGTCGGCATCGGGGATCCGGTCCGCAACGCGCGCGACCACGTCCTCTCGAAGTTCGCGCCGGACGAGGTCCAACGCCTCGACGAGCTGATCGATGCGGCCGCCGATGGGGTCGAGGCCTGGGCCCGCGACGGGACGAGCAAGGCGGCCAATCGATTCAACACGTTCCAGCTCCGCGAGGCGGACGCCGACCGCCTGGCGGCGGCGGGTGAGGTCGACGGCCCGCCCGGCGACGACGGTGTCCGACGTACGAAGACCGGCTGGCGCCGGGTCCTGCCGCACCGTCACGAGGATCTCGATGCCTGACTCGCGCACCCCGCCGCTGCGCGGCCGACGGGGCCGCGACCGCCGGATCGGTGACCAGGTCGCCACCGATTTCGCGGCCCGTCACGCCTCCGTCGACGATGAAGGCGCGATCGATTTCGACGTCGCCGAGGTCGATGCTGAGGTCGAGGACGCCCAGCGGCACGCAGAGCGGGAGGCCACGTCAACGCCCACGGCGCCCACGCCATCGGCGGCACCTCGCCGCCGGGGATCGCGGCCGACCTCGGGGGACCCGGAGCGGCGGGGCGGCCATCGCCTCCCTGACCTGAGCGCCCTGCCACCCCTGCTGGCGGCGACCGGCACGTTCGGAGCCCTTCGAGAGCGCCTGGGCTCACCATCGGATATCGGCCGGGTGGGACGTCACGCCGGCCTCGTGGCCGTGCCCCACGGCGCCAAGTCCTTCCTCGCGGCGGCGCTCGCCTCCACGGCGACCGGCGGCGAGCCACTGGTCTGGATCGCCCGCGATGCGGAGATCGGCGACCGGGTGGCCGAGGAGCTCGGGGCCTGGCTGGGCGACCCCGCCGCCGTCGCGGTGCTCGAACCGCGGACGGCCCTCGCCTACGAGCGGAGCGAGCTCGTCGCCGACGAGACGGCCGCCCGGGTCGCGGCGCTCGCCGCCTGGCGCAACGGCGGCGTCCGGATCCTCGTGGCCAGCGTCCAGTCACTGCTCCAGCACACCATCGCGCCCGAGGATCTGCCCGAGCGCCCGCGCGAGCTGGCCGTCGGCACCCGGGTCCACCAGGACGCCTTGCTGCGCGAGCTCTTCGACCTCGGCTATACGCCCGTCGTCGAGGTCGCCGGCCGGGGCGAGTTCGCCCGGCGGGGTGGGATCATCGACGTCTTCCCACCCTCGATGGAGCTGCCGATCCGCATCGAGCTGTTCGGCGACGAGATCGACTCGCTGCGCGCGTTCGATCCGACCGACCAGCGGGCGACCGGCAAGCTCGAGCGCGCGACCCTGCTGCCCGCGTCCGAGTTCCTGCTCCCGACCGCGGGCGTGGCCGCGATCCGCGAACGCCTGGGTCGCGCGGCCGGCCGCCTGGGCGAACGGCTGACCGCCGACCTCGCCCGATTCGAAGGCGCTGCCGAGGACCCCCTTCGGCCGTCCGCCGCGGCCGCCGGCGAGACCCGGGCCATGGCCGTCGGCGACGCCGCCGAGGTCTGGGCGCCATACCTCGCCCCCGCGACCGGTCTCGACCATATCGCGGCGGGCACGCTCCTGGTCCTCGACGAGCCCGGCGACCTCGCCGAGGCCGGGGCGTTCCTGTGGCGCCAGGCCGACGAGCGCCGCGCGGAGCTCGTGGCATCCGGCGACCTGCCCAAGGACTGGCCATCGACGTATCTCCCGCCGCGCGACTGGAAGACGCGTCTCGTCGCCTCCCGGACGCTCGAGCTGACCTGGGAGTCCGAGCCGCCGACCGATGTCGCGATGGCATCCGGGGCACGCAGCAGCGGCGATCTCTTCGGCTGGCGCGAGCCGGTCCTGCCGCTCGGCCGGGCGGGTCGGCTCGGGGATGCCGTCGAAGGCTGGCAGGCCGACGGCGCGCGGATCGTGCTGGCCAGCGACCAGGCGCCCCGTCTCGCGGAGATCCTCGACGAAGCCGGCCATCCCGCCGCGGTCAGCGACACGGTCGAGGCTCCACCACCCGGCGCGATCGCGCTCGTCCCGCGCAGCCTCAACGGCGGCTTCGGCGGCGGCCCGGATGGCCTCCAGTTCGTCACCGATCGGGAGCTGTTCGGCACGGTCCGGATCCGGCGCCCGAAGGCCCTGCGCCGGGTCGTGCCACGCGACCTGCTCGAGCGCCTCGCCCCGGGCGACCTCGTGGTCCACATCGATCACGGCGTGGCGCGCTACGAGCAGATGCTTCGGCGCGGAGGCCAGGGCGAGGATCGCGATTACCTCGAGCTGTCGTTCGCGGCCGGGGACCGGATCTTCGTGCCAGTCGAGCAGATCGCCCGTGTCACGCGCTACTCGGGCGGGGAGCGGCCGAGCCTGTCCAAGCTCGGCGGCACCGAGTGGCTCCGTTCGAAGCAGCGCGTGCAGAAGGCGGTCGGCGACCTGGCCGACGACCTCCTCGCGCTGTACGCCTCTCGGTCCGACGCGCGCGGCCACGCGTTCGGCTCGGACACCCCCTGGCAGGCCGAGATGGAGGCCTCGTTCCCGTACGAGGAGACCGTCGACCAGCTGCGGGCAGCGGCGGAGGTCAAGGCCGACATGGAGCGTCAGCAGCCGATGGACCGGCTCGTGGTCGGTGACGTCGGCTACGGCAAGACCGAGGTCGCGCTGCGCGCCGCATTCAAGGCGACCCAGGACGACCGCCAGGTTGCGATCCTCGTCCCGACGACGGTCCTCGCCGCCCAGCATCACGCCACGTTCAGCCAGCGCTTCGCCGCGTTCCCGATCGAGGTCCGCCTGCTGTCGCGGTTCGTCTCGCCGAAGGAGCAGGCCGCGACGATCGCCGGGCTCGCCGACGGCACGGTCGACATCGTCATCGGGACGCACCGTCTGCTGAGCAAGGACGTGGCGTTCAAGGATCTCGGACTCGTCGTCGTCGACGAGGAGCAGCGCTTCGGCGTGGCCGCCAAGGAGCGCCTCAAACAGCTCCGACGCGAGGTCGACGTGTTGACGCTGTCGGCCACGCCGATCCCGCGGACGCTCAACCTCGCCCTGGCCGGGATCCGCGACCTGAGCGTCATCGAGACGCCGCCCGAGGATCGACTGCCGATCCAGACCCGGGTGGCCGAGGCCTCGGCCGGGCTCGTCCGCGATGCCATCCTGCGTGAGCTCGACCGGGGTGGCCAGGTCTTCTACGTCCACAACCGGGTCGAGACGATCGAAGCGCAGGCCGAGCAGCTCCGCCGACTGCTGCCCGACGCGCGGTTCATCGTCGGCCACGGCCAGATGCCCGAGGGGTCGCTCGAGAAGGTGATGATCGCGTTCGCCGATGGCGCCGCCGACGTCCTGGTCTGTACCACGATCATCGAGTCGGGGCTGGACATCCCGAACGCCAACACGATCGTCATCGACCGGGCCGACACGCTCGGGCTCGCCCAGCTCTACCAGCTCCGGGGACGGGTCGGACGGTCGTCGCGCCGGGCCTACGCCTATCTGCTGTACCGACGCCGAGAGCGCCTCAGCGACGAGGCCCGCAAGCGGCTCCAGGCGATCTTCAACGCCTCCGAGCTGGGCGCCGGCTTCCAGATCGCCCTGTCGGATCTCGAGATCCGGGGCGCCGGCAACATCCTTGGCGGCGAGCAGTCGGGCCACATGGCCGCGGTCGGCTTCGACCTCTACTCGCGGATGCTGGCCGAGGCGGTCGAGACGAGGAAGGCGTCGGCCGAGGGTCGAGCGCCGATCATCGAGACGCCACAAGCCGTGATCGACCTACCGGTGGAGGCCCACCTCCCGAGCGACTACGTCCCGGAGGACGCGCCGAAGCTCGAGCTCTACCGGCGGCTGGCGCGAGCGCGGACACCGGCCGACCTGGCCGCCTTCCGACAGGACGTCACCGACCGCTTCGGGCCGATGCCGCCGGCGGTCCTGCGACTCGTCGAGGTCGCCGAGCTGCGGCTTGCCGCGGAGGCCGCCGGCGTCTACTCGATCTCCCGCGAAGAGGGCTGGCTGGTCGTCCGCTTCGGGGCCTCACTGACCCGTTCGATGGCGATGCGCCTCCTGGGGGAGGGGGGACTGCCGGGCGTCCGTCCGAGCGACATCACGTTCGCCTCGAACCAGGTCCGCATCCGGGCCCCGCAGCTGCCGACACGGGCCTGGCAGCTGACCCAGGCGATCGTGGCGCGACTCGGCACAGCGACCGTGGAGGCTGACGAGGCGGAAGCCGCCCTCGAGGCGGCACCATGACCGACCCGTCGGCACGGACCAGCGGTCGTCAGTGGCTGGGATTCGCGCTGCTCGGGCTCGTCGTCACCGCCGCGGTCGTCGGCACGGCGCTCGCGGCCATCTCGGTCCTGTTCCTGCGATCGTGCGGGGGCTGCGGAGGGTGACCGACCGGCCGGCACCGGATCTTCCGACGGATCGGCTGGTCCTGCGCCACTGGCACGCCGCCGACCGGCATCCCTTCGCGGCGATGAACGCCGACCCCGAGGTGATGGCCCACTTCCCAGCGACGCTGGACCGCGGCACGAGCGACGCCTGGTTCGAGCGGATGAACGAGGGCCTCGACCGCGACGGCTACGGCCTGTGGGCCGTCGCGCGGCGCGACGACGACGCGTGGCTCGGGATGACCGGCCTGGCGGCGCCCACGTTCGATGCGCCGTTCACGCCGTGCATCGAGATCGGCTGGCGCTACCCGGTCAGCTCGTGGGGCCAGGGCTACGCGACCGAGGCAGCGCGCGCCGTCCTGGAACACGGCTTCAAGGTGCTCGGCCTGGCCGAGATCCTGTCCTGGACGACCGTCGCGAATCGTCCGTCGCGAGCGGTGATGGAACGACTCGGGATGACCCACGACCCCGCCGACGACTTCGAGCATCCGCGCATCGAGATGGGCCATCCGCTCCGGCCGCACGTCGTCTACCGCTTGGCGGCGCCCTCGGGACGCTGACCCCGTACGCTCATCCGACACGCAGGAGGATCGCGATGGGAACCACCATCGAGCTGACGGCCGGCACGATCTGGTATGACGAGCAGGGTGCCGGGCCGCCCGTCGTGCTCATCCACGGCGGCGCGGTCGACGGGCGCTTCTTCGATGGGATCGTCGAGCCGCTGGCCGAGCAGCTGCGCGTGATCCGGCTGGACCTGTGGGGCCATGGTCGATCACCCGACCGCGACGGGCCGTTCAGCCTCGACTCCTTCGCCAGGGATGCCGCCGAGCTCATCGAGCGCGTCGCCGGTGGCCGCGCGCATGTGGTCGGCCACAGCATCGGTGCGGTCGTCGCATTGACTCTGGCCCTCCAGCGTTCGGACGTCGTCGACCGACTGGTCCTGGCCAGCGGCGGCTTCGACTCGAGTGGCGAGCAGATCGAGGACATCGACGCAGCTGTTGCCGGGACGGTCCAGTTCCTCGGCTCGACCTACGGCGCCGTCTCGCCCGACGGGGAGGAGCACTTCGCGGTCGTGACCCGCAAGGACTTCGAGCTGAGCAACCGGGAGCCGCGGCTGACCGAGGCGGACCTCGCCGGGGTCGGGGCGCGCACGCTGATCCTCCTCGCCGACGACGACCTGGGCTCGATCGAGCACCTGGTCGCGATGTATCGGGCCATCCCCGAGTCGGAGCTTGCGGTCGTGCCGGGGACGTCGCACTTCTTCCTGCAGGAGAAGCCGGCCCTGAGCGCGGCCATCATCCGGTCGTTCCTCCTCGACGATCCGGTCCCGACCGTCGCCCCGGTCCGGCGCGCGCCGGCCGCGACCGGCTAGGGGGCAGGCGCCGGTCGGTCGGACGCGACGAGCCGACCGTGCATCGTCTCGGTGCCGGGCCTGTGCCACCATCGAGGGCATGCGACCCTTCACGTTCACCGCCGCCGCGCAGGGCATCTTCGACGGGGCGACCCTGGCTGAGACCGCCCGCCGCGCCGAAGACCTCGGCTACACGACGCTGGCCATCCCCGACCACCTCATCCCGCAGCTCAGCCCGGTCCCGGCCATGGCGACGATCGCCGCGGCGACGACCCGCCTGCGCATCAGCGCCTACGTCTTCAACAACGACCTGCGCCATCCGGCGGTCCTGGCCCAGGACCTCGCCTCGCTCGACGTGCTCAGCGGCGGCCGCCTGACGGTCGCGATCGGCGCGGGCTGGAACCGGCCGGAGTACGACGCCATCGGCCTGCCGTTCGATCCGACGCCGGTCCGCCAGGCGCGCCTCGCCGAGGCCGTCGCCGTCCTGAAGGGGTGCTTCGCCGACGGACCGTTCAGCTACACCGGGGAGCACTACACCATCACCGACTACGACGCCGAGCCCAAGCCCATCCAGCGGCCGCACCCGCCGGTGATGATCGGTGGCGGCGGTCGACGCACGCTCGCACTCGCTGGACGCGAGGCGGACATCGTGGGCCTCGCCCCGCGGACGCTCGGCGCGCAGCGGACGGACCCGACCAGCATCACGCTGGCGGCGACCGCGGAGAAGATCGAGTGGGTGCGCGCGGCGGCCGGTGATCGGTTCGACGACCTGACGTTCGACGTCTATCCCAGCGGCTGGCCGGTCGTCGTGACCGATGATCCGCGGACCGAGGCCGCGAAGGTGGTCGCGCACCTGGCCGGGCGGACCGAGACGGACCTCGACGTGGACGACGTGCTCGCCTCACCGCATCTGTTCATCGGCACGATCGAGAGCCTCGTCGAGAAGTGCCAGATGCTCCGCGAGACGCTCGGCATCAGCTCGTTCATGCTCGGCGAGGTGGACGAGCTGGCGCCCGTCGTGGAGCGCCTGCGCGGGACCTGACGGGCGCCTGGCGGCCTGTCGAGCGGCCGACGCCGAGGCTACTTCGCCGTGTACGTGGTCGAGGTCGTGACCGTCGTGCCGCGCATCGTGGACTTGATCGACACCTGCAGCGTCTGGCCGTGCTTGGAGAGGTCGATATAGGCCGTCGCCTTGGCGATCCCATCGGCCATGGTGTAGGCACGGAAGACGTGCGCCGTCGGCTCGGCGCCGTTTGGCACGTCCGCCGAGGTCGGCCAGGTGACGTCGACGCGCAAGCCCTCGATCGGCCGGCCGCTCGCGTCCGTCGCCTTGATGTAGATCGCTTGGTACTCGATCGAGCTCGGCTGGGCGTACTTCCGCGTGGCGACGAGCTTGACGACCATCGGCGCGTTGCCCACGCCCTTGGTGATCGAGTTGAGCAGGTCGCCCAGCTCGCGGGAGGCCTTCTTGAGGATGTACCCGGTCAGGGTACTGGCCCGTGAGGTCAGGCTCGACTGGTTCTTCATGAACTCGCTGTAGAGCTCGCCGTAGAACCCGCGCGAGTACTTGGCCCCGGCGATCGCGTACGCCCGGACATCGGTGACCGTCTCGGGTGATCGATCGCCGGTCATCCACTCCGGAGCGGAGCTAGGAGTCCGGTTCCTCGAGTCGACGAGGCGCTCGTATGCCTCGTGGGCCGAGCCCTTGCTGACGGCGGCGTAGGCCGTGTGGAAGGGCACGTAGATGTCGCCCCAGAAGTGGGCCATCCGGCCGAACTCGATGCTCGCAAGGCTCTTGTCGCCGGCCTTGAGCGCGGCCATCGATCGTGCGTAGTACTCGGCGACCATGTGGACCGCGCCGCGACCGTAGCCCTCCTCCATGTAGACGTGCTCGTTGGTCCGCCACCACAGGGTGTCGGGATCGTCCGAGGCGAGCTTGGCGGCGTTCACGTCGAGCCAGGACGGCACGTTGCCGCCGAAGGTCTTGAGGGCCTGATCGATGATCCAGTCGTGCGTGCCGTAGCCATTGCCGCTGTCCGGGCCATTCGACCATGCGCCCACCGGCGCGACCGCTGCGACGGTCAGCGTGACCGCGATGAGCGCGGTGGCGAGGCGACGCTGGATGGCTCGAGACATGCGATGCAAACCCTGACGTGGTGCGCGGGACTGGACTCGGCCAGCCTACCGAGTGCCGCTCACCTGCGTCTTTAGGACCATCGTCGGACGGGGGCGGCAGAGGGTACGAGGCGTGGTGCGTCGCGCACCGCACCCGGACCGGGCAGACTGGTCCGATGTCATCCGAACCGCCCTCCGAGGGAGGCCTGTGGTCACCGGAGCGGCGCAGCCTGACCGTCGGCCTGGTGCTGACCATCACGCTCGTCGCGTTCGAGGCCCTGGCCGTCTCGACCGTCATGCCCATCGTCGCGCGCGAGCTCGGCGACTACGACCTGTACGGCTGGGTCTTCACCGCCTTCATGCTCGGGTCGCTGATCGGGATCGTGGTCAGCGGCGGTCTGATCGACCGCAGCGGCCTCGGCGTCCCGTTCGCGATCGGCCTCGGCCTGTTCACCATCGGCCTCGTCGTCGGCGGGCTCGCGCCGGACATGTGGGTGCTCGTCATCGCGCGGTTCATCCAGGGGCTGGGTGCCGGCATGGTCCCGCCCATCGCCTACGTGGCCATCGGGCGCAGCCTGCCCGAGCGCCTGCGCCCGCAGATGTTCGCGACGCTGTCGACGGCGTGGGTGCTGCCCGGCGTGATCGGACCGGCGATCGCCGGCGCGGTCGGCGAGACGATCGGCTGGCGCTTCGTCTTCCTGGGACTCCTGCCGCTCATCGGGATCGCAGCTGGGATCTCGTTCCGGAGCGTGAACCGCATCGGTCCACCACCGACGCCGGTGGCCCGGAGCGCCGAGGCGGCCGCGTCCGCATCGCTCCGCCGGCGGCTCCCGCTGGCCGGCTACGTGGCGCTCGGGACGGGCCTCTGGCTCGCCGGCCTCACCGTCGGTCAACCCGTCGCCCTCATCGTGCTCGTCATCGTGGGCGGCGCCATCGCGCTGCCGGCGATCCGTCGCCTCACGCCGCCCGGCACGCTGCGCGCCGCGCGCGGCCTGCCGACCGCGGTGCTGATGCGCGGCATCCTGACCTTCACGTTCTTCGGGGTCGACGCGTACGTCGCCTTGACGCTCGTCGAGTGGCGAGGCCTGTCGGCGACGCAGGCCGGGATCAGCCTGACGGCCGCCACGCTGACCTGGACCGCCGGAGCCTGGATCCAGTCGCGCTGGGCGCGCCGCTTCGCGCCGGAGACCTTCGTGCGCTCCGGGCTCGCGGTGGTCGTCGTGGGCCTGTCGCTGTTCGCCATCGTGCTCGTGCCGACGGTCACGCCGTGGCTGGCCGTGCCGACGTTCGCGATCGCCGGTCTGGGCATGGGCCTGGCCTATTCGCCCCTGACGTTGATCGTGTTGCGCGAGGCGCCGACGGAGGAGCAGGGGTCCGCCTCTGCCGCCCTGTCGTTGATGGATTCGCTCGGGACCGCGCTCGGGACCGGGGTGACCGGGGCGATCGTGGCGGCCGCCGTCCGGACCACCGGCGAACCGGTCGCCGGCCTCGCCCTCGGCTTTGCCGTGGCCGTCGTCGTCGGTCTCATCGGCCTCGTGCTCAGCGTCCGGCTGCGTGGCGCGCGGCGCCGACGCGAGGCGCCGTCGTCGGCGGCACCGGCCCCGTCGTGACCTTCGAGGTGGCCGCTGGTGGCGCCGCGCGCCTGCGGTAGACTTCGGGACCGGCCGCACCTGCCCACGGTGTCCGCCGCCCTGATGGAGGTCCACCACCGATGTCCGCCGAGGACCTTCGCGAAAAGATCCGCGAGATCCCCGACTTCCCCAAGCCCGGGATCCTCTTCTACGACATCACCACGCTCCTGAAGGACCCGCCGGCCTACAAGGACGCGATCGACCTCATGCTGGAGCCCTACCAGGGCGAGGAGATCGACCTCGTCGTCGGCATGGAGTCGCGCGGCTTCATCTTCAGCGCTCCCATGGCGTACCTGCTCGGCGCGGGGCTGGTCCCGGTCCGCAAGCTCGGCAAGCTGCCCGCGGAGACGATCACCGTGGAGTACGCGCTGGAGTACGGATCCAACACGCTCGAGATCCATCGGGATGCGATCCAGGCCGGTCAGAAGGTGCTCATCGTGGACGACCTCCTGGCCACGGGCGGCACGGTCAAGGGCACGATCGAGCTGGTCGAGCGCTTGAAGGGCGAGGTCGTTGGCCTCGCCTTCCTGGTCGAGCTCGACTTCCTCAAGGGTCGTGACCGGCTCGACGGTCGGCGCGTGACCAGCGTCATCAAGTACTGACCGGCGGGCAGCGAGGATCCGGATTGGCCGACGACAGCGCCGCAGGATCGCAGGGATCGTCGACGCCCGACCCGGGCGGCGACCCGGCCGCTGACGACGGCGCCCGGACCGGCGCGCCCGGTCCAGCTGCCGCCGCACCCGATGGCGCCGATGTGGCGCGCCGACGATTCTTCCGCCAGTTCGCCGGCGAGCTCTTCCAGGGCGCGGCCACCGTGGTCGGCGCGGCCCAGGTCCTGCAGCGCGCCTCGAGCGAGGCGGCCAGCGCGATCCTCGACCCGACGTCGCTGGGCCTCGCCGACGCACCCGCAGCCGGGCCGGCGGCGGTGGCCGCGACGAGCGTCCCGACCGGCTTCCGGACGCCCTTCCGGGAGGAGCCTGGCGTCCTCTACCTCGTCGATCAGCGCAAGCTCCCGGACGTCCTCGAGGAGGTCGCCTGCCGGTCCGCGGCCGAGGTGTCCTTCGCCATCCGCTCGATGGTCATCCGGGGCGCGCCGGCGATCGGCCAGGCGGCGGCCATCGGGCTGGCGCTCACCGCCGCGAAGGTTCGGGCGACCAAGCCGTACGCCCGCCGCGCGACGTTGCGTGGTGCGGCCAACGGCCTGATCAATTCGCGGCCCACGGCCGTCAACCTGCGCTGGGCCGTCGAGCGACTCATGGCCCGCTACGCCGAGGTGGGCGACCTGAGCGAGGACGGCGATGGCATCGCAGCGGTCATGCGTGCCGAGGCCGACGCCATCGTCTTCGAGGCGACCGAGGACCATGGCCGGCTCGCTGCCTTCGGCGCCGAGCTCCTGCCGCAGGTCGACGATCGCCCCCTGCGGATCCTCACCCATTGCAACACGGGGCCGCTGGCATGCGGCCAGTTCGGGACGGCGCTCGGCATCGTCCAGGTGGCCCACCATGCGGGCCGTGACCTGACGGTCTTCGTCGACGAGACCCGCCCGTACCTGCAGGGCGCGCGGTTGACGACGTGGGAGCTGGGCCAGGCGGGCGTGCCGCACACGCTCATCCCCGATGTCGCCGCCGGCCACCTCATGGCCCGCGGCGAGGTCGACGTCGTCATCGTGGGGGCGGATCGGATCGCCGCGAACGGCGACACGGCCAACAAGGTGGGGACGTACACGCTCGGCGTGCTGGCGGCCCGCCACGGCGTGCCGTTCTACGTCGCGGCACCCATCAGCACCGTGGACCTCGGCACGCTCGAGGGACCCGCGATCCCCATCGAGGAGCGCGACCCGATCGAGGTCTTGTACATCCGCGGCCAGCGCATCGCCCCGGCCGACACCGCCGTCCGCAATCCCTCGTTCGACGTGACGCCGGCCGAGCTCATCACCGCGATCGTCACCGACGAGGGCGCCGTCGGGGCGCCGTACCTCGAGGGACTCGCGGCTGCGGTCGCCCGACGCGACCTGCGACGCGCAGCCAGCCCGTCCTTTGCGGCACTCTCGGCTACGGCGACGCCCGCACCCCCGTCGTCGCCGACCCCGGCCCCCGACGCGGTCGCCTCCTGATGGCGACCGTCATCGTCGGCCGCCGTTCCTCGGCGATCGCCAAGCCGACCACGGACCGGGCCATGCTGCGCCGCTTCCTCGAGCAGGACCGGCTCTACGGTGCGTATGCGATCTGTGACCTCGAGGAGCGCGAGTTCGGGCGCACGCGCTGGGGGGCGGCCTACGAGGGCGACGACCTCATCGCGGTCGGCCTCGAGTACACCGGGCCCACGCCGCAGCCGCTGTTCGTGATGGGCCGGGCGGACGGGATCGCGGCGGTCCTGCGCGACGTCATCCGGCCACGGGCCGCCTACATCGCGGCGCGATCGGAGATGCTGCCCGCGATCGAAGCCCACTACCGGGTGGACCCGGCCGGGCAGATGGTCCGGATGTGGGTGGATCGGGCACGGTTCCGGGCGTACCCGGCCACGGTCCAGCGCCTTCTGCCGGTCGAGATCGGCGAGTTGAACCGGCTCTACCAGCTCGGATTCGCCTCGTGGCTGCCCTCCAGCTCCATCGCGGACGGGGTGTATTTCGGGATGCGCGTCAACGGCCAGCTCGTCGCTGCGGCCGGCACGCACGTCGTCAGCACCGGGGCACGGCTGGCCGTCGTGGGCAACGTCCTGACGCACGTCGACTTCCGCGGCCGCGGCTTCGCGACCGCCGTGACGGGGGCCGTGACCGCCGAGCTGCTGCGGACGTGCGACCAGGTGGTCCTCAACGTGCGGGCCGACAACCCGCCCGCGATCAATGCCTATCGTCGGCTTGGCTACGCCGAGCACGCGCGCTTCGAAGAGCGCCTCATCCACCGCCTCGGCTCGCCGTGGCAGGACCTCGCCGCGCCGATCCGGCGCTTCTTCCACCGCAAGGAGATCGACCCCAGATGACCACCTCCGCTTCGACCGCCCACGACGTGACCGACCTCGGCCTTGCGACCGAGGGTGTCCGCCGGATCGAGTGGGCCGAGCGCGAGATGCCGGTCCTGCGCCTGATCCGGGAGCGGTTCGAACGGGACCGGCCGCTCGAGGGGTTGCGCATCGGGGCGTGCCTGCACGTCACGACCGAGACGGCCAACCTCATGCGCACGCTCAAGGCCGGGGGCGCCGAGGTGGTCCTCGCTGCGTCGAACCCGCTCTCGACCAAGGATGACGTGGCGGCCGCGCTCGTCGCCGAGTTCGGCATCGCGACGTTCGCGCGCCGCGGGGAGGACCGCGAGACCTACTACGCCCACCTGAACGCCGTCGCCGACACGCATCCGCAGATCACGATGGATGACGGCTGCGACCTCGTGTCGCTCCTGCACAGCGAGCGCCCCGCCCAGGTCGCCGAGGTCCTGGCCGGGACAGAGGAGACGACGACCGGGGTCATCCGGCTCAAGGCGATGGCCGCCGACGGCGCCCTGGGCTTCCCGGTCGTGGCCGTCAACGAGGCGCAAACGAAGCACCTCTTCGACAACCGGTACGGCACCGGCCAGAGCACGGTCGACGGCATCCTGCGCGCGACCAACATCCTCATCGCCGGGCGCAAGGTCGTGATCGCCGGCTACGGCTGGGTCGGCAAGGGGATCGCATCGCGGATGGACGGCCACGGCGCGCATGTCGCGGTGGTCGAGGT
>DASPHN010000343.1:0-9944 GCA_035629655.1 Saccharimonadales bacterium (SeqCode) | reverse complement strand
GACATCAAGCGCATCACCCTCATCGGCGGGTCGCTGATCGCGCTCCTGCTCGCGATCTGGGTCGTCGTCGAGGCGACGGGCATCGCCCGCTTCTGACCTCGCGCGCGCGGTCGGCCGGCGACCGCGCGCTACCATCGCGGCATGCCCGCTCCCCGGTCCCCCAAGGGTGCGCGTCCCGAAGCGTTGTTCCAGCCACCGCCCGAACGGCAGCCGCTGGCTGCCCGGATGCGCCCGCGCAACCTCGCCGAGTTCGTGGGCCAGACCCACCTCGTCGGCGAACGCGGGCCGCTCCGTCGAAGCATCGCCAGGGGCCATCTCGCGAGCCTCCTGCTGTGGGGTCCGCCCGGCACCGGCAAGACGAGCCTCGCGCGCCTGCTCGCGGGGGAGATCGGCGCACACTTCTCGACCCTCAGCGCGGTCATGGCCGGCGTCGCGGACGTGCGTGCCTTGATCGCCGAGGCCCAGGACCGGATCGCCCTGCACGGGACGCGGACCGTCCTCTTCCTGGACGAGATCCATCGATTCAACAAGGCCCAGCAGGATGCCCTCCTCCCCCACGTCGAGGACGGGACCATCACCCTGGTGGGCGCCACGACCGAGAACCCCTACTTCGAGGTCAACGCGGCGCTCCTCTCCCGGATGCGCGTGTGGCGTCTCGAATCGCTGACCGACGACGACGTCGGCACCGTGGTCCGCCGTGCCCTGATCGACGAGGAGCGAGGGCTGGCCGGGACGCTCGGACCCGACGGCGGGGTGGCGCTCGATGACGCCGCCTTCGAGCATCTCGTCGGCCTCGCCGGCGGTGATGCGCGCGCCGCACTGAACGTGCTGGAGGGCGCCGTCGCACTCGCCGAAGGCGAGGAGATCCGTGACGACGAGGGTCGCGTCGCCCCGAGGCTCGAGGATGTCGAGGCGGCTGCCCAGCAGCGCGTGCTGGCCTACGATCGCGCCGGAGACGGGCACTACGACACCGCGTCGGCCTTCATCAAGAGCCTGCGCGGCAATGACCCGGACGCGTCGCTCTACTGGCTGGCCGCGATGATCGCTGCCGGCGAGGACCCGCGGTTCATCGCGCGCCGGCTGATCATCAGCGCATCCGAGGATGTCGGGAACGCCGATCCGCGCGCGCTGCAGGTGGCGGTCGCGGCCGCCCAGGCACTCGATCACATCGGGTTGCCGGAGGCCCAGTACGCGCTCGCGCAGGCGACCACCTACATCGCCACGGCACCGAAATCGAATCGATCCGGCCTCGCCTTCTTCGCCGCGGCCGGCGATGTGGAGGCGAAGGGATCCTTGCCCGTCCCGCTCCACCTGCGCAACGCGGCCCATCGGGGCATGAAACAGCACGGCATCGGGGTGGGCTATCGCTATCCGCACGACTACGACGGCGCCGACGTCGACCAGCGCTACCTGCCGGACGAGCTGGCCGAACGGCGCTACTACCTGCCGATCGACCAGGGGTACGAGGGCACGATCGCCAACCGGATGGCCGCCCGGACCGAGATGCGCGCGGCCGGCAAGCCCAAACGGCAGCCCACCCCCGCACCGGACGCCTCGCACCGTGCCGGCGACGGGCTCCAGAAGACCCGGGAATCGAACCGGAAGAAGCTCGCCGAGACCGAGAAGCGAGACGCCGGGGCCTGACAGCGTGGCGGAGCTTCGAGCGTCGAGCGCTCCGGGTCAGTGGCCCTTGCCCTTGCCGTTGTCCCCCTGCTTACCCTTGCCCTTGCCGCCGTCCTTCCCCTTGCCCGGGTCCTTGTCCTTGCCGGCGTCCGTATCCTTGCGGCCGCCGGCCTGCACCTTCGCCGGTGCCGGTGTCGGGTCGGCCGTCGGTCCAGGCGTGACGGTCGCGTCGGCGGTCGGTGCCGGGGCTGTGGTGTGCGTGGCGTTCGGCCCGGCCGCCGAACGATCGAACGGGTCGCCGCCCGGGGCCGCGATGGCGACCACGGCGATCGTCAGTGCGAACGCCGCCGCGACGACCATGGCCGGCCGCCGGTCTCCACCGACCTGGGCACGACGGCGGCCGGTCTCGACACGCTGCGCGCGCGAGGGCTGGGCGGGGACGACCTGCGTGTCCGCCCACCGATCGACGCCGCCCGGCATCGCGTGGTCGGGCGACGTGCCCGCCGCCTCGTGGAGCGCCGCGGCCATCGCCGCCGCATCGACGTCACGGCTCTGAGGATCTGGCGCCAGCGCGCGTGACGCAAGTGCCCAGGTCGGATCCGAGACGCCGACCGGGCGCGGCACGGGATCGGTCGCCGCGGCGACCCGCTCGGCCACCGTGGGGGCCGGTGCCGCCGGGACGCCCGTGATCAGTTCGACCAGCACGGCCCCCAGTGCCCAGACGTCGCTCGCGGGCGTCGCGGGCGAGCCGGTCAGCCGCTCCGGGGCGAGGTAGCGAAGCGTCCCGACCACGCCGTCGGCCTCGGTCAGGCCATCACCCTGGACGGCGTCGACCTGGGCGATCCCGAAATCGGCCAGCCGAACGACGCCGTCGTCACCGAGCAGGATATTGGCCGGCTTCACGTCCCGATGGACGATCCCCCGGTCATGGGCAGCCGCGAGCGCGTCAGCCACGGCCGCCGTGATGGCGAGGGCTTCCGGCTCCGGCACCCGACCGTCCTCGTCCAGTCGATCGGCCGACGTCCGACCAGGGACGAAGTCCATGACCAGCGCCGGGTCGTCCCGGTCGGCCACGAGATCGCGCACGCCGACGATGTTCGGGTGATGCAGCGCCTGCATCACGTCCGCCTCCCGCGCCAGGCGTTCGCGGGCCGCGTCGTCATCGAGCAGGTGTGGGTGAAGCCGCTTCACGGCGACGACATCGCCGGTCGTCTCGTCGCGGGCACGCCAGATCGAGGCCATGCCCCCCACCGCATGCGCGTCGAGCAGGCGGTATCGGCGTCCGATCAGTCGATCTTGCATCGATGGCCATGCCACCATGGGGCGCGCCACGCACGAAACGCCTCGGGCCGGTCGGGCGTGTCACGTGCATCGCAGATGGGGCGTCCCTGCATGGAGGGCGCGCCCGATCGCGCCGGATCGAGGAGCCGTCCGTGCCGCTCGCCCTGCCCAGGCCCGCCCGCCGTCTGCTCGATCGCATCTTTCCGCCGGGTGCGCTCATCCTGTCCGTGCTCACGTTCGGCTACTTCGCGATGGGCATCGTGCGCAACCGGGTCTTCGCGAACACGTACGGGGCGGGCGCCGAGCTCGACGCCTACAACGCGGCCTTCCGGATCCCCGAGATCGCCCTCGACGTGCTCGTCGCTGCCGGGCTGACAGCGCCGTTCGTGCCGATCTTCACGAGCCTGCGCCGGACCGATGAAAGCGGCGCCAACGAGTTCGGCCGGACCGTCCTGACCGGCGCGGTGCTCGTGATGTCGGTCGCGATCGGCATCATCTTCCTGGCCGCGCCGTGGCTGGCGACCCAGGTGGGTCGCGGCTTCGACGAGGCGACGCGCGAGCTGTACATCCAGCTGCTCCGGATCAATTGCCTGGCCCAGATCCTGTTCGCTGCCTCCATCTGTCTCGGCGAGGTGCTCGTCGCCAACCGCCGCTTCCTCTTCTACGCGCTGGCCCCGATCCTGTACACGACCGGGATCATCGTCGGGACGGTCCTCGGCGCCGAGCGATTCGGGATCGTGGCCACGGCCTGGGGCGCCGTCGGCGGAGCGCTGGCGCATCTGGGCATCCGCTTCCTCGGGACCCTCCGGACGTCCTTCCGGGTCCGGCCATCGTTCCGGTTCCGGGCGCCGGCGTTCCGCGAGTTCTTCCGCTTGATGATCCCGCGGATGATCAGTCACCCGATCGAGCCCCTGCTCTTCACGTACTTCACGATCCTGGCGTCGACCTTCGCGGTCGGCAGCGTGAGTGCCGTCAACTTCGCGGCCGACTACCAGGTCGTGCCGGTGAGCCTCGTCGGGGTGTCGTTCTCGCTGGCCGTCTTCCCGCTGCTCTCGGCCGCCTATGCCGATGCGGATCGAGCGATCTTCACCGCAATCCTCCGCCGCAACCTCGTGACCATCGGCGGACTGACCATCGTCGCCGCGGTGCTCCTGTTCCTCGGCTCGGGGATCCTCGTCGAGGTGCTGCTCGGCGGCGGCCAGTTCGACGCCCAGGACGTCGCGACGACGTCGGCCGTCGTCGCCGCCTTCGCGCTGTCCGTCCCGTTCGATGCGCTCGCCTATCCCCTCTCGCGCGGCCTGTACGCGACCCACGACACGATCCGTCAGGTGGGGGCGTCGTTCGCGGGGTTCGGGACCGTCCTGCTCGTCTCGACCCTCATCGCCCCGACGGTCGGGATCCTGGCCATCCCCCTGGGGTACGCGGCCGGGATGGCGGTCAAGGACGTGCTGCTGGTGGCCTTCCTGCTGCCGCGGGTCCGCGGCATCGGCCGGGTCAGGCCGCCGGCGCCGGCAGCGTCGGCGCCACCGTGATGTACAGGCCGTCCCGGTCGGGGTAGTGCCCTTCGGGTCGCCGCCACTCGAGGAAATTGCGACGCATCTCCGCCGCGTCCTGGAAGGTCCCAGCCGGGTCGGATGGACCCCAGATCGACGACACGCGCGGGAACCAGGGGTCGAGGATGTAGGTGCCTGTCACCTCGGCATCTGGAAAGACCGTCGGGTCGGCATCGGCTCGATAGCCGGTCATGACCCACGTGTGGGCGCCACGCCAGGTCAACAGCACGACCGGCGACCCTGTCGTCTCGATGGCCGTCGCCGAGTCGCGCAGCGCCGCGGCGCGGCTCTCGAAGGCCCGGACCTCGTAGCCGGGTGCGCCGTAGGCTTCGAGGGCGAGCGCGATCGCGCTCGGCCCCCAGTCGCCGTTGAGGCTGTCGGCCTTCGCCTCCCACTCGTGGATGCGGCCGGCGATCTCGCGCTGCACCGCCTCCGACGTGTCGACGAGGCCGAGTTGGGCCAGCACCATCTGGACCCCGGCCGGAGCACACCAGTCCTTGTGGATCTCGCTCGCGAAGACGGCCTCGGGGTCCTCGGCGAGGTCGACATCGACCGCCGCCCGCTCGGGTTCCGGGGTGGGTGTCGGCGTCGGCGCGGGTGTCGGGTCGCCCGAGCGCGGGGCCGTCGTGGGTCGGGCGGTCGGGGGCGGGGTGACGGGCGGCTCGGTCACGCGGACGGTCGCCCTCGTCGGCCGGTCCGGGACCGGGCCGGCGACGAAGCGCTCGACCCGGTCGACGAGGGACTGCCATCGTTCCCCCGCCCCGAAGGCGTCGGTCGCGATGGCCACGCTGCCCAGCGTGCCGGCCACGAGCGCGATCGCCAGCACGCCCACCACGAGCCAGCGACGGCGGCGGTGGGCGCGGGCGGGACGGGTCATCGGACGGCAGGCTCCGGGGCGCGGATGAGCGTCGTCAAGACGACTGGCGACCGGCCGATGCGACGGGTGTCGACGCCTCGACGACCGACGCGAGGCGCACGAGACGCTCGCGCCAGACCGCTCGCTGGCGGGCGACGGCGTCGGCGTCGCCTAGCTTCGAGTGGACGATCGTGATGGTCGAGCGGTCCTCGGCCTTGGCCGCCAGGTTGACGGTCACGAGCGACGAGTCGCCAGCAGCCTGGAACTTCGCCCAGCGGCCCTCCCGCCATGACCCGGGATCCAGCCGATCGTCGCCGAGCCAGGCGCCCTGTCGCGACGGGTCGGTCACCGCCTCCCAGACGACCGATGGCGGCGCCCCGACCGTCTTCGAGACGCTGACCTCGAAGCCACGGGTGGTCTGGTGCACGGCGCGACGGCCGCGCGCCCGCTCGTAGCCGACGGTCACCGTCTGGGCCCACCAGCCGGGGATCCCGTACTCCGTCGCGACGCGGGCCGCGATCTCCCGATGGCTGTGCGTGCCCGCGCCCCAGTCGTCCAGTCGTCGGAACCACGTGTCCCAGTCGTGGCCGGTGCCACGGACCAGCGCCTCGTCGCCGAGGCCCGGCTCGGCGATCCGGGGTGGCAACGCAGCCGGGACGGGAGCCCGGACCGGCGTGGGATCGGTCCGGGGCTCAGCGACCACATGGCGACGCGCAGCGGCGTATCGCTCACCGGTCTTTTCCATGCGGGTGCGGACGGCTCGCTTGCGAGCCTTGTCGGTCGTCATCAGGTTCGTCTCCAGACCGGTCGAGACCCGGACCCACGCTCCCCGGCCACCGACCGCGGCTGGCACGAACGACGACCTCGAGGCGCTGCCCCTTTGCCTCCACTGGCCGGCGGCGTGAGCGCCGGAGACGGAGGTGTGGCGCGAGGAAGCGCCGTGGCGATGATACGCCCACCGTCGAACGCTGCGCCGTCAAGCCGGCTGAACGCCTACGGCTCCAGGTCGAGGGCGCGAACGTGACGCGGCCGGAAGATGGCGATGGGCCGGCGGTCGAACGTGGCGACCCGGCGCACGCCGAGCCGCTCGGCCGTGGCCACCAGGACCGCGTCCGACAGCCGCGGTCCATGTTCGCCCGCCTCCAGGAGCAGCTCGGCCGCGCGCGCAAGGTCGTCATCGCTCGGGGCCACGAGCCGGACGGCCCCATCGGCGACCGATCGGAGGACGGCGAGGATCGCGTCGCGGCCGAGCTCGCGCTGGAGGAGGACGTCGAGCTCGGCGAGGGTCAGCGCGCCGAGCAGCAGGGGCTCGTCGGCCCGCCGGAACCAGGCGACCGCCGCAGCATGGTTCAGATCGGCCCGATCGGCGGCGGCCAACACGGCGCTGCCGTCGAGGAGGATGGCCACGACCGGGACGTCAGCGCCCGCTGCTCGGCCGGCGACCGGCCTCGCGCCGGGCGATCCGCCGGCCGTCGAGCGACAGGCGGCCGTGCGCGCTCTGGCCCACCGCGAGGAATGCGAGGTCGGGCTCGGTGTCGTGCTCCGCCAGATACGCCTCCAACGCGGCGGCGATGACGGTCGTCTTGGTCGTCCGCCCGCGCCGTGCGAAGCGGCCGAGGCGATCGAGCAGGTCGGGATCGAGCAGGATCGTGGTTCGGGCGTTCGGCATATGTCGACATATATGCCACGCTGGCAAGACCGCGTCAACCCATGGGACCCTTCGCTCCTCGCCGTCAGACAGGAGCCGCCGCGTGGACCGTTTCGAGCCGAACCTCCGCATCCCCGGACCGACCGCCCTGCCGCCCACCGTCCGCGAAGCCGGCGCGAGGCAGATGATCAACCACCGCGGGCCCGAGTTCGCCGCGATGCTCGGCCGGATCCTCGACGGGATGCGGCCGTACTTCGGTACCTCATCCGACATCGCCGTGATCTCGACGGCGGGATCGGGTGGTCTCGAGGCCGCCGTCGTCAACACGCTGTCCCCCGGCGACCGTGTCCTCGGTGTGAGCATCGGGTCGTTCGGCGACCGGTTCGCGAAGATCGCCGGCATCTATGGAGCCGATGTCACCAAGCTCGACGCGGAATGGGGCTACGCCGCGGCGGCCGACGAGATCCGCGAGCGACTGCGCGCGATGTCCGACGTCAAGGCCGTGCTCCTGACCCACAACGAGACTTCGACCGGCGTGATGAATCCCATCGGCGAACTCGCGGCGGCCATCCGCGACGAGTCGCCCGACACGCTCATCCTCGTCGATAGCGTCTCGGGGCTCGGTGCGGTCCCGTTCGAGATGGACGCCTGGGGCGTCGACCTGGTCGTGACGGGATCCCAGAAGGCGTGGATGGCAGCTCCCGGGCTCGCGATGATCGCCGCCTCGGCCCGCGGCTGGGCCGCGATGGAGACGGCCACGATGCCGCGCTTCTACCTCGACCTGCGCGCCCATCGGGCGGCCGCCGCGAACGGGGAGACACCGTTCACCCCGGCCATCTCGGTGGTGTTCCAGGTCGACGAGGGCCTGCGTCTGATGGGCATCGAGGGCAAGGAGGCGATCTTCGCCCGCCACGAGGCCTGCGCGGCGGCGGCCCGCGCCGGGCTCGAGGCGCTGGGCTTCGAGCTCCTGGCCGACCAGCGGGTCGCCTCCCGGACGGTGACCGCCGCGCACGTGCCGGCCGACCTCGATTGGAAGGCCTTCAACGGCGCGGTCAAGCGTCGTGGCCTCGTCCTGGCCGGCGGCCAGGGCAAGCTCACCGGCAAGATCTTCCGCCTCGGGCACCTGGGGTCGGTCACGCTCGAGGAGATCCTCGGCGCCTTCAGCACCCTCGAGATCGTCTCGCTCGAGCAGGACCGACCCGTCGAGCCCGGTGCGGCCGTCGCCGCGGCTCAGCGGGCAGCCCTCGCCACCGCCGGCATCGCTGCGCTGTCGGCCGCCGGGACGAGCGCGTGAAGGTCCTCGTCGCGGAGCCGGTGGCCCGCGAAGGCATCGAGCTCCTCGCGGCGCAGCATGAGGTCGATGAGCGCATCGGCTGCACGCCGGCCGAATTGGCGGCGATCCTGCCCGACTACGACGCGCTCATCGTGCGCAGCCAGGTC
Source organism: Saccharimonadales bacterium (SeqCode) (assembly GCA_035629655.1). GTDB lineage: Bacteria > Chloroflexota > Limnocylindria > Limnocylindrales > CSP1-4 > SPCO01. The sequence goes on along the minus strand of DASPHN010000343.1, from coordinate 1,543 downwards.
CAGGTCGATGCCGACCTGATCGCGGCGGGCACCCGGCTCGTGGTCATCGGACGGGCGGGCGTCGGCGTGGACAACGTCGACCTCGACGCCGCCACGCGCGCGGGCATCACCGTCGTCAACGCGCCGACCGGCAACACGATCGCTGCCGCCGAGCACACGCTGGCCCTGCTCTATGGCGTGGCCCGTCGGACGGCGGCCGCCGATGCGTCCGTCCGGCGCGGTGAGTGGAAGCGTGCCCAGTTCACCGGCCTGGAGCTGCGCGGCCGCACCCTGGGGATCGTCGGTCTGGGCAAGATCGGCCAGGCGATCGCGGGCCGGGCGCGGGCGATGGAGATGGTCGTCATCGGGGTCGACCCGTACGTCACGGCGGAGGGCGCCGCAAACCACGGCGTCGAGCTGGTCGACTTCGACACGCTGCTGGCCCGCGCCGACGTCGTGACCGTCCACGTCCCGCTCACGCGCCAGACGCGCGGGCTCATCGGCCGCGACGCCATCGCCAAGCTCAAGCCCGGGTCGATCGTCCTGAACGTCGCGCGCGGTGGCATCGTCGACGAGGCGGCTGTGGCTGAGGCGCTCGCCAGCGGGCACCTCGGGGGGGCCGGCATCGATGTCTTCGAGGAGGAGCCACCGACCGGCTCGCCGCTCCTCGAGGCACCGAACACGCTCCTGACGCCGCACCTCGGCGCGTCCACCGCCGAGGCCCAGATCCTTGTCTCCGAGGAGGTCGCAGCGCAGGTCCTCGACGTCCTCGACGGCCGCAGCGCCCGGTATGCCGTCAACGCCCCGCTGCTCACCCCCGAAACGGCGCGAGCGATCGCCCCGTACCTGCCGCTGGCCGAGATCCTCGGCCGGTTCTTCGCCCAGCTCTCCCGCGGCGGGGTCCGCACCCTCACCCTCGAGATCGCCGGCGAGCTGGCCGAGCACGATGCCTCGCCACTCACCGCCGCCGTGCTCCGGGGCCTGCTCGAGACCGTGACGACCGAGCGGGTCAACCTCGTCAACGCGGGGGCCCTGGCCAAGGCCCGCGGGATCACCCTCATCGAGCGCAAGACGCCGGACGCGGGCGCCTACGCCTCACAGCTGACCCTCTCGAGCGAGAGCGCCGGCGCGCCCCTGACCGTCGGCGGGACGGTCGCCGGGGGCGAGCCGCGACTCACCAGGCTCGGCGCCTATCGGCTCGACATGGAACCCGCCGAGGTCCTGCTCATCACCCGCCATACGGACAAGCCGGGCATGGTCGGTCGGGTCGGGGCGATGCTCGGCGAGGCCGACGTGAACATCAGCGCGATGCACCTGGCTCGCACGCGGCCGCGCGAGGACGCGCTCATGGTCCTGGCCCTCGACGACGATGTCCCGGCCGCGGTCGAAGCGGCGATCCGGCGCCAGGACGCGGTCCTCGACCTGTGGACCATCCGCCTGGGGCGCGACACCTGAGCGCCGGACTGATCCCGGACGGCCTGGATGCGACGCTCGTCTTCGTCCGCCATGGCGAATCGGTCTACATCACCGAAGGCCGCTTCCAGGGCCAGGCCGACACGCCCCT
>DASPHN010000342.1:0-4165 GCA_035629655.1 Saccharimonadales bacterium (SeqCode) | reverse complement strand
AGGCGAGCCGCCCACGTGTCGGCAAGATGCGTTAGTGGCAGGCAGGGGGAGCTTTGGATGAGTCGTCCATCGCAGTCCCGACGGTGCCTGCTGGAACCACCCCGACGCCGGTGAAGCGGGACTGAGAGATGCGCGTACGCACCCCTGATATTGGCCGGACGAGATCACCCGACACTCATCGGGCGATGCACTCGTCCATCACGGTCCCCGCCTGGGCGGGGATGCCGTCGGTGTCGGCGCGTCGCGCCACCGGGTCATCCAGCCGGCCGCCGGGCAGGCAGGCACACGAGGAGCCGATGTCACCTGTCCGAACGCCGCTTCCCGGGGAACCCGATGCCGCGCGCGACGCGGATGAGGCACGGGGCGCGCCAGGTCCCCGGGATGCCTCGCCCCGACCCGAAGTGGCGCTACCCGCGCTCGTCCTGGCCGGAGGCCTTGGCCTGAGGCTGCGATCGGTGACCGGTGACCTGCCCAAGATCCTGGCGACGGTCGGTGGCGAACCGTTCCTCCACTACGTGCTGGCACGCCTGCGCCGCGATGGGATCAGGGACGTGACGCTGTGCACCGGCTATGGCGCCGACGCGGTGCGTCGCTTCGCCGGCACCGGGGAGGCGTGGGATCTGCGCATCGACTACTCGGAGGAGACGACCCCGCTCGGCACGGCCGGTGCCCTCCGGCTTGCGACCGCCGAGTCGGCTCACGAGCGGTTCCTCGTCCTGAACGGCGACTCGTACTTCGACATCGACCTCCGGGACCTGGTCGAGGCCCACGCCCGACTCGGCGGCCTGGTCACGATCGCGGCCAGGCGCGCCGAGTCCGCGGGCCGCTTCGGCGCCGTGCGCATCGGAGCGGACGGGGCCGTCGAAGACTTCGAGGAGAAGCGCGAGGCCGGTCCGGCGACGATCAACGGCGGGATCTACGTCATCGAGCGCTCGGTCCTGACCGATCTTCCAGCGGACGTCCCCGTCTCCCTGGAGCGGGACGTGTTCCCGGCGATGGTCGGTGCGGTCTCCGGTGACGCGCCCGCATCGGGTGGCCTGATGGCCGCCCTCTTCGACGGCTTCTTCGTCGACATCGGTATCCCGGACGACCATGCCCGGATCGATCGGGAACCCGGCCCCCTGCTCGGACGAGCCGTCCGATGCTGATCCGAGCCAAAGCCCCGCTGCGGATCAGCCTGGCCGGTGGCGGCACCGACGTCCCGCCCTTCCCGGAGCTCGAGGGCGGCTGCGTCCTGAGCACGACGATCAACCGCTACGCCTGGGGCACGCTGCGTCCGCGCGCCGACTCCCAGATCCACATCACGTCGCTCGACTTCGGCGTCTCCCAGTCCTACGGCTCCCATCGCGAGCTGACCTTCGACGGCCAGCTCGACCTCGCCAAGGCAGCCATCAAGCAGCTGAGCGGCGACGATGGTGTCGGGTTCGACCTGTTCCTGCACACCGATGCGCCACCCGGATCCGGTCTCGGCTCGTCTTCGGCGATGATCGTCGCCCTCGTGGGGTTGCTGAAGGAGTTCCGGAACCTGCCCCTGACCGACTACGAGGTGGCCGAGCTCGCCTGGAAGATCGAGCGCCAGGACCTGGGCATCCAGGGCGGCCTCCAGGACCAGTACGCGGCGGCCTTCGGCGGATTCAACTTCATCGAGTTCCTCGCGGACCGGGTCATCGTGAACAGCCTGAAGATCAGCCCGGATATCCTCAACGAACTCGAATACAACCTGATGTTGTGCCACACGGGGGGCACACGGCTCTCAGGACATATCATCGAGGACCAGGTGGCTCGCTACGAACGTCGCGAGAGCGACTCCATCGATGCCCTCCGGACCCTCAAGGCGCTGACGATCGACATGAAGAACGCGATCCTCAACCGTCGGCTGGACCTGATGGGCGAGATGCTCGATCAGGAGTGGCACCACAAGAAGCGGATGTCGTCGAAGATCTCGAACCAACATCTGGACGACTTGTACGACCTTGCTCGGCGCCGTGGGGCGCTCGGAGGCAAGGTCACCGGCGCCGGAGGTGGCGGATACATGCTCCTGTACTGCCCCTTCGAGCGGAAGCACGAGATCCGCGAAGCGATGCGCGAGGCCGGCTGCGAGATCCATGAGGTCGCGCTCGAAGCCGTCGGTCTGCAGACATGGCGCGTCCCATGACCGATCCGTCCGAGGCGCGGGCGTACGCCGACCTCCTGCGGTCCCGGATCCTCACCAGCGCCGAGGTGAAGCGCGAGCTGGCCGACGACGTCGAGGCAGCCGCCGCGGCCGCCGTCCTGCTGGTCGCGGCCTACCGTGCCGGCCACAAGATGATCCTGTTCGGCAATGGCGGCAGCGCGGCCGACGCCCAACACATCGCCGCCGAGTTGACCGGCCACTTCTACCTCGACCGGCCGCCGCTGCCCGCGTTGGCCCTGACCGTCGACACGTCGGCCCTGACCGCGATCGGCAACGACTACGGGTTCGAGGACGTCTACGCGCGCCAGATCACGGGGATGGGCGAGCCGGGCGACGTCGCGATCGGCCTGACCACCAGCGGGGGCTCGAAGAACGTGGTCCGCGGGCTCGAGGCCGCCCGTGATCGAGGACTGGTCACGATCGCGCTGACCGGTCGTTCGGGGGGTCGAGCGGGCGAGGTCGCCGATGTGTGCGTTCGCGTGCCGTCCGACGACACGCCGCGCATCCAGGAGTCACACACCGTCATCGGGCACTCCTGGGCCGAGATCGTCGAAGCGGCCATGTTCGGGCCGGGGTCGTGAGGCCGGTCGTCTTCCTCGATCGCGACGGGGTCATCAACCGCAAGGCGCCCGAGGGCGAGTACGTCACCTCCTGGGACGAGTTCGAGTTCCTGCCGGGGGCGCGCGATGCCCTGGCCCTGCTCAGCGTGCCGGGCGGGCCGGCCCTCGTCGTCGCCACCAACCAGCGCGGGATCGCTCGCGGCCGCATGACCCGGGCGTCGGTCGACGACATCCATCGCCGGATGCTCGCATCGCTCGCCGCGGGCGGGGTCACGATCGATGGCATCGAGGTCTGCCCCCACGAGATCGGCACATGCGACTGCCGAAAGCCGGATGTCGGACTCTTCCGGCGGGCAGCCGAGCACGATCCGTCGCTGGACCTGGACCGGGCGGCGGTCGTCGGCGATTCGCTCTCGGATCTCGAGGCCGCCCATCGACTGGGAGCCCAGGCGTTCCTCGTCTCGATCGATCCGGACCCCATCCTCGCCCGGGCAGCCGCCCTCGGCGTGGGCGTGACCGCGCACGCGCCGTCGCTGCACGAGCTCGTCCTGGACGGGGCGCTCGACCATCTGCTCGCGGTCGCGTCATAGTGGCCGAACCCACATCAGGGCAGGCCGCCGATGCATCGTCGTCGGCGCCGGTCGCGCCCCTGACTGTCTGCGTCGTCGGCTCGGGGACCCGATTCCTCAGCGGGATCAGCGTGTACACCGTCCGGCTCGCCAACGCGCTCGCCGGACGGCATCGGGTCGCCATCGTCACCCTTCGCCAGCTGCTTCCGAACCGGCTCTATCCGGGCCGGGATCGGATCGGTCAGGACCTGGCCGACGTCCGGCCGCTACCCACGGTCCGACGCTTCGACGGGATCGACTGGTACTGGCTGCCCAGTCTCCCCCGCGCGATGGCGTTCCTGGCTCGGATCCGACCCACGGTCGTGATCCTCCAGTGGTGGACGGGCACGGTCCTCCACACCTACCTGCTCCTGTCGCTGCTCGCGCGCGTCGCCCGGATCCCGGTGATCATCGAGTTCCACGAGGTGATCGACACCGGTGAGGCCGCCATGGGGCCGGCTCGTCGCTATGTCGCCTTCATGGCGCCGCTCGTACTCCGCCTCGCATCGGGGTTCGCCGTGCACTCCGCCTTCGACGGCGAGCTGCTCGCGAAGTCCTACCGACTCGGCCGCCGGCGGCCGATCGCCGTCCTCCCCCACGGACCGCACGACCACTACCTCGACGGGGACCGCACCGAGGCGGTGGAGCGGACGGCCCCGTCGGACACGTGGAACCTGCTTCATTTCGGCGTGATCCGGCCGTACAAGGGCGTCGAAGTGCTGATCCGCGCCTTCGATGCCATCCCGGCGGACCGCATCGGCCGCTTCCGGCTCACGGTCGTCGGCGAGACGTGGGAGGGCTGGACGCTGCCCACCGAGCTCATC
>DASPHN010000341.1:0-6583 GCA_035629655.1 Saccharimonadales bacterium (SeqCode) | reverse complement strand
GGATCTCCGGGCGGATCCCCCGAGGCGCGGGCGGCGTGGCGCCGACCCTGGCCAGGGCGATCGCATCGGTGGTGGCGCCGGACCAGGCGCGCTGTCCGGTCAGCGCTTCGAACATGACGAGTCCCAGGCCGTACACGTCCGAGGCCGGTGTCGTCGTGGCGCCGCGGGCCTGTTCCGGGCTGAAGTAGTGGACCGAGCCCAGGGTCGTGCCGGGCATGGAGGCCTCGGCGTCGGCGGCAAGCCGGGCGATCCCGAAGTCGGTCACCATCGCCCGGCCGTCGGCGGCGAGCAGGATGTTGGCGGGCTTGACGTCGCGATGGACGATCCCGCGGATGTGGGCCACGCCGATCCCCCGCGCGATGTCGAGCCCGATGCGGGCCACCTGCCACGGCGCCAATCGGCCACTCCGCTTCAGGCGAGCCGCGAGGTCCTCGCCGTCGATGAGGTCCATCACGAGGAACGGCTGGTCACCGTCCGTGCCCGTGTCCAGGCAGGCGACGATGTTCGGATGGCGGAGGACGGTCGCCGCCAGGGCCTCGCGCCGGAACCGCTGGGCGAGGTCGGGATCGGCGGTCACTTCGGGGCGCAGGAGCTTGATCGCGATCTCGCGTCCCAGACGCTCGTCCGTCGCCTGGTGGATCGTGGCCATGCCGCCTCGCCCGATGACCGGTCCGAGCCGATAGCGGCCCGCGATGCGGCGCACCTCCGGCGCTGGGGTCGTGGGCGGCGCGGTGGGATCCGACGGCTCGGTCACGCGCCGGACGATAGCCCAGGTCCGCCGGATGGGCCGTCGACGACCGGCCGTAAGGTAGCCGGCCGCACGGGCCGGCCGACTTTGAGGCGGCCATCGGGACCTCGACGCGGCCGGCGCCGGATGGTCACACCGCTCCGCGCGGCCATGGTGGTCACAGCGCCGGGAGCCACCCGGCGATCGACGAGGAGGTCACCCGGTGTACCACCCGACGACCCTGTCCCTGCTCGCGCAGGACCGCCGCTCCCGGTTGGAGCACGAGGCCGCGAACGAACGTCGCGTCCGCGAGGCTCGCGCCGCCACCCGCGCCGCCGAGCACCGCGAGCCGCGAGAACGGTTCTCGGTGCGCGACCTGCGCTGGCTCCTCTTCCGCCCGACCGGCGCCTGACGTGCGCCGGCGCGACGACCCGGGTGACGGTCACACGACACCCGGGTCGTACGATGCCGCGCTTCGGGGCTGTCGGGGTCGAGGAGGTTCGGGATGCATATCCAGGCACGGGCCAGCAAGAACGGCGCCGGGTTCATCGATGACGAAGGTGCGCCGGGCCAGAGCGTGGCGGTCAGCGCGAGCTACGCGCGTGGCGTGCTGAGTGAGCTGCTGGGCCATCTCGACGACGCCGGGTTCAACCTGCGTGCGGCGAGCGGCTTCGACATCGAGCTCGGCGGAGAGTTCGCGTTCTGGGTCGGCCAGCGGCGAGACCAGAACGGCGACCCGATCGACGCGAATCACGACGAGGCGACCCGACGGGCTGCCGAACTGCTCGAGGGCGAGGGTTGGACGGTCGACATCGTCGAGGTCCACCGCCGCAAGCTGACGGATGAGCCGGGAGCGCTGCGCGCCTTCGTCGATGAGGTCCGCGACAGCGGTCTGCTGGTGCGGGAGGTCAGCGTCGGCACGGCCGATAGCGAGGGCCTCGTGCCCGTCCAGATCTACACGGTCTCGACGCCCGGCTGAGGTTGCGCCCAGACGCTGATGGTCAGTCGCGCTCCGCCGGGGGCGCGACGAGACCGGCGCGCGCCGCGAGCATCGCGGCCTCGATGCGGCTGCTCACGCCCAGCTTGTCCAGGATGTGGGTGACGTGGACGCTGGCCGTCTTCGGGCTGATGAACAGCTCGGTCGCGATCTGGCCGTTGGTGCGCCCCGCGGCGACCAGTGCGAGGACCTCCGCTTCGCGAGCGGACAGCCCCAGTGCGGTGAACGCCGCAGCGGGATCGGGAGCGAGGGCCGGAACCGGCGTCGCCGGCTGCTCCGCGGTCCCGTCGATGGGCGGCGCCACCGTCCGACCGGCCGCGGTGCGATCGCCGACCGCCAGGCGAGCGCGCCGGGCGAGGCCGTCGATGAGCGCCAGCAACGGCACCGCGCCGAGGTCCGCGGCCGTCGCGTGCGCGGCCACCAGCTCCGTCTCGGCCGCGCCGCGGTCGCCGGCGAGGAGGGAGGCCTCGGCGGCCCGGAACCGGGCATAGGCGGCCGGATACGGCATCGGGATCGCGGCCCAGGCGTCGGCGGCGGCCAGCCACGCATGCGGGGCCGACGACTCCCCGAGACGGCTGGCCTCTGCGTCGCACAGCCGGCGCGTCGCGAGACCCGAGCCGGCGGTCGGTGGGTTGGCCACCCAGAGAGCCTCGGCGCGCTCGTGGGCCGCGCCGCCATCGGCCACGGCCGCAGCGAGATCCGTCGGGCGTCGCAGGGCGCGCGCCCGCTCGGCACGGTCGGCGGCGGCCCGCAGCCCGATCGCCGCCAGCGGCCCGACGAGGACGGTGTCGTCGCTCAGGTCGAGGTGGGCCAGACCCGCCGCCACGGCCGCCGTCGCCGCTTCGAGGTCGCCGTCGTCGACGGCCAGCTCCCCGGCCGCGATCTGGACGTACGCCCCGACGTCCGCATCGATCTCGCCGGCCGGCAGTCTTCCGGGCTCCTCGAGCAGCGCCCGAGCCTCGACCAGATGACCGCGAGCGCCGAGGATCCTGGCCGCGGCGGCGTCACGATAGAACGTCCCGAGCCCGCTGCGCTGCCGTTCGATGCTGGCTCGCGCCAGGGCCTCGGCCTCGTCCCATCGCCCGGCGCGCGTCAGCGCATCGATCGCCGTCGCGCGGAAGTGCGGCCCGAATCGGCGCTCCAGCCCGAACGTCCGTGCGGCCTCGGCGCCGTCGCGCGCGGCGGCCACGGCGTCGTCGAATCGATCGGCCACGATCAGCTGGTAGGCGAGGTTCGCGCTGGCTGGCAGCAGCGTGTCGACGAGGCCGTGGTCCCGGCCGATGTCGCGGGCGCGCTCGAGCTCGCGGATCCCCGCGTCGATCTCGCCGAGCGAGGCCAGATCGGACCCGAGGTTGGAGCGGGCGCGACCCTCCTCGGCCAGGGCGCCCACGGCCACGGCGCAGGCGGCGGCCTCCTCGCAGAACGTCCGTGATTCGCCGTACCTGCCGGCGCCCATGAGCCAGCCCCCGAGCCCGAGGAGGACCTGGGCGCGTGCGGCGGTCGGCGGCTCGGCCGGTACCAGCTCGACCGCGGTCCGGTGCGCGGCCTGGGCCTCCTCGTTTCGCTCGGCGGCCCACAGGGTGTAGCCCAGTCGCGAGTGCAACACCCCGGCTCGCATCGGGTCCACCGTCTCGTCGACGAGGGCGATCGCCTCCTCGAGCCAGGCGATGGCGAGATCGTCCTCGCCGGCGTCATCAGCCACGCGGGCCGCCCGCCGCCGCAGGTCGATCTCGTCCGGCAACCCGGGCCCGGCGCGCTCCGACGGCGACAGCCGCGCCTCCAGCTCGATCGCCGTCTCGTACTGACGCATCGCCGCGCCGAGCGCGTAGACCCCCTCGGCCGCCTCTGCAGCGGCCAGTGCGGCGCGATACGCCGCCGCCGGGCGATCGGCCGCCAGCCAGTGGTGGGCGAGCTCGGCTGCTGCCCCAGCGGGGCTCGGATCTGCCAGCGCAGGCGTGCTCTCGAGGACCGTCGCGAACCGTTCGTGGAGGGACCGCCGCTCGGCCGGCAGGAGCGACGCATCCGCCACCTCCGCAAGCAACGCATGACGCAGGCGGAGCGCGCCGGACGACGGGTCCGCGACGAGGATGCCACTCGTCACCGCCGTCCGGACCGGTTCGCGGACCTGGGCCTCGGGCGTCTCGGCGACGGCGGCGATCAACCGCTCATCGATCGGTCGCCCCGCCAGGGCCACGATGCCGATGGTCCGCTGGGCGGCCTCCGGCAGGGTCGCGAGCTGCCCGGCCAGGGTCTCGGCCAGGGTCCGTGGCAGGTCGTCCGCCTCGCCCCGGCGTTCGGCAGCAACGAGCTCCTCGACGAAGAACGGGTTGCCGTCGGAACGGGCATGGATCCGGGTCACGACCGCATCCGACGCGGGCGCGGCAAGGAGGACCTCGACCTGGCGGCCGACGTCGGCCAGGCTCAGCTGACCGAGATCCAGCCGGGAGGTCCTGGCGTCGCGCTCCAGGCCGGCCATCCAGGCGCCGACCGGGTGGCCCCGTCCCACCTCGTCGGCCCGGGCGGTGAGGACGAGCAGGAGGCGCTCGCGGTCCAGGTTCCGGGCGATGAACGTCACGAGATCGCGCGTCGAGCGATCGACCCAGTGGAGGTCCTCGAACACGAGCACGGTCGGCGCCTCGGCCGCCAGACCACCGAGGAGCTCGAGCACGATCCCGAAGAGGCGCGCCTGGTCCAGCCCGCTTCGAGCGTCGGGCGGCGGTGCCGTGGTCACCACTGCCTGGTTGCCGGTGGCTTCGGCGGTCATGGCACGGGCACCCGGAACGCGGCCGATCCCGGGCAGCAGCCGCGCGATCTCGTCGCGGGCCGGGCCCAGGATGGTCTCGACGGTCGCTGGCGGCAGGTCGCGGAGGTAGCCACGGAGCGCTTCGGTGAGTGGGGCGTACGGGAGGCCGTCGTCGGCGAGGTCCAGGCACCCGCCGACCAGGACGCGCATGCCGTCGGCCCGTGCGCTCTCGATCAGCTCGCGAACCAGCCGCGTCTTCCCGATTCCGGACTCCCCCGCCACGATGACGATCTCGGGGGCGCCGGCGGCGACGCGGGACAGCGCCGCACGGAGCGCCAGGAGCTCCGGCGCTCGTCCGATCAGCTCGGGACTCGAGACGAGAGTCGCCACGGTCCGGAGTCTACGCTCGGGCCCCGCCTTTGAGGTACCCCGAGTCGCGTGGATTGAGGCGCTGCCCGATGGCGCGCGAGGGCCGCTCGACCAGCCTGTGGACGACCCGGCGGACCGATCGCCGGTGACACAGGAGACGAGAGATGCGTGCCATGTCGATGTACATCGCGGCGATCCGCGGCGACCGTGCGCCGAGCGCTGTGGCGAAGCCCCCGCGAGATGAGGTGCCGCTGCGCCCGATCCGGCCGGGCGCGTTCGCGAGCTGGATCGCGCGGATGGAGGCCCGGGAAGCCGACCTGGACCGACGGACCGACGCGCCAGCGTCGCGGCGCGTCCCGAAGCGGGTCTGAGCCGCGGCTAGCGGTCGCCGCCACGGCTGAGGCGCTCGCCGGGAAGCGCGCGGGGTCGGCCGCCCTGGCCACCCGACGGACGACCGCCCGAGCGGCCGTCACGCGGCGCCTGCGGACGGGGTCCGTGGGCGTCGGCCGGCCGCTGGCCGATCGACTGGCCCGGCCGCGGGCCGCGAGGCGCGTTGTGGTTCGGCCGGCCGTTCGCGGAGCGGCTGGTCGGGACGCCGCCGCCGCGACCATCTGCGGGCCGAGGGCCGCCCGGACCGCGTCGCGGTCCGTTGGAGACCGGCTGGCCCCCGCGCGGGGTAGCCGCATCGTTGTAGCCCGGAGCACCGCCATTGCCGCGGACGGGCGCCGGTGTCCACGGACGGTTCGGCTGGGTCGGGGCGGCACCGGAGGGCCGGCGGGCCGGGGCGTAGCCGCCGCGATCGGCACCGGGGCGTGGGCCGCGGCGCGGCGCGGGCATCGTCCGGCCGAGACCGCCGCGCAGGATGGGCTCGGGGCGGATCGAGCGATCGGGTTCGAAGCCGGCGATGACCTCGCTCGGGATGGGGGCGCCGAGGACGCGCTCGATCTCATGCAGCAGCTTCATCTCGTCGACGCACACCAGCGAGACGGCATGGCCCGGGGTGCCCGCGCGGCCGGTCCGGCCGATGCGATGCACGTAGTCCTCCGGGACCATCGGCAGCTCGTAGTTGACGACGTGCGGGAGCTGATCGATGTCGAGCCCGCGAGCGGCGATCTCAGTGGCGACGAGGACGGCCGAGCGACCGGCCTTGAAGTCGGCCAGGGCGCGGACGCGCTGGGGCTGGCTCTTGTTGCCGTGGATCGCCACGGCACCGATGCCGTCCCGGCCCAGCTGCTCGGCGAGGCGGTTCGCGCCGTGCTTGGTGCGGGTGAAGACGAGTGCCTGCTCGATCGCACCGCTGCGGACGAGCTGGCTGAGCAGCTCACGCTTGCGCTCTCGGTCGACCGGGTGGACGACCTGGGTCACGAGCGGGGCCGCCGAGTTGCGGGGCGTCACCTGGACCGAGGCCGGATCGTGCATGAAGCCACTCGCCAGCGTCCGAATCTCGTCCGAGAAGGTGGCCGAGAACAGGAGGTTCTGGCGGACCTTCGGGATGACCTCGAGGACGCGTCGGATGTCGCGGATGAAGCCCATGTCGAGCATGCGGTCGGCCTCGTCGAGGACGAGGATCTCCACGAACGACAGGTCGATCGTTCGCTGGCCGACATGGTCGAGCAGGCGACCGGGCGTGGCGACGACGACATCCGGCCCGAAGCGCAGGCTGCGCACCTGCGGGGCGTAGCCGACGCCGCCATAGATGGCGGTCGAGCGGATGCCCCAATGCTTGCCGTACGTGCGGACGCTCTCC
>DASPHN010000340.1:0-3969 GCA_035629655.1 Saccharimonadales bacterium (SeqCode) | reverse complement strand
AGCGTGTCGTCAACGACGGATCCATCCTCGGCCGCGAGTCGGATGCTCGACGCCGGGACACGGGACGCGGGTCCGAGCGATTCAGCGGGTCCGGGTCACCTTGCTCAGCGACCGGGGCGCGTCGGGGTCGAGGCCACGCGCCATCGTGAGATGGAGTGCGTGGAGCTGGCCGACGAGGATCGAGACGATCGGCCCGAGCCACTCCGGCGTGCCGTTGGGCAGACGGAGGGGCCAGCGCGCCAGCGCGAGCGCCGCATCGAGGTCGGACGCGACGGCCAGGTCGGCATCGTGGTCGGCGCGCAGCGATCCAAGGAGCGAGACGAGCCCCGAGGCCGTCGGTCCGGGTCGGACGGCCGCGAGGAGCGGGACCCCGGGTTCGAGCAGGGCGAGCGGCCCGTGCTGGAAGTCGGCCGCCGAGTACGGGTCGGCGAAGACGTGGGCGAGCTCCTTGATCTTCAGCGCCCACTCCCGGGCGGTCGCGTACTCATAGCCGCGGGCGATGACGAGGAGCCGGTCGGCCGCGGCCTGGTCGGCGGCCATGGCCTCGATCGCGGGCTCGAGGGCGAGCGTCTCGGTCATCGCCGCCGGGATCGCGTCGAGCGCCGCCGCGTCCGCCGGGTCGCCGGACAGCGCCGCGCTCAGCGTGGCGATCGCGAGGAGCTCGGTCGTGTAGGTCTTCGTCGCGGCGATCGCCAGCTCGGGTCCCGCCAGGAGCGGGATCGTCGTCTCGGCGGCGGCGGCGAGCGGCGAATCGGGATCGTTCGTGATGGCCAGCGTCGGCGCGCCCTGCGCCCGGCCGGCTTCGACCACGGCGACGACGTCCGGCGACGCGCCCGACTGGCTGATCGCGATGACGAGCGCTCGATCGAGACGCGGTGCCGCCCCGTAGAGGGACACGACCGACGGCGTCCCGAGGCCGACCGTCAAACCGTGGCGGATCCCAAGGACGTACTGGGCGTAGATGGCCGCGTGGTCCGAGGTCCCGCGAGCCACGATGACGACGTGGTCGACGTCCCGCTCCCGGAGGCTCGCAGCGAACGGCCCGACGACCTCGCGAGCCGTGGCGAGGAACCGAGTGGCGACCGCCGGTTGTTCGAGGATCTCGTCGCGGAGGCTCATCGGGGTGCGGCGGGGAGGCCGTCGATCCGGACCGGAAGTCGGCCGGGGAAGTCGGCACGGCCGGCGAGCGCGTCGGCGAGCGCGTCGAGCGAGCCGGGCAGGATCGAGTAGGTCGCCACTGCGGTCACCCCGGGCGGATAGGTCGCGACGTCCCAGGGGCCGCGGAGGGCGACGGCCACGACCGGACGATCGACACTGACCGCGGCGATCGCCTCGACCACGCGCTGCTGGGCCACCTGGCGATGCGCGTCGATGGTGCCGATGACCACGCCCGCGACATCGGAGTCCGCTGCGCGCTCGCGGATCGCGGCGATCGTGGCGTCGTCCGGCGACTGCTCGGTGACGATCTCCTCCACGTCCGGATGGTAGCGACGGAGTGCGGTCGCCAGCGCTGCTGCCACCAGGGACGACGTGTCGGCTGGGGTCAGATCAGCGGGACGGGGCATGATCGTCAGGATGCGGCCGTGCGAGCCGCGCGGTCCATCGCTGCCGAGGAATGGTCGCGCCACGACACCGGCCGGATCGGCGACCAGGGTCATCGACCGCGCGGCGAGCTCCGCAGCCAGGGCTCGGTGCGCATCGCCGCCCACGACCGAGAGGTCCGGTGCCGGCCCGGCCGCTGCCAGCCAACCCCGGAGCGCGGCGACACGTCGGTCCGTGGCGGCCACTTCGGCCGGATCGAGCAGCTCGCGATCGACCGCACGCCGCAGCGCGTCCTCGATGCGGTGCAGGGCGTCGGGGTCCGCGGCGGCGAGCAGCAGGTCGATGCCGGCGCGGACCGCGGCGACGATGTCGAGCACCTGCGACGGGCCTTGAGCGAGTGCCGACATGTCGAGCGCGTCGGAGATCGTCACGCCATCGAATCCGAGGTCGCGTCGCAGCAGATCGGTCATCGCGGCGCGCGACAGCGTCGCCGGCAGGTCGTCTCGGCCCGTCACCGCGGGCAACGACAGGTGCCCGGACATCGCGAGCCGCGCGCCTGCATCGGCCGCGAAGGCCGCGCGGAACGGCACGAACTCGCGCGCGTCGAGCACGTCTCGGGGTGCGTCGACGACCGCCAGACCGTGATGCGTGTCGTTCGAGATGTGGCCCATCCCGGGGGCGTGCTTGACCGTGGCCGCCACCCCGGCCCCCTGCAGGCCACGCACGAACGCCGCCCCGTGCCGCCCCACGGCCGCGGGATCGTCGCCGAACGAGCGGATCCCGAGCGCCGGGTTGGCCGGGTTGGTTGCGAGGTCCAGGCACGGGGCGTACACGACGTTCACGCCCATGGCTCGCGCCTCGGTCCCGGCCGCCCGGGCGACGGCCTCGGTCAACCGCTCGTCATCGACCGCGCCGAGGGCCATGTTGCCGGCGAAGGCGGTCGGGCCGTCGCCCAGGGCGAGGAACTGGCCGCCCTCCTGGTCCGCCGCGACGAGCATGGGCAGGTCCGCCGGCACAGCCCAGGTGGAGCCCGCCCGCTGGAACGCCTCGGTCAGCTCCCGGACCTGGCCGGGCGAGCGGACGTTGAGGTGCCGGAACAGCGTGAATCCGGCGGCCGGTGCCTCGACCAGACGCCGCTCGATGCGCGCCGGCAGGACCTCGCCCTCGAACGCGAGCATCACCCGCCCGAGGATGCGCGTCGACGCGTCCGCGGTCACCCCTTGACCGCGCCGGCCAGGCCGCGCACGAAGTAGCGCTGCACGACGATGAAGAACAGCAAGATCGGCACGACCGTCATGGTGACCCCGGCCGCGATGGAGCGGAAGTCCGACTGGAAGAAGCTCTGCAGCGCCGCCAGGCCGACCGGCAGCGTCAGCCCCTCCTTCGTGTGCAGCATCAGGGACGGCCACAGGAAGTCGTTCCACG
This sequence comes from Saccharimonadales bacterium (SeqCode), assembly GCA_035629655.1. Classification (GTDB taxonomy): domain Bacteria; phylum Chloroflexota; class Limnocylindria; order Limnocylindrales; family CSP1-4; genus SPCO01. The sequence continues at coordinate 1,002 of DASPHN010000340.1, read as the reverse complement.
ACGTGACGAAGGTGAAGATCGCCACTGCGGCCAGCGACGGTCGGATGAGCGGGATCATGATCTGCCACCAGATCCGCCACTCCCCTGCCCCATCGACCCGGGCCGCGTCGGTGATGTCGCGCGGGATGCCCTGGAACGCCTGGCGCAGCAGGAAGATGTTGAAGGCACTCACGAGGTTCGGGAAGATCAGGGCCGGCAGCGTGTCGTAGTACTGGAAGACGTTGACGGCAAGGATGAAGCTCGGGATGTAGGTCAGCTGGGCCGGCACGATCAGCGTCGCAAGCAGCGCGTAGAAGATCGTCGAGCGGCCGCGGAAGCGCATCCGGGCCAACGGGTAGGCAGCCATCGCTGCGACCAGCACGTTCAGGATCCCGACCGACACGCCCACGATCAGGCTGTTGAGGAAGTACGTCGGGATGGGCAGCGTCGCAAGGACCCGCTCGTACGCGGCCAGCGACGGATCGGTCGGCAGGATCTGCGGCGGCGTGGAGAAGATCGGGTCGCCCGGACCCTTCAGCGACGTCATCAGCATCCAGAAGAACGGGAAGACCGTGATGACGGCGAGGAATCCGAGCACGAGGTACCAGCCCGCGCTCGAGGCCACGGCCCGCGGGCGCCGGCTGCGCCGGGCTCGAAGCTCCACGACCGGCGCCGCGACCGACGACATCTCCGCGTGGCTCATGCCTCGGCCTCATCGCGGCGCTCGAGCAGGCGGACGTTGAACACCGAGAACACGAGCGTGATGGCGAGCAGGGCCATGGCCACCGCCGAGGCGTAACCCGCGTGCCCGTTCACGAAGGCCTGCTTCCACAGGTAGAAGACCATCGTCACGCCCGAATCGAGGATCCCGCCGGTCCGATTGGTCAGGACGTAGATCTCGTCGAAGACCTTGAGCGCGGCCAGGCTCGAGATGACCGCCACGAAGACGATCTGCGGCCGCAGTCCGGGCAGGGTCACGTGGCGGTGCTTCTGGACGTCGGTGGCGCCGTCGATGCGGGCCGC
>DASPHN010000339.1:0-3173 GCA_035629655.1 Saccharimonadales bacterium (SeqCode) | reverse complement strand
GCCGGACATGGTGCCGGCCTTCTGCGAGCGCCGCTCGCGGAGGCGGGGGAACAGGTCGAAGACACGGGCGACGTCATCGTCGATGCGCTCTCGCGGACGGCTGAACGCCCCCATCTGCAGGTTCTCGTAGACGCTCATTCGGCTGAACACCTTGCGTCCCTCAGGCGAGTGCGCGATCCCCAGCTTGACGATCTCATGCGCGGGCATGCCCTGGATCTCGCGACCGGCGAGCTTGATGGAGCCGGAGCGCGGCTTGTGCGTGCCGCTGATGGCGCGCAGCGTCGTGCTCTTGCCGGCCCCATTCGCGCCGATGAGCGTGACGACCTCCCCCTTGCCGACGGTGAGCGAAACGCCCTTGAGCGCCTCGATGTTGCCGTAGAAGACGTGCAGATCGGTCAGCTCGAGAAGGGTGTCTCCTCGGTGGCCAGCGCCCGTGTGGTCGGGCTGCGGCTCATCCACCGGAGCCGTGGACGTGACTTCGGTCATTGGCTCGTCGCCTGCTTGCCGAGGTACGCCTCGATCACCTTCGGATTGGCCCGGATCTCTTCCGGCAGGCCCTCGGCCAGCTTCTCGCCGTAGTCGAGGACCGTGATCCGCTCGCTGATGCCCATCACCACCTTCATGTCGTGCTCGATGAGGAGGACGGTCAGGCCCAGGCGGTCGCGCAGCTCACGAACGAAGTCGGTGAGCTTGCGGGTCTCCTCGGGGTTCATCCCGGCCGTCGGCTCGTCGAGCAGCAGGAGCTTCGGCTGCGTGGCGAGCGCACGCGCGATCTCGAGGCGGCGCTGGTCGCCGTAGGGGAGGTTGCGGGCGAGGCTCTGCGAGCGTCGGTCGAGGCCGACGAGCTGGAGCAGCTCCATGGCCTGGGCGTGCGCCTCGGCCTCCTCGCGCTTGATGGACGGCGGCCGGATGATCGCCCCGAACCAGCGACCCTTGAGCCGATGGTGCAGGCCGACGAGGACGTTCTCCTCGGCGGTCATGTTGCCGAACAGCCGGATGTTCTGGAACGTCCTCGCCACGCCGAGCCGGACGACCTCGTGGGGTTTGCGACCGGTCAGCTCCGCGCCGTCGAACTTGATCTGACCCTCGGTCGGGATGTACAGGCCGGTGATCATGTTGAAGAACGTGGTCTTGCCGGCGCCGTTGGGCCCGATGAGGCTGACGATCCCGCCGCGCGGGATGGTGAAGTCGATGTCGCTGACGGCCACCAGGCCGCCGAAGCGTTTCGTGCAGCCGGTCGCGACGAGCAGGTCACCGCCGGCGTTCTGGTTGGCGGCCGGGGCCGTCATCGGGTGTCCTCCGGGAGGTCGCGCTCTTCGATCACGTCGGGCGGCGTGTCGGCGGCGAAGGCGGCCGGCACGGCGTGCTCGTCGATCGCCTCGATGACCTCCTCCTCCGCCAGCGCAAGCTCGTCGGCCGAGCCGCCGGTGAGCTCGGCCGAGATGCCGACGCCGTGCATCTCGGCGCGGGCGGTCTCCACGGGGAAGAGCCCCTCCGGCCGTTTGACCATCATCACGGCCAGGATCAGCCCGAAGATCAGGAAGTTGTAGTTCACGAGGTTGAAGTCGGCCAGGAGCCCGCCGATGAGCGTGCCGAAGACGGGCAGGTCCTGGATCGCTCTTCCGAGGGTGTTGAGTGGCGGGTTCACGAACTGGGCGGCCCAGGCGAGGAACGTCAGGTTGACGTACTGCACGGCGAAGGCGCCGATGACCACGCCACGCAGCGAGCCGATGCCTCCGAGGATGATCATGACCACGATGAGGATCGAGGTCTGGAAGCGGAAGCTCTCGGCGAAGATCGCGGTCTGGTAGGCGCCGGTGAAGGCGCCGGCGAAGCCCGAGAAGCTGGCTCCGAGGGAGAACGCCAGGAGCTTCGAGGTCACCGTGTTGATGCCCATCGCGGCCGCCGCGGTCTCGTCCTCGCGGATCGCCATCCAGGCCCGGCCGAGCTTCGAGTCCCGCAGGCGCATGCAGATGAAGAAGGTCAGGCACAGCAGGGCGACGACGAGGTAGAGCGAGAACGTCGGCTGTTGGTTCGAGAAGACGATCTGCGGACCCCATGGGCCGGGGATGGGCAGGGTGGGTGGATCGATCGGATTGATGCCGATGTTGCCGCCGGTCAGGTTCGCGTTGGGCCCGATGAGGACCAGGCCGCCCAGGATCGCCGGCAGCGCGAGCGTGAAGTCGCCGAGGTTCCGGAAGATGATCGGGACGATCTCACCGAACCCGAGCGTGACGATGGCCAGGTAGTCGCCGCGCAGCTTGAGCGTGGGGGCGCCGAGCAGGATGCCGAAGACCGCGGCCGCGCCGACCGCGATCCAGACGACGATCCACCAGCTGATGTGGATGCCGAAGTGGGGCGATGCGAGGAACGCGGTCGTGTACGCGCCGATCGCGTAGAACGCGACATAGCCAAGGTCGAGCAGCCCGGCGAAGCCCATGACGATGTTCAGGCCGAGGGCCAGGATGCCGAAGACGCAGCACTGGATGAGCACGGCCGTGTCCGGCCACGGCACGAACCCGAGGTTCTGCTGGAGGAAGCGGAAGGCGAGCGGATAGAGGACGGCCAGCAGGATCAGCCCGATGACGATGACGGTGTCGCGGCGCTTGCGCTCCATCCCGGACATCGGGTTGGGGATGGACGGCCGGCGAGAGCTGACGGCAGCAGTCATGTCAGGCACGCTCCGACTGCTTCTCGGCCAGGAGGCCCGTCGGTCGGAAGACCAGGACCAGGATCAGGATGCTGAAGACGATGACGCTCGTCCAGCGCGCCTCGAGGAAGCGGTCCGACATGGCCATGACGAGCCCGATCACGATGGCGCCCAGCGTGGCGCCGGTCAGGTTGCCGATGCCTCCGAGCACGGCCGCGGTGAACGACAGCAAGCCGAACTGGAAGCCGAAGTTGAAGTTCGTCTGCCCGTAGTAGAGGGCGACGATGAGGCCGGCGGCACCCGCCAGCGCACCGGCGATCAGGAACGTCAGGGAGATCGTCCGGTTCACGTCGATCCCCATCAGTCCGGCCGCCTCGCGGTCCTGGGCCGTGGCCCGCATCGACTTGCCCTGGCGCGTGTTCGCGACGAACCAGCGCAGCAGGAGCAGGAGCGGGATCGTCACGCCGGCGACGATGAGGTGCTCGGTGCCGATCCACTCCTCGCCGCTCGGGAAGCTGATGAC
>DASPHN010000338.1:0-2321 GCA_035629655.1 Saccharimonadales bacterium (SeqCode) | reverse complement strand
CGCGTTCGAGCACTGCGCCGACGATCCCGCCTGCGCCGCCGAGCAGGCCATCTCGCTCTACACGGGCGACCTCGCCGAAGGCCTGGGCCACGAGTGCTTCGCCGCCGAGCGCGAGCGTCTCGCCGACCGCTACGAGGACGCCCTGGCGATCGTCGCCGAGCAGCGATTGGTTGACGGCGACCTGGAAGGCGCACGCACCGCGGCCGAACGGCTGCTCGCCCGGGATCCGTTGCGCGAGGAAGCGCACGGCGTCGTCATCGCCGTCCATGGGCTGGCCGGGACCCGCTCGCAGGTGGTCCGCCAGTACCGGCGCCTCCGCCTCGTGCTGGCCCGGGAGCTGTCCGAGCTGCCCTTGCCCGAGACCGACGCCATCTACCGACTCGCCCTCGCCCGGACGGTCGCTCGCTCCCACGAGCTGGCCGCCCGGATGGAGCGTCCGACCGAACGGGGCCTGGCCGTCGTCGGCCACTGAACCGCCAGGACCGGACGCGACGAGACCCCGGCCGGAGCCGGGGTCTCGTTTCGAGCGTCGGGTCCGCGCGAGGCGCGGACCGGAGCTACTTGACGATGGCGTAGACCGCTGCGTGGGCCAGGATCGTCCCACCACCGGTCTTCACGGTGAGTCGAGCCTGGTGATCGCCGCCGGCCGCGCCCTTGGCAGACACCGCCTTGACGGTCACGGTCGCCGACGCCCCGGCGGCCAGGCTGACGGTGGACGGGCTGACCGAGAAGGTCACACCCGCGCCGACGGTCGAATCGACGCCGACCGCCCAGGTCACCGCGGACCCGGTGACGTTTCGGATCGTCATGGTCGTCGTCCGGGTGGACCCGGATCCGGACGGGATCGCCCCGAAGCTCACGCTGACCGGGCCGAGCAAGGCTCGGGCGGCGACAGCCGAGTCGAGATCGAGATGGCCGCTGCCGGTGACCTGCACGTCGGTCACGACCGCACCGGTCGTGAAGTCGGTGACGAGGCCCTGGGTAGCCGTGTTGACGATCGCGGATCGGACCTGTGCCGCGGTCCAGGTCGGATGCTGGCCTCGGACGACCGCCGCAGCGCCCGCGAGATGCGGGGTGGCCATGGACGTGCCGCCGAAGAATGCCCAGCAGCCGAGCGCGCCGCAGTCACCGGGGACCGAGCTCAGGACGTTCAGACCGGGCGCCATGACGTCCGGCTTGACGCGGAAGTCCACGTCGGTCGGGCCCTGGCTGCTGAAGTCGGCCTGGATGTAGTCGTTGCCGGAGTCAAAGTAGGCGAGATCCGGGCTGATCGAGGTGCTCTGCCCGTTCTTGGTCTTGAGCTCGAGCCCATCGGCCAGGCTGACCATGTACGCCGGGACCGTGGGCTGCACGCCGTCGGGCGAGGCGCCCTGGCCCATCGCGGTCGGGTCGCCCGGGATCCGGTTGGTCACGAGCACGGCGCTCGCGCCGGCCAGCTGGGCGAACCGGATCTTCGTGCTGTAGTCGCAGGTCCCGCGGCTGATGAGCGCGATCTTGCCGCTCAGCGACCCGGCCGGCAGCGCGGCGCAGGCCTCGCTGAGCCCGGTGATCGCGTTGACGGGCGCCGTGGTGACGACGGCGAGAGGCTTGACGAGCGGCGCGCCCTCGACGACCGGGAAGTCGCCGGAGACCGCCCCGTAGGTCTCGCCGCCGACCGTGACCGGGGCCGCGACGTAGTGGCCGACCGAGCTCGCGCCGGCGGTGAGCGCACGCGCCGCCGAGCCGGGCGACTCGACGGTGAAGTGGCCCGGGCCACTGTTGCCGGCGGCGACGGCGACGATCATGTTGCCGGCGTCGAGGTTGTCGACGGCCATGGTCAGCAGATCCTGGACGCCGTTCGCGCCGCCGCCCAGGCTCATGTTTGCGACGTCGAAGCCATCCGCATAAGCCGCCTCGAGGGCGTTGAGGATGTCCTCGGAACGGGCGTTGTCGAGCGTGCCCGGGAAGACGTTGTAGTTGCCCAGCAACGCCGCGGGCGCGACACCCGACGGGTCGTACGGGATGTCGGCGCCGTCGACCTCGGCCGGCGTCTGGAAGTTGCAGGCGACCGTGCCGGCCACGTGCGTGCCGTGTGTGTCGATCGCCTCGGGAGTCAGGCCCTGGTTGGCGGCCTTGTTGTAGAACACCTTCGCCGCGATGACCTTGTTGTTCGTGAAGCGGCGGTCGCCGAGCTGCGTCCGTGCGTCATAGCCCGCGTCGTCGAAGCAGGGGTGCGTGACATCCACGCCCGAGTCGACGATCGCGACCTTGATCCCGTCGCCGGCGCCGGCGGCGCCACCCGCGCCCCACGCCTCGATCGCGTCGATCAGCGCCAGGTCGGG
>DASPHN010000337.1:0-4338 GCA_035629655.1 Saccharimonadales bacterium (SeqCode) | reverse complement strand
CAGGAAGAACGACAGCCCGCCCAGGCAGAACGTGTAGGCGAACTTGACCGCGTGCTGGCGGACGCGCACCGGGTGGATGTGCAGGAACACGTTGTTCATGACCGCGTACGCGCGCGATCGCTCGTCGCGCGGGTACGGGTTGCGGAACAGCGATCGCCACACCGGGCTCCGGCGGATGGTCTGGTCCATCCGCTCGAGGAAACTCACCGGGCTCCTCCTGCGACGCCGGGGGTGCCGGCGAGTTGCGCGTCACGGTAGGACTCCTTGTAGAGCCGACCGTCGGTCGAGATCTCCTGCAGTTCGAACCGCTCCATCGTAATGGCGTCGAACGGGCATCGCTTGACGCAGAGTGCGCAGCGGATGCAACGCTCCTCGTCGAGGATCATCGCCCCGCCGTTCTCCCAGCCATAGGCCTCTTCGAGCTCCGGCAGGAGGCCCTCGGACTTCAGCGTATTGATGTCGACCATGTGGATGACGCCCTCGGGACAGACATCCGCGCAGGCGCCGCACAGGACGCACCGGAACGGGTCGAACCAGATGTTGTAGTTGCACATCAGGCAGCGCGTCGACTCGGCGACCGCGCCGTTCGCGTCGTACCCCAGCTCGACCGGCGTGTTGAAGTTGACCACCGGGTCGGTCGACGGCATCCGCGCCTGGAGCGGCACCATCGGGATGTGCTGGCGCGGGAGGACGTCGTAGAACTCGGGCATGTCATGCCGCCACGAGCTCGTGACCTTGACGTTGGCCGCCACGGTCACGTCCGTCCGACCGGCGAGGTACCGATCGATGGCGTAGGCGGCCTTCTTGCCGTGTCCGGCCGCCTCGATCAGGGTCGTCGGGCCGGTCACGAAGTCGCCGCAGGCGAAGACGCCGCGGACGTTCGAGGCATAGGTCGCCGGATCGACCTTGACCCGGCCCCGATTGATCTCGAACTTCGCCTCGACCGGCAGGAAGGTCAGGTCCGCGGCCTGAGAGACGGCGGGGATGACCGTCTGGGCGGCGACCACGAACTCCGAGCCTTCGATGGGCACCGGCGAGCGGCGGCCTGAGGCATCGGGCTCGCCCAGGCGGTTGCGGATGAACTTGACGCCGGTGACCTTGCCGTCCTCACCAAGGATCTCGATCGGGCTGGCGAGGAACTCCATGCGGACGCCTTCGCGCTCGGTCTCGCCGAGCTCCTCCTCGTCGACGACGAGCTCGGAGCGGGTGCGCCGGTACGCGATCGTCACGTTCTGCGCACCATGCCGGAGGCTCGTCCGCGAGCAGTCCATCGCCGTGTAGCCGCCGCCGATGACCACCACGTCGTTGCCGACCTCGAGCGGCTGCCCGAGGTTGGCCTTCTTCATGAAGTCGACGCCGTAGTCGACTCCGTCGAGCTCGGCGCCCGGGATGTCGAGCGCGACCGCGTCCATCGCGCCCGCGGTGATCGCGATCGCATCGAAGTCCGACTGGAGCTGCTCGAACGTGATGTCCCGCCCGATCTCCGTGTCGTACTTGAAGGTGACACCCAGACGCTCGACGAGCCGGACGTCCATCTCGATGGCCTCGCGCGGCAGGCGGAAGGCCGGGACGCCGATGAGCATCGTGCCGCCGGCGAACGGCAGGCTGTCGAAGACCGAGCACTGGTAGCCCTTCATCGCCAGCTCGCGCGCGACGGACAGACCGGCCGGGCCGGCGCCGACGATGGCGACCCGCTCCGCGCGCGGCGTGATGGCGGGCATGACGTCGGGGATGCCGGATGCCTCGTGCCACTCGACGAGGAAGCGCTTCATGGCTCGGATGGCCAGGGGACGGTCGATGTCGCCGCGCCGGCAGGCTCGCTCGCACGGGGCGGAGCAGACGTAGGAGCACATCGCCGCGACCGGGTTCGGGTCGCGCGACAGGATGTAGCCCTCCTCGAATCGGCCCTCGGCCGCGAGGTTCAGGTAGCCACGGCAATTCGTGCCCACCGGACACGCTTCCTGGCACTCGATGTTGCACTGCAACCAGGAGGCGTCGACAGGCTGGACGAGGAATTCCTGGGCGGGTTCGATGGCCAAGCGGAACGTGCCTTTCCCTGGTCGGACGACTCGGGCGCGAACGGAAGGATCGGCGGGTCCGCCGACGTGCCCAATCTACCATCCGCCCGTTCAGGGCTGCAAAGGCTGACGGCTCGTCAGAAGCGCCGGCAAGGTTGACGCTGACGGTCGTCGCAGCTACGCTCCGCGCGGAAGTCAGGCCGTACCGTCGAGGGAGCTGGCCAGAAGATGCCGACAGCGTGACCACGAGCGAGTTCGCCTTCCTGGTCATGGGTCTCGTCCTCGGCGTCGCCGCCGGCGCCGCTCTCGTCGAGTTCCTTCGAGCCCGCCCGGCCGCACCGCGCGAGGTCCGCGTGACTGTCGCGACCGATGCCGTCCCGAGGCGCCGATCCACCACCCTGGCCGATGACGCCTTCACGATGCCCGGACCCGAGCCCGCCCGGGGCGGTCCTGCCGATCGCCGCTCGGGCGCCGTGATGGCCGCCTCCGATTCGTCCGATCCTCGAACACCTGTTCCATTCGCCATCCGCCCGGATGACGGCGGCGATGGCTCGCTCGCCGATGTGGGCATGGAGCCCGCGCTGCCCCTGCGCGAGGCGGGCTCCGAGGCGGACCAGCCTGACCGGACCGAGGCGCGGCGCTGGGACGATCGGTGGCCGCTCGACGGCCGCGCCGCGATGGTCGCCATCCCGGTCACCGGCGGGCACGACCCGATGTTCATGGCCCTCCACGCGAGCCCCTCGTTCGCTGCGACCGCCGTGTCGCCGACCCGCGGCGCGACGGCCCTGCTGGCCGCTCCAGCGCCGGCTCGCCCCGCGGTGCGGTCCACCGTCGTGGCGATCGCCTCGGTCGCGCGCGCCGAGGAATGGCCCGACGCGAGTGACCCGGAGCGGCTGTCCTCGAGCGCCGCCGACGACCCCGGCGTTCCCGGCACCGTGGCGAGTGCGGCGGACGGTCCGTGCGCGGAAGCGCGCCGCGTGGCCGACGAGCGCTGCGAGGTCGCGACGCTCGCCCGGGCGCAGGCCGTCATGGCCGAGGACGCACTCCGGACGGCGCAACGGGCCTACGACGAGCATGAGACCCACGCCGATGCCGCGGCGGCCGCATCGGATCCACGGACCGTCCGACGGGCGAAGGATGACGCGCAGTTGCGCTTCCGGGCGGGACGCGCCGGCGCACAGGACACGGCCACGATCGAGGGGGCAGCCCGGGCCTGGCTCCTGGAGATCAACCGGATCAACGGCGAGGCGCGCGAGGCGACGGCGGTGCTGGCTCGCGAGCGCGAGGCGGCGCGGGTCGTCGGCGCCGGATTGGAGCGGATGTCGCTCGAGGCCGACGCGGCGCGGATCGCGGCGGAGGCCGCCGAGGCGACCTGCCTCGCGGCTCGGACCGAGGTCGCCGACTGCGAGGAGCAGGCCGCCGGTGGGGGCGGCCACCTGCCGAGCATGCCGTCGGGCGCAGCCAGCGGCGACCTTGGCGACGAGTCGCTGACGGCGGCCCTCAGCGGTGGTGGCACGCCGCGGATCTTCCGGCTGCTGCGCGGCGATCGGAGCGCCATGACCGAGCTTGTCGCGATCCTGGCGGGTGACGACGAGGCGGAACGTCGGCGCTGGCAGGTCGCCATCTCCGACCTGGTCGATGCGATCCTCGCCGATGCGATCGAGGCGTCCGCCCTCGACTTCCCGCCGGAGCACCCGTTCTGGAGCCCGTTCACCATCGCCCAGGACCGCGACATCGCCGCGGCGCTGTCGTCCCTCGGGTATCGCTTCGATGGCTTGGGCGGCTGGGTCGACGAGCGCGTGCCGTCGCAGCGTGACCTGTCGCTCGCACTCGGCTACGCCGGACTCGATCCCATGCGCATCCGCCAATGGCCGAACGAGACCGAGATGGCGAACCTCTTCGCGGAGGTCGCGGTCGCCGGCGACGAGCACCTGGCCGGCGCGGCGGGTGACCTGACGCTCGGGGAGCTCGTCACGATGTTGGGCCGGCGCGCTGACGGGCTTGCCGACGTGTGGAACCACTGGGGAACCATCCGACCTCTGTTGCTTGCCGAGTGACGCGGGCGTAGCGAGACCGCCGTGGGCGCTCCTACGCCTCGGGGAGCGCGACCTCGTCGTCGTCTTCGTCGATGATCACGAGGCGGAGGGCTTCGCCGGCGGGGACACCGATCGGGGTCCCCTCTTCCGAGGCCCATTCGCGGATCCGGCCTAGCAGGCCGTCCGGGTCGCGGATCTGGCTCGCATGCTCGCGGAGGGCATCGAGCTTGCGATCCAGCTCCGCCGTGATGTCGATCCAGACGTTGCTGTGATTCGACCAGAAG
>DASPHN010000336.1:0-8195 GCA_035629655.1 Saccharimonadales bacterium (SeqCode) | reverse complement strand
TCGATGACCAGCCATTCCGGCGCCTGGTGGTTGCGGAGGGTCTCCTTGGCCACCTTGAACGGCTCGCGCGATCGGCGGATCTCGCGGACCTCGATCTTGTCGCCCGGCTTGAGCTGGTACGACGGGATGTCGGTCGGGACGCCGTTCACGGCGAAGTGGCCATGGGTCACGAGCTGGCGAGCGGCGGCACGGGACGGCGCGAAGCCCATCCGGTAGGTGACGTTGTCCATGCGCAGCTCGAGCGAGCGGAGCAGGTTCTCGCCGGTCACGCCGGGCCGGTTCTCGGCCGTCGTGAAGTAGTTGCGGAACTGGCGCTCGAGGACGCCGTAGGTCTTGCGGACCTTCTGCTTCTCGCGCAGCTGCAGGCCGTACTCACCGACCTTGCGACGGCGGACGCCGTGCTGGCCGGGGGGCGAAGGCCGGCGCTCGAAGGCGCATTTCTTCGTATAGCAGCGCGAGCCCTTGAGATAGAGCTTCGCGCCTTCCCGCCGGCAGATCCGGCAGACGGATTCGGTGTAACGAGCCATGGGTCTCCGGTGCCTAGACGCGACGCCGCTTGGGCGGGCGGCAGCCGTTGTGCGGGATTGGGGTGACGTCGGTGATGGCGCTGACCTCGAGGCCGGCGGCCTGGAGCGACCGGATGGCCTGCTCTCGGCCGGCACCCGGGCCCTTCACGTAGACCTCGACCTGGCGCATGCCATGCTCCATGGCGCGCTTGGCCGCGCCGTCAGCCGACAGGGCCGCCGCGTAGGGCGTGCTCTTGCGCGAGCCCTTGAAGCCGGCCACACCGGCCGACCCCCAGCTGATGACCGCGCCGTTGAGGTCGGTGATGGTGATGATCGTGTTGTTGAACGTCGCCTGGATGTGGACGTGTCCCTGGGGGACGTTCTTCCGCTCCCGGCGCCGCTGCTTGACCGCGCGCTTGCGTTCAGCCATGCCTCGTCAGCCCCTCGTCACTTCTTGCGCCGCACGCCGACCGTCTTCTTCGGTCCGCGCCGCTGGCGAGCGTTCGTCTTGGTCCGCTGGCCGCGCACCGGAAGGTTCCGGCGGTGGCGGAGGCCGCGATACGAGCCGATCTCGATGAGGCGCTTGATGTTCAGCGCCGTCTCGCGGCGGAGGTCGCCTTCGACCTTGTAGCGCCGATCGATGAGCTCGCGCAGGCGGTTGACCTGCTCCTCGGTGAGGTCGCGGACCCGGGTGTCGGGATTGATGTTCGTCTGGGCGAGGATCTTCTGGCTGGTGGGCAGCCCGAGTCCGTAGACGTACGTGAGAGCGACTTCGACGCGCTTCTCACGCGGGATGTCGACGCCGGCGATGCGTGCCATCGGTTACCCCTGCCGCTGCTTGTGCTTGGGATTGCTGCAGATGACCATCACGGTGCCGTGGCGACGGATGACCTTGCAGTTGTCGCAGCGCGCCTTGACGGAAGCTCTGACCTTCAACGGATCCTCGATCGTGTTCGTGTGGTGGTGACGGTGTTCACTTCAAGCGGTACGTGATGCGGCCGCGCGTCAGGTCGTATGGCGACAACTCGACGCGGACGCGGTCACCGGGCAGGATCCGGATGAAATTCATCCGCAGCTTGCCGCTGATGTGGGCGAGCACCCGATGGCCATTCTCGAGCTCGACGGCGAACATGGTGTTGGGTAGCGGCTCGATGACCGTTCCCTCGACTTCGATCGCGTCTTTCTTGGCCACAGGCGGAGTGCTTCCCTTTCTCACGCGGAGTGCCGGCCCGGAGCCGGGCCGACACACGAACGCGTAGCGTATCAAAAAGTGCCGATGCCGGCAACCGGTCCGAGGTCAGACCGCGGTCAGGATCTCCGGGCCACGCTCGGTGACGGCGATCGAATGCTCGAAGTGGGCGGCCAGCGACCCGTCGACGGTGGCGACCGTCCAGTCGTCGGCCAGGACATGGGCCTCGGGTCCGCCGAGGGTGAACATGGGCTCGATGGCGAGGCACAGGCCGGCCTCGAGCTTGCGGCCCTTGCGGCCGGTGCGGTAATTGGGGACCTGCGGCTCCTCGTGCATCTCGGTCCCGATGCCGTGGCCGACGAACTGGCGGATGATCCCGTAGCCGTGCGGCAGGGCGACCGCCTCGACGGCGGCCGAGATGTCGTCGATGTGATTGCCCGGCACGGCCGCGGCGATGCCCGCGAGCATCGCGGCCCGGGTCGTGTCGATCAGGGCCCGGATGGCGGCCGGTGGCTCGCCGACGTAGAACGTCCGGGCCCCGTCGCCGTGCCAGCCATCGACGATGGCCCCGGCGTCGACCGAGACGACCTGGCCCTCGCGGATGGTCCGTTCGCCCGGGATGCCGTGGACGATCTCGTCGTCGATGGAGATGCACAGGCTGGCCGGGAACGGCCGGCGCGGGTTGATGCCCGGGTACCCCTTGAACGACGGGATCGCGCCGGCGGCCCGGATATGCCGCTCGGCGAGGTCGTCGAGATGGCCGGTGGTCACCCCGGGCTTCAGCTCGGACTCGACGATGGCGAGCACCTCGGCGACGATGCGCCCGGCCTTGCGCATGCGCTCGATCTCGGCGCGCGACTTGCGGGTGACCATGTCAGTGGACCTCCGCCGGGGCGCCGTCGGCGTCGAACGCGGCGAGCAGCTCCTGGGTCACGGCGCTGATCGGCTGGACACCGTCGATGCTGCGCAGGACGCCGCGGTCTCGGTAGTACGACGCCACGTCGCGCAGGCTCGAGAGCGTCGTCGCGAGTCGCGCGCGGATGGTCTCGGCCTGGTCGTCCTCGCGCTGGATGAGCGGCGATCCGTCGAGATCGCACTTGCCCGTGCTGCGGGGCGGATTGGAATGCTCGTTGTAGACGTGTCCGTTGTCGCGGCAGACCCACCGCCCCGACAGGCGCCGGACGAGCTCGTCTGCGGGGACGTCGATGCTGACCGCGCGCCGGACGGACGCGCCCTTGGCGGCCAGGGCCTCGTCGAGCGCCTCGGCCTGGGCGCGGTTGCGCGGGAAGCCGTCGAGGATGACGCCCGGCAGGGCGTCGCGCGCGGTCAGGCGCTCGAGGAGCATCTTGATCGTGATGTCGTCCGGCACGAGCAGCCCGCGCTCCATGAAGCGCCGCGCCTCGAGGCCGACCGGCGAGCCGTCACGGACCGCGGCCCGGAACAGGTCGCCGGTGGCGATGTGAGGCACGCCGAGATAGCCGGCCAGGATGGGCGCCTGGGTGCCCTTGCCGGCGCCGGGCGCCCCGAGCAGGATGACGACGTCCATGGACGAGCCGGGAGGCGTGCCGCCCGGATCGGGCTCGGTCACCGGATGAAGCCCTCGTAGTTGCGCATCATCAGCTGGGCTTCGATCTGCTTCATCGTCTCGACGACGACCGACACGACGATGAGCAGGCTCGTGCCGCCCAGGCCGATGGCGCCGAGGTCAGGGAAGGCCAGGCCGACCAGCGATGGCGAGACCGCCACGATGGCCAGGAAGAGCGCGCCGGCGAACGTGATCCGGGTCACGACCCGGGCAAGGTAGTCCTGCGTGGGACGGCCCGGCCGGATGCCCGGGATGAACCCGCCGTTCTTGCGCAGCTGCTCGGCCGTCTCGTCCGGCTTGAACGTGAACGCCGTGTAGAAGTACGTGAAGCCCATCGTCAGGAAGAAGTACAGGACGATGTAGAAGATCGACTGCGGGTTGAAGAACGTGACGATCGCGTTCGCGATCTGGTTCACGATCGGGATCTCGGAGCTCGTGAAGTACGAGGCGAGCTGGACCGGGAAGAGCAGGATGCTCACCGCGAAGATGATCGGGATCACGCCGGCCTGGTTGACCCGCAGCGGCAGGAACGTCTGGCCGCCCTGGTACATGCGCCGGCCGCGGACACGGCTGGCGTACTGGACCGGGATGCGGCGCTGGCCTTCCTGGATGTAGATGATCACCGCGACCGCCGCGATGGCGACCACCGCGAAGGCGATGAACGAGGCGATGTTCGGCGCCGCGAGGAACGCCCCGATGGCGCTCGGCGCCTGGCTCACGATGCCGGCGAAGATGATGAAGCTGATGCCGTTGCCGATGCCGCGCTCGGTGATGAGCTCGCCGATCCACATGAGGACCACGGAGCCCGCGGTCAGCGTGGCGATCTGGGTCAGGGTCTCGAAGCTGGCGAGGTCGAACTCACCGGTCAGGACGTTCTGCGAGTTCAGCAGCGCGAGGAAGCCGTAGGCCTGGAGCATGGCCATGGGCACGGACAGGTAGCGGGTGTACTGGTTGAGCTTGTTGCGCCCGTACTCCCCTTCCCGACTGAGCGCCTGGAGCGAGGGCACCACGCCCTGCATCAACTGCATGATGATCGATGCGTTGATGTAGGGGTTCAGGCCCAGCGCGACCACGGAGAAGTTCGACAACCCACCGCCGGAGAACAGGTTCAGCAACCCGAAGATCGGGTTCCCGGCGAGGAAGGTCGCGAGCTGGTCCTTGTCGACCCCGGGGACCGGCACGGCGGCCAGGAACCGGAAGACGATGAGGAGTCCGAGGACGACCAGGATCCGGCGCCGGATATCCGGCGCCCGGAAGGCGTTCAGCAGGGATTCGAACACGGGAGTTAGGCGTCGTCGCCGGAGGCGGTCTCGGCCTCAGCGGAGTCGGCCGTGGCCGGCTCGGCGGTGACATCGGTTCCGGACTCGGACTCGAGGGTGGTCTCGGGCTCGACGGTCGCCTCGGCGGCCTCGGCGGCCACCTCGGGCTCGACGGCCACGATCGCCTCGGTCGCGGTGTCTGCCGTGTCCGGATCGGCGGCGGGGGCGGCCTCGGCCGCGACGGCGGATCCGGCGATCGATGTCTCGGCCGTGGCGGAGGGCTTGGCCGACTTCTTCGGTCGCGCCGGAGTGGAGGTCGATGCTTCGGTCTCCGCGGGCTCGGCCGTCTCGCCCGCCGGGGCGGCCTCGGCGTCCAGCCCGATGGCCTTGAGCGGGCGGCCCGGGATCTCGAGCACGTTGACGGTGCCGCCGGCGGCCTCGATCTTCGCGCGGGCCGACTTCGTGAACGCGTCGGCGACCACGAAGAGCGGCAGCGCCAGCTCGCCGGTGCCGAGGATCTTCAGCGGCTTGTCCAGGGTCCGGACGAGCCCGACGGCGCGCAGGATGTCCTGGTTCACCGTGATCTGCGGGGCGGCCTTGGCCTTGCCCTTCGCCGACCCATCCGGCGCCTCGACCTCGAACGCGCCGCGCTCAGCGGCGGCCGAGATGGCGCCGATGTTCACGACCTCGTACTGGATCTTGAATCGGTTCTTGAAGCCGCGCAGCTTCGGGATGCGCATGTGGAGCGGCGTCTGGCCACCTTCGAACCAGGGCGGGATGCCGCCGCCGGCACGGGCCTTCTGGCCCTTCGTGCCGCGGCCGGCCGTCTTGCCCTTGCCCGCCGCGATGCCGCGGCCGACCCGGATGCGATCCTTGCGCGATCCCTCGGCGGGGCGCAGGTCGTGGAGTTTCATGCGTTCTCCTTGCCCGCATCCTCGGAGCGGCTCGCCGAAGCGTCGCCGCGGCCCTCGGAGGGGCTGTCGGCGATCTCCTCGACGGTCACCAGGAAGCGGACCTGGCGGACCATGCCCCGCGTCGCCGGATTGTCCGTGACGATGCTGGTGCTGCCGATCCCGTGCAGGCCCAGGGCCTTCACCGTGGCTCGGTTTCGGGCGATGTGACTGATGGTGCTGCGTGTCTGGGTGACCTTGAGCTTAGCGGCCATCGATGGCCTCCGCGGCTGGCTGGCCCGAGATGCGGCTGGTCAGCTTCACCCCGCGACGCGCGCTGAGCTCCTCGGCCGAGTGCAGGCCCCGGAGTGCCTCGATCGTCGCCCGGGTCACGTTGACCGGGTTGGTCGAGCCGTAGATCTTCGAGAGGATGTCGCGGACGCCGGCCGCCTCGAGCACCGCGCGGACCGAGCCGCCGGCGATGACGCCGGTGCCCTGGCTGGCGGGCTTGAGCATGACCTTGCTGGCCGAGAACTGGACGTTCACCTCGTGGGGGATCGTCGTGCCCACCATGGGGATCTTGATGAGGTTCTTCTTCGCGTCCTCGACGCCCTTGCGGATCGACTCGGGGACCTCGCCGGCCTTGCCCAGCCCGACGCCGACATGGCCCGCGCCGTCGCCGACGACGACGACCGCGCTGAAGCTGAAGCGACGACCGCCCTTGACGACCTTCGCCACCCGGTTGATCTGGACGACGCGCTCCTCGAGCGCGAGCTTATTCGGGTCGATTCGTGCCACGGTGGCTCCTTTCGATCAGAAGTCGAGGCCGGCTTCGCGGGCGGCATCGGCGAGCGACTTGATCCGCCCGTGGTACCGGAACCCGGCTCGATCGAAGACCACGCGCTCGACGCCGGCGGCCTTCGCGCGCTCGGCGACCAGGCGTCCGACGGTGGCGGCTTCCTCGGCCTTGGTCGAGCTGGAGCCCTTGAGCTCCTTCTCGACGGTCGAGGCGGCCGCGAGCGTCGTCCCGGACGCGTCGTCGATCACCTGCGCGTAGATGTGGTTGAGGCTGCGGAAGACCGCCAGACGCGGCCGCCCGTCCGTCCCCGCCAGGTGGAGGCGGATCCGTTCGTGGCGCTTGCGTCGTGCGGCGACCCGGTTGGCGACCTGCGTCATCGTGTCGGTCCTTCGTGGATCATCTCGATCACTTCTTGCCGCCGATCTTGCCGGCCTTACCGGCCTTGCGGCGGATCGTCTCGCCCGCGTAGCGCACGCCCTTGCCCTTGTAGGGCTCCGGCTTGCGGGTGGCGCGGACCTGTGCGGCGATCTGGCCGACCAGCTCCTTGTCGATGCCGACGACCGCGAGGCGGGTCGGGTTCTCGACTTCGAAGCTGATGCCGTCGGGCGGGTCGATCTCGACCGGGTGGCTGTAGCCCAGGTTGAGCGTCAGCTTTAGGCCGTTCAGCGTGGCGCGGTAGCCGACGCCGGTGATCTCGAGGCCCTTGCGATAGCCGTCGGTCACGCCGACGACCATGTTGTTCACCAGCGTCCGCGTCAGGCCGTGGAGCTGCTTGTGGGTCTTCTGCTCGGTCGGCCGGGTCACGACCAGCGTCGTGTCCTCGCGGCTGACCGTGATGTCGGGGTGCAGCGAGCGGCTGAGGGTGCCCTTGGGCCCCTTGACCGTGAGCTGCCGCCCGTCGATCGTCACGTCGACGGTCGTCGGGACCGGGATGGGGAGTCGTCCGATACGGGACATCAGTTCGCCGCCTTACCAGACGTACGCGAGGACTTCGCCGCCCAGCTGCGCCTGACGCGCCTGCTGGCCGGTCATGATCCCCTGGCTGGTGCTGACGATGACGATGCCCAGGCCGCCCAGCACGCGCGGGATGTCCGTCTTGCGCGCGTAGACGCGCAGGCCGGGCTTGCTGATCCGCTTGAGGCCGGAGACGACCGGGACCTTCCCGTCGACGTACTTGAGGGTGATGCGCAGGTTGGCCGTCGGGCCGTCCTGCTCCTCGCTGACGTCGGCGATGAAGCCCTCGTCCTTGAGGATGCGGGCGATCTCGCGCTTCGTCCGCGACGCGGGGACCACCACTTCGGTGTGGCGTGCCCGCGACGCGTTCCGGACGCGCGTGAGCATGTCCGCGATCGGGTCGGAGATGTTCATCGGTGTCCTACCAACTCGACTTCGTGACGCCCGGCAGCTCGCCCAGGAGCGCACGCTCCCGGAAGCAGATGCGGCAGAGCGCGAACCGTCGCATGAAGGCCCGCGGGCGCCCGCACACGAAGCAGCGGTGATACGCCTGCACCTTGTGCTTGGGGGTCCGCTTCGCCTTCGCGATCATCGACTTCTTGGCCATGGTTCTCCCTCCCCGCGCCTACGAGGCGAAGGGCATGCCGAGGAGTTCCAAGAGCTTCTTGGATTCCTCGTCGGTCTTCGCCGTCGTCACGATGCTGATCTCCAGCCCGCGGAGACGGTCAACCTTGTCGTAATCGATCTCCGGGAAGGCGAGCTGCTCGCGCAGTCCCAGTGAGTAGTTGCCCCGCCCATCGAACGACTTGCTCGGGATCCCCCGGAAGTCGCGGATGCGCGGCAGTGCCAGGGTCGTGAGCCGGTCGAGGAAATCCCACATCCGCTCGCCGCGGAGGGTCACCTTGGCCCCGATCGAGTTGCCCGTCCGCAGGCGGAACTGGGCGATCGAGCGCTTGGCCTTGGTCACGATCGGCTTCTGGCCGGTGATGAGGGTCAGGTCGCCGAGCGCCGCG
>DASPHN010000335.1:0-2687 GCA_035629655.1 Saccharimonadales bacterium (SeqCode) | reverse complement strand
CTGACGAACGTCACCGCCCGTCCGGTCCGTCGCGACGCGCGAACGACTCGGCGAACCAGGCGCCGCGTCAGCGCGACCGCGGCATGCTCGGACAGGCTGCGGCTGTTCGTCAGCACGAACACGAGTCCGGCACCCCGTCCGAGCACCTCCGCGAGTGCCGCCACGTCGGGATCGAACAGGACCGGCACGCCGCGCACCGTCTGGGTGCCCGTCGGGTCGTCATCGAGGACGACGACGGTCCGATCGCGTGCGCGGCGTCGGATCCGAGAGAGGAGGGACTGCGGCCAGATCGGTGGCCGGTCCGACCGCGGGTCAGCCGTCTCGACGCTCCCCGGGCGAGCCAAGGCGCTCGGCCACCCGTTCCATGCCGAGGCGAGGACTCGCGAGGATCGGTCGGTCGCCGGTCATCGCCGGATCGAGCGTCGCCGCCACGCGGGCCATGGAGGCCTGGGCCAGGACGACGACGTCGACGAGCGGCAGGAGCTGCTCCAGCCCCGCCCGCACCAGCGCGTCGTGCTCGTCGAGTCGGCCTGCCTTCAACGCGGCGAAGGCGCCCTCGCAGAGCACGCTCCGGATCTCGAGGGCGTCTGCGCCGGGGCCGACCCGGTCCGCGCGTCGGCGGATCAGGTCCACGGTCGGCTCGAGGGTCGTGGCCAGGGTCGCGATCACCCCGATGCGCCGGCTCGTCTCGATCGCCCGGTCCGCCAGGGCCTCGTCGATCCGGAGGAGCGGCCAGCCGTGGGTCTCGGCGAGTGCGTCCACGACGGGGCCCATCGAGGAACAGGTCACGAGGACGAGGTCCGCTCCATCGTCGAGGGCGGTCCGGACATGGGTCTCGAGCCGTGCCGCCGTCGCCGGCGGGATGTGTCCAGCGGCGATCGCCTCGCCGAGGAGCGCCTCGTCGACGACATCCGCCCGCTCGACGCCGGGCAGCAGCTCGTCGGCGAGCGCCCCGAAGACCGGGACGAGCGTGCCGACCGTGTGGATCGAGGTCAGGCGCGGGACCGTCATGTCAGACCTCCATCCATGGGCGTGCGACGGTGTCGATCCGGGCGGCCAGACCGGCGAGCCGCGGCGCCGCCACCGTCCGCAGGTGCGCCTCGACGTCGCTCGCGCCGAGGGCATCGAGCCAGATGGCGCGACCGGCCAGGAACCCGGACGCGCCGCCTCGGGCGGCAGCCACCGCAGCATCGCCGAAGCGGAGAAGATCCGTGCCATTCGAGAGGACGACCCATGGGCAGTCCAGGATCGCTGTCAGGCGCTCGGCGGCCGCGGTGATGGCGGCATCGTCGGATCGACCCAGCGTCGGGACCTCCGCCTTGTAGACGTCGGGACCGACGGCCCCGAGCTCGGCCGCGGCGGCGAGGACCAGCTCCGCATGCCGGTCGGCCGGTGGGGGTTCGCCGGCGCCGTCCCGGACGATCCCTTCGACGACCGCCGGTCTCCCGCGTCGCCGGCAGGCGTCGACGAACGATCGCACGGTGCGGAGACGCGCCTCGTCCCCGGTCCCCTCGCGCCAGATCACCAGCAGCTTGTAGGCATCGGCCACGGCGGCGACGGCGTCGTCGGCCATGACGTCATCGTCGAGCTCGGTCGCCTCGACCGGGCCGCCGCGTCGCTGGGTCAGCCGATCCGCGGCGACGATGAGGCCGGTGCCGGCCGGCAGCGCGCCAGCGTCCCTGACCGGTGCGAGTCCGCTCTCGACATCGAGCAGGACTGCGGAGGCCAGCGGGGCGAGGATCCGCGTGGCCGCGACCTTGAAGTCCGAGACGGCCTCGTGGTCCAGCTCTCCGTGGGCATGGGCCGCCAGCATCGTCCGCAGGGACTCTCGCTGGTCGAGCGCGACCATGGCGAAGGCGCCGCTCGGGCGGGCCAACCTGACAAGACCGTCATCCATCGTGGTGCTCTCCGAACGTGCTGGCGCGGGCCAGGGATGCCTCCAGCTCGGTGCGGCTGGGGATGGCGCTTCGACCGTCGAGTGCCGCGCATGACATCGCCGCGACGGCGTTGGCGCGCGCAAGGGCGAGCTCGAGCGGCAGGTCATCCACGAGCCCGGCAAGCAAGGCGCCGTGAAAGACGTCGCCGGCGCCGAGCGTGCTTCGCACGGATCCCTCGAGCTCGAATGCCGGCGCGTGGATCGGGCCGATGCGGCCGCCATCGGGCGCGCGCTGGACCGCGCTGCTTCCCGTCGCGCCCTGCGTGACGACCACCGTGGATGGACCCGCCGCCAGGGCGCGATCGAGCGATGCGTCGAGGGACCCGGGAAATCGAGCGAGGAGCGCCGCCTCGGTCGGGACGTAGAGGTCCACCTGGCCAAGATCGGC
Source organism: Saccharimonadales bacterium (SeqCode) (assembly GCA_035629655.1). Taxonomy (GTDB): domain Bacteria; phylum Chloroflexota; class Limnocylindria; order Limnocylindrales; family CSP1-4; genus SPCO01. The sequence goes on along the minus strand of DASPHN010000335.1, from coordinate 363 downwards.
ATCCGGCACGTCGACCCCGCCATCGAGCGACACCGGGGTCCGGACCCCGTCCGAGCGCAACGCATCGAGGATCCTGACGCCGCGCTGATCGAGATGCACCCACCGAGCAGCGGCGCAGCGACGGCGTGTCTCGTCGTCGAGGGCGATGGCGGCCGACGCGCCGGGATACGGCGCGAGCGCCCGCGCGCCGGTGCCGCGCTCGACGAGGACGACGCTCAACGGTGAGGGGCCAGCCCGGACCGCGAGACCGTCGACGTCGACACCCTCGTCCCCGAGACCCTCGCGGATCCAGCGCCCGACCTCGTCGTCCCCGATGGTCCCGACGAAGGCGACCGGGACACCGAGACGGGCGAGGGTCACCGC
>DASPHN010000334.1:0-13375 GCA_035629655.1 Saccharimonadales bacterium (SeqCode) | reverse complement strand
GAGCTGGAGTCCGATCGTGCCGGCCCGATAGCGGGCAAGGTCGAGGATCTCACCGATGACGCGTTGCATCCGCTCGGCGTTGCGCTCCATCGTCAGGAGCATCTCGCGTCGCTGCTCGGGTGAGGGATCGGACGCCGGGTCAAGCAACAGACCCGTCAGCGTTCGCATCACCGTGATCGGCGTACGCAGCTCGTGGGCGATGATCGACAGGAAATCGGTCCGCATCCGCTCCAGGTCGATCATCTGCACGGATGCATCTGTCCAGTTCCCGCGTTGGTCCACGCGCCGCCCGAGACTCGACAGGACGTACTCGCGCTCAGGCGACCCCCGGGAGACTCGGACGAGACCGAGCGATGCGAGCTCGGTCAGCAGGTCCTCCACGACACGTGGCGAGATCTCGGCGCCACGCTCGGAGAATCGGCGCCCGAGATCGGCGGCCGTCGCGCCAGGACCGAGCAGCGCAAGCGCCGCGACAGCCAACGGCGACCCGCCCGGATCCTCGATCACCATGCGGTGGAGCATACGGCCAGTGATCACGAGCAGCGGGCAGGAGGACGCGTGACGTACTCGATGGCGCACGCCTCCCGTGCGTGCCAGGAAGACCGTATGGCCACAGCGTGTAGCCGCACGGAAACGACGATGAACGACGCGTGAACAGACCGATGGGTCATGCAGTCGATTTCATGATCCGTTCATGGTCGTTCACGGTCTTGTTGGTGCGCGCACGCGAGGCTTGCCGTCAAACCAGAACGCGTCCCGCCCGTGGAGATGAAACGTGATGCAGCGAGTCAAGACCGACGTCAAGCCATCCTCGGGTGCCCGAGCGTTGGCTGCAGCGCTCGAACAGTTCGATGCGGCGGCGGACCACATCGCCCTCGATGCCGGCCTCCGTGCGGTGCTCCGGGTGCCGCAACGCGAGCTCACGGTCCACTTCCCGGTCAAGCGGGATGACGGATCCACGGAGGTCTTCCAAGGCTACCGGGTCCAGCATAACGTTGCCCGCGGGCCGGCCAAGGGTGGCCTACGCTTCCACCCGCGAACCGACCTTGACGACGTCCGCGCCCTGGCCATGTGGATGACCTGGAAGTCGGCCCTCGTCGACGTCCCGTTCGGTGGTGCCAAGGGCGGCGTGACGTGCGATCCAAGCTCGATGAGCTCGAAGGAGCTGGAGGCGTTGACCCGCCGATTCGCCACCGAGCTCGAGGGGGTCATCGGCCCGGACTCGGACATCCCCGCGCCGGACGTCGGCACGAACGCCCAGACGATGGCCTGGATCATGGACACGGTCTCGATGCACCGGGGCTACTCGGTGCCGGGTGTCGTGACCGGCAAGCCGATCGCCATCGGGGGCTCCGTCGGTCGGGCGGACGCGACCGGGCAAGGTGTCGTCTATACCATCGCCGACGCGGCGCGCCGCGGCGGCTTCGAGCTCCGAGGCGCTCGCGTCGCGGTCCAGGGCTTCGGCAATGTGGGTGAGGCGACCGCCCGGCTGCTCCAGGAGGCCGGCGCGACCGTCGTCGCGATCACCGACGTGCATGGCGGCGTTGCGCAGCACGAGGGACTGGACGTCCCGTTCCTGCGGCGTCACCTGGGTGAGCACGGCACGATCGCCGGCGCTCCCGGGACGCGTTCCATCGACAACGAGGAACTCTTCGGGCTTGATGTCGACATCCTCGTGCTCGCCGCCCTCGAGGGGCAGATCACGGCGGACAACGCCGGCTCGGTTCGTGCGCGCATCCTGGCCGAGGCAGCCAATGGTCCGGTCGCGCCGGACGCCGATCCGATCCTGCGGCGCAACGGTGTCGTGATCCTTCCGGACATCCTGTGCAACGCCGGTGGGGTCATCGTCAGCTACTTCGAGTGGGCCCAGAACCGAGCGGCGCTCGCCTGGACGCTCGACGAGGTGAACGATCGTTTGCGGCGGCAGATCCTGACCGCAGCCGATGCCGTGTGGGCTCGAGCCGCTGCCGACGACATCGACCCGCGGCTGGCGGCCCAGGCGATCGCGGTCGAGCGCGTGGCCGAGGCGACGCAGCTCCGGGGTCTCTACCCGTAGCTCGAGCGAGGTAGGCACGGGGATCCGGCCAGGTCGGCCAGGGTCGGTCGGCAAGCAGATCCACACCGGGGGTGGCGGCCGGATACCACGTGCTCGCCACTCGGACGGGAGGGCCGCTGCACTAGACTTCGGCCTCGACCCGTGCTGAGGGCCAACGCCGTGATCACATCCTCGAAGACACGCGCCGCACTTGCGGTGCTCTCGGTGGCCATGCTTGCCGCCGCGTGCAGTCCGCCGGCGGCGCCACCGACGGCATCGGAGGCGCCGTCGACCGGGGCTGTGTCCCAGCCGGCCACCGTCGCGCCGTCGGCGGCCCCTGCTACCTCGTCGCCGTCGGCCTCACCCGGGGCGCTGGACTGGTCGTACGCGGGCGCGACGGGCCCGGAGCACTGGGCCGACCTCAGCGACAACTACTACGCCTGCGCCGACGGCGTGACCCAGAGCCCGATCGAGATCGCGAGCGCGGATGAGAAGCGCGAGCGAGACCCGATCTTCGAGTACCAAGCCGGCACGGCCCGGATCGTGAACGACGGCCACACGATCATCGCCATCCCCGATGGGATGAACACGATCGACGTCTACCACTTCTCACAGTTCGACGTCGACGAACCGGAGCCCACGCTCGTGGTCGACAGCCCGGTCTCGTACCTGACGCAACTCCAGTTCCACCTCCCGCCCGAGCACGTCATCGCCGGTGCCGAACCGGCGGCTGCGGAGGTGCAGTTCGTCCACCAGCATCCGAACGGGGCGTTCACGATCGTCGGCGCGATGGTGGTCGAAGGAGACAAGGACGACGCCGCATGGGCGCCGTACATCGACGCGATGGGAACGCCGGTCGGGATCGAAGGGGTTCCGGCCACGATCGACTGGCCGCAGCTGCTGCCAACGGCGCTGGAGGCGTGGCACTACGACGGGAGCCTCACGACGCCGCCGTGCACCGAGCGCGTGCGATGGATCTTTCTGATGGAGCCGATCCGTCTGTCCGCCGCGCAGATCGACAAGATGCGCGCCGCATACGACGGGAACAACCGGCCGCTGCAGCCGTTCGGCACCTATCGCGCGCTAACGGCCGACCTGAAGGACGACTGAGGTTTCGGGTCAGGATGGTGGGCGATACTGGACTCGAACCAGTGACCTCACGGATGTGAACCGTGCGCTCTAACCAACTGAGCTAATCGCCCCAGACTGCCATCGCGGCAGGGGTCGGATGATACCCGAAGCCGGCTCGGGCTTCGCGCGAGACCCTCCCGATCTCCCTAGACCCGCAGGCCCGGCCAGCGGGCGCTCAGGTCCTCAGCGCTCACCCCGTCGACCACGAGCAGCTTCGCCCGGCTCGTCGCCCCGGCGACGATGCGGATGCTCGTGCGTGGGATGTCGAGCTCGTCGGCGAGGAGCCGGATCAAGGCGATGTTGGCGCTCCCGCCGACGGCCGGGGCTCCGACCCGGACCCGCAGGACCCCATCCACCACACCGTCGACATGGTCAGCCGCCGTTCGTGGAGTGAGACGGACGGCGAAGCGGACGTCGGGTGCAGTCAAGGAGCCTCAGAAGGCGGGCCAGAGGAAGCCGAGCACGATCAGGACGACGAAGCCGGACCAGTCGATCGCTCCCGACTTGGGGAGCACCCTGCGCACGGGCGCCAGGATCGGCTCGGTGAGCTGGATCAGGAACCGGGAGATCTGGTTCCGACCCGCCGGGTCCACCCACGACATGATCATCCGCCCGAAGACCAAGGCCCAGAGGGCGAAGAGCAGGAACTGGATGAAGTTCGCGAGGAACGCTCCGGCCACCCCGAAAGTCTAGCAGCGACCGCCCATCTGCCCGGTCCGCGCCCCTGGCCGGCGTCAGTGGGCATGCTCGACCGCGCCGTCGCCATGGTGATGCGGCCGCTCGCCGAACAACGCGCGGCCGACCCGCACGATCGTCGCGCCTTCCTCGACGGCGATCTCGAAATCGTCGGTCATGCCCATCGAGAGGGCAGGGCCGAGGTCGGCGCCGTCCGCTCGCAGGCGCTCGGAGAGCTCGCGAAGCGCACGGAACGTCGGCCGAGCGGCCTCGGCTTCCTCCACGAACCGACCGACCGTCATGAGGCCCTCGACACGCACATGGGCCATGCCGGCGATCTCCCCCAGCGCGCCCGCCACGTCCTCAGGTCGAAAGCCTGCCTTCGCGGGGTCCCCGTCGACGTTGACCTGCAACAGGACCGGGTGCCGGAACGGTGCAGCCGGGATCGCCCCATCCGGCGCGGCGTGGCCCGCCTGGATATCGCCACCGAGCAGGTCGAGCCGGCGGGCAAGCCCGACCGAGTCGACCGTCTGGATCACGTCGAACGCGTCGATGGCCTTGCGCGCCTTGTTCGACTGGAGCGGCCCGACGAGGTGCCACTCGATGTCGCGGAAGTGGATCTCGGGCTGCTTGGCGAGCGCCTCCTGGACGCGGTTCTCGCCGAAGGTCCGCAGGCCGGCACGGTAGGCGTCGCGGATGCGGGCCGCCTCGACGGTCTTGCTGACGGCGACGAGCGTGACACCGGCCGGGTCACGGCCGACCCGGGCGGCGGCGCTCGCGATCCGCTCGAGGACCATCGAATGGGCCGCCCGCAGGGCGTCGACGGACGCGGACGGGTCGCTCACGTCGGTTCGACTCGGGTCGCCGGCCATCGGCCGGCACGGGTCACTTGCTGCGGCGGAGGAAGCTCGGGATCTCGAGATCGTCCGCGTCGTACGTCGTCGGCCGAGCCGCCGGCGCCCCGACGGTCCGCTCGACGCGCGGGGCACTGACGACGGCCGCGGCCTCATCGTCGTGGACCGGGGTCGTGAACGGCGAATCGTCGACCGCTTCCTCGCGCTGCCGATGCAGCTCCTCGAGGAAATCGCGTTCGCGCGGGGCCCGCCCGCTGGTCTGCGAGTCCATGACGCCGGTGGCCTCACGCGTCGTCACTCGATGCTTGCGTCCGCCGTCGAAGCCCGTCGCGATGACGGTGATCATGACCTCGTCGCCGAGCCGCTCATTGAAGCTCGTGCCGAAGATGATGTTCGCTTCGGGGTCGGCTGCGGCGCGGATCTCCTCCGCCGCCTCGGTGACCTCGTAGAGGCTCAGGCTCGACGAGCCCGTGATGTTGAAGAGCAAGCCCTGGGCGCCCGCGATGTCGACCTCGAGGAGCGGGCTGGCGATGGCCTGGCGTGCGGCCTCGACCGCACGGTTCTCGCCGGTCGCCCGACCGATGCCCATGAGCGCCGAGCCGGCGTCCTTCATGATCGCCCGCACATCGGCGAAGTCGAGGTTGATGAGTCCTGGCATCGTGATGATGTCGCTGATGCCCTGGACGCCCTGGCGCAGGACGTCGTCGACGACACGGAACGCGTCGAGGATGCTCGTGTCCTTGCCGACGACGTCGCGCAGGCGGTCGTTGGGGACCGTGATGAGGGTGTCGACCTGGGACTTCAGCTCCTCGGCGGCCTTCTCGGCGACGAGCTTGCGCTTCGGTCCCTCGAAGCTGAACGGCTTGGTCACGACGCCGATCGTCAGCGCACCCGATTCCTTGGCGATCTGGGCCACCACCGGGGCCGCGCCCGAACCCGTGCCGCCACCGAGCCCCGCAGTGATGAAGACCATGTCGGAGTCGACGAGGGCCGCGGCGATCTTCTCCGAGTCCTCCTCGGCCGAGCGCTGGCCGACGGTCGAGTCGCCACCCGCCCCGAGCCCGCGCGTGACCTTGTCACCGATGCGGATCTTGTGCGGCGCGTCCGATTGGAGGAGGGCCTGCGCATCCGTGTTGCAGGCGATGAATTCGACGCCCATCATCTCGGCCCGGATCATCCGGTTGACGGCGTTGCTGCCGCCTCCACCGACCCCGATGACGCGGATCAGCGCGAAGTTCTCCGAATCGGAACGAAGCGGCATCGGGCTCTCCTCCGGGGGACCCTCACGGGGCCCTGACAGCGACGGTGGCGGTACGTCCGGACCCGGTGGGCGCTCGACCGACCCGGGTCCGCAGGGGTCCGACGGAGTATAGCGCCGACCCGCCCCGACGGGGGCATCGGATCATCGCGACGCCCCGTCCCGCCGGGTCACGGTGGTGCGTCAGCGCACCGGCAGGCAGGACCTACGTACCATGCCCTATCGACGGCTGGGCTACGACGCCCGTAGACTCCGGCCGCGCCGCCCGCTCGACGCGGCCCGTCACGCGCGCTTCATCTTCAGGGGGATCCTCCGTGCGACTCCGGTCACTCGCTGCGGCGCCGCTCGCGCTGCTCCTGCTCGCTGTGGCCGCGGTGCCGGCGCTCGCCGCGGATCCACCGGCAGACGTGGTCTTCGACGGGACGGTCACGGTGGTGTTCGTCGACGTGCACGTCCCGCTCGAGGGCGGCTCCGTGACGCTTATCTCGGAGCGTCAGGATCTCGGAGAGGATGGCGTCCTGCAGGAGCTCGAAGGGACGATCGATGCCTCGGGCTCGGCGGTGTTCAGCGCCGTCGCCCGCCCGGCCGAGGGCGCCCCGCCGGTCACCCTGCGCGCGAGCGCGCACCTCGACGAGACCGTCGTCGAGGATGGCTGTCTGACCGCCTGGTCGTACGACGGCTCGTCCGAGGCCGACGGCGCCCTCGAGGTGACGATGGTGCTCGAGGTCGACGCCGCCTCCAGCCTGGTCTGCGAGAAGATCCTGCCCGGCTCGATCATCGGACCGGACGGCGACGGCTTCCCGGTCGAGGCCGCCTCCGTGCGGCTCGTCGTCGAGGGACGGGACGGCGTGGCCGGCGAGTTCCTGATCGACGAGGCCGGCGACTTCCGGGTCAAGGTCCCGATGTGGGACCCGGCCCTCGGCGCGAGGGTGACCCTCAAGGCCGTGAGCCCGGTGACGCGGACCGAGCCCCTGCCCGACGATTGCGAGGCCACCTTCGCCCTGGTGGCCCGCTACGAATGGACGCTCGAGGACCCGTTCACGATGCCCGATCCGGTTTCGGTGAGCGCCGCCGAGGAATCGGTCGGCTCGGTCTGCGGGCCGGCCACCGCCACGCCCCGGCCGACGAAGACGCCGGGTGGCGCGGCCCCGACGGAGGCGTCCGGCCCGTCGATCACCCTGCCGCCGACCGATACGCCGGACGGCTTGGGCGGGGCCGGATCGGGTGGGGTCGGCCTGGTGCTGACGCTCGTTGCCGTCCTTGCCACGATGATCGTGGCGCTTGGTTCCGCCGTCCGTATCAGCCGGCGAGGAAGCTGAGCAGGACCGTCCGCGTCGCGTTGTCGGCGTTGGGATCCAACAGGCAGATCGACTGCCACGTCCCCAGTGCCAGCCGACCGTCGATCACCGGCACCGTGAGGGAGGGCGGAGTCAGGAGCGGCACCACGTGGTCCGCGCCATGCCCAGCCGACCCATGGCGATGCCGATAGAGGCGCTCTTCACGGGGCAGCAGGCGGTCGAGGGCGTCGAGCAGATCCTCATCCGAGCCGGCGCCGATCTCCACGATGATCAACCCGGCCGTCGCGTGGGGCACGAAGATCGAGAGCAGGCCATCGTCGGCTTCGACGTCGGAGAGGAACGCGCGGCAGGCCGCGGTGAGGTCGGCCAGCCCCCGCGCCGTGCCCGTCCGGACCGTGAGCTCGCGCGTCTCTACGGGAAGATGCTCCGCAGGGCGTCGCGCAGGCGGCCGAGCCCGCCCATCGCCGGCGCCGATTCGTAGCGCAGCGGCTCGCCGCTGGACAGGCTGGTCGCGCCCCACTGGAGGAGGCCCACGCCCGTCGCGTATCCCGGGGTCAGGAGCGTGTCTACGAGGCCCCCGATGTTCGACGGCGACGCGACGCGGACCGGCATCTCGAGCACATCGCGTCCGAGCTCCGCGATCCCCGACAGCTGCGAGGCACCACCGGTCAGGATCACCCCGGCCGGCAGCTGGCGGACACCCGCCGCCCGGATCTCGTTGCGCAGCAGCTCGAACGTCTCGCGCATGCGCGCCTCGATGATCTGGCAGACCTCGAGCCGGCTCACGGTCCGGCCCGCCTCCTCACCGAGCACGCTGACGCTGATCTCCTCGTCCTCGGCCACGGAGCGGAGGTCGCACGAGCCGTGCCGACACTTCAGCTCCTCGGCGACCTGGAGGCTCGTCTTGAGCCCGATGGCCACGTCGTTCGTCACGTTGTTGCCACCGACCGGCAGGACCCGGGTGTGGAATGGCGAGCCCTCCTGGAAGAGGGCCAGGTCGATCGTGCCCGCGCCGATGTCGGCCACGGCCACGCCGAGCTCCTTCTCGGTCTCGTTGAGCACCGCTTCCGCCGAGGCGAGCGAGTTGACGACGAGCTCGTCGATCTTCACCCCGGCCGCGGCCACGCACTTCGAGAGGTTCTGGACCGCCGTCGCCGAGGCGGTGACGATGTGGGTCTCCACCTCGAGCCGCAGCGCGCTCATGCCGAGCGGGTCCTTGACGCCTTCCTGGCCATCGACGCTGAAGCCGCGCCGCTCGACGTGCAGGACCTCGCGGTTGGAGGGGATCGGCACCGCGCGGGCGACCTCGATGGCCCGGTTGATGTCCTCGCGCGCGACCTCCCGATGGTGCCCGGTGACCGCCACCTGGCCCGGCGAGTTCAGGCTCTCGACGTGCTGGCCCCCGACCCCGACGAACGCCCGGTCGATCTTCCAGCCGGACAGTCGCTCGGCGCGCTCCACGGCGTCGGCGATCGAGCGGACCGTCTGGTCGATGTTGATGACCACGCCCTTCTTGAGGCCCGAGGCCGGGACGGTGCCGTGGCCCATGATCGTCAGGCGCCCGTCGCGACTCACCTCACCGATGAGGGCGCAGACCTTGCTGGTGCCGACGTCGATGCCGACGAGGACCGCTTCTCGTTCCACTGGGTGTGTCGTCTCCGTTTCCGATGTCGCGAGCTGGATCGGGGGTCGTGGGCGGTGGTGGCCTAGAGGAAGTGGCGGCGGATGAGGGCCACGTTATCGAAGATGCGCAGTCCGAACGTGATGAGGGCGACGAGGTAGAGGTCCAGGCCGAGTCGATCGCCGATGAAGGTCAGGAGCACGGCGATGATCGCGTTGACCAGGAACCCGCTGATGAAGATGCGATTGTCGTAGACGCCATCGAGCTCCGCCCGGACCGCGCCGAGCACCGAATCGAGTGCGGCGAGGATCGCCACCGCCGAGTAGCGGCTGAGCTCGAAGCTGACGTTGACGTTGAGGACGAGACCCGCCAGGACGCCCACGAGGAGCCCGAGCAGGGGTAGCAGCACGCTGTCGTCGTCCTCGCTCCGGTGGTTTGAGCAAGGCTACCCGACCGCGCGAGCGAGCGGCAACCGTCCGCGCCGTCATGGGGCTGGCGTCGGCGTGGGCTTGGGGGTGGCCGTGGGCTTCGGCGTCGGACGCGGGATGTAGGTCCCGTCCGTCTCCGAGGCCAGGATGACCCGCTCGATGAGCGGCTCGCGACCGATGAGCAGGCTGCGCAGGAGCCGGACCTGGCCCGGGATGAGGTCGGGCGTGCGCAGGCTGGCCGTGTAGAAGCCGAAGATCGCGCGCCAGCCGGCCGGCCGGCCGTAGACCGAGAAGCCCGATGGGTCGGTGACGATGACGTCCAGCCGCTCGCCTTCGCTCCCGACATCGCCGGGCACCAGCGAGGCGAGCCGGGTGGCGGCGTCGAGATCGATGGCCTGGAGGGTCGAGCCCACGGCGAGCCCGGCAGAGGCGGCCCGCTGGTCCTCGACGACCGGCAGGGCGGCCACGCCGGGCGGCGACGTCTCGTCGACCTTGGCGAAGAGGTGGCCGTCCGCGTCGGCGAGATAGCGCCGTGCACCGACCCGCCAGACGAGCACCGGATCGCGCTCCTCGAGCCGGACCACGACCGTATCGGGCAGGCCCACCGAGACCTGGGCCGCGGCGACGGTCGGCAGGTCGGCGACGGCCGCCTCGAGGTCGCGCGTCGCGAGTTGGAACAGGTTCGTGCCGCGCGTCAGGTCCAGGACCTCCTCCACCGCGGCAGCGCTCGTCACCGACGCGCCCTCGAGCTGCACCTCCCGGAAGCCGAAGGCCGAGGAGTTGCCCACGCCATAGATGGCCGCTGCCGCGAGGATCAACGCGAGCAGCGCCCCGGCCCGGAGAGGCGAGAGCCCCGCCGACGCACGACGCACCGTTCGCGATCGTCGCATCGGCGTCCCGGACGCCGGCCGGCGCGCCGTCGGCCGGGGCGGCATGGGTCGTCGCGTCGTCGGTCGCTGGGTCATCGCGGCAGGTCGGTCGGCTCGAGGACCCGCTTCGGCCGCGCCGCGTGCCGCTCGATGGCGAGCTCCACGATCCTCCGGCATACGTCGGTGAAGCTGTAGCCCCCGTCGGCCGGCATCGTCGGGAAGAGGCTGATCGGGGTGAACCCAGGGATCGTGTTGATCTCGGACACGACGATCCGGTCGCCGGCCACGAGGAAGTCGATCCGCGCGAAGCCCTCGGCGCCGATCGCCCGGTAGACGTCGCGCGACAGCTTGTGGAGGATCCGCCGCTCCCCCTCCCCGACCTCGGCGCGCGTCGAGGTCTCGGACAGGCCCGGCGTGTACTTCGCGGCGTAGTCGTAGAACTCGTTGCCGCTGACGATCTCGCCCGGGCCGAAGACCTCGAGCCGAGCCGGGTCGTTGCCGATGACCGAGACCTCGAGGTCCCGTGCGCCGGGCAGGTACGTCTCGACGATGGCCACCGTGTCGTAGCGGAACGCGAGATCGAGCGCGTCGGGGAGCTCGGCCGGGTCGTGGACGAGCGTCATCCCGACCGAGCTGCCCAGGCCGGCCGGCTTGACCATGAGCCGCGGGTCTCCGCCGCCCGACGCAAAGGCGGCGAGCTCGCCGAGCACGGCAGCGCGGTCCGCCGCCCAGCGGCCGGCACCGATCTCGCGCCAATCCATGACCGGCAGCCCAAGACCTCGGCACAGGCGCTTGAACAGGGCCTTGTCCATGCCGAGGGCGGATGCGGCGACCCCGGATCCCGTGTACGCGAGGCCGGCCGCATCGAGCATGGCCTGGATGGTCCCGTCCTCCCCGAACGGGCCATGCAGCCCGATGACGACGACCGGTGCCGGATCCTGGGCGGCGAGGCGATCGAGGGCCGCCCCGACCCCGTGGGGACCATCGGCGTCGAGCGTCGACGGGTCGTCATAGGCGACCGTCGGCCGGTCGTCGCGGCGATGGTCCGCGGGCAGCCACCACCAGCGGCCGGCGAGGTCGATGACCACCTGGTGGACGGCGGCCCCGCCGTCGAGCAGGGCGGTCGCGATCGCGGTCCCGGACACGATCGACACGTCGTGCTCGGCCGATGGGCCGCCGAGCAGGACGACGATGGGTGGCAGGTCGGTCATCGGGCCGCTCATGCCGGAGTCCGCGCCGGGGCGTCCGCGTGGGTCGCGTCGGGTGGCGTCGGCTCGGCGCTCGGCCATGGCCAGTCGGTCCAGTCGCCGACGAACTCGATCTCGAACCGGAGGTCGACGCCGTGTCGCTCATGCACCACTCGCTGGACGTGCTCGCCGAGGTGGCGCACGTCGGCGGCCGTGCCCTTGCGGTCGTTGACGATGAAGTTGGCGTGCTTCTCCGAGACGACCGCCCCGCCGAGTCGCGTGCCCTTCAACCCAGCGGCATCGATGAGCCGGCCCGCCGAGTCGCCGTCCGGGTTGCGGAACACGCTCCCCGCCGACGGCAGCCCGAGCGGCTGGTGGGCCTGACGCCAGCGCCGGATGTCGTCGAGGCGTTCCTTGATGACCTCGGGATCCGCCGGCGCGAGCTGGAAGGTCGCCTCGAGCACGAGGTCGGGGGGGCCGCCGGCCGGTGGATGCTTGAGCCGCGTATCGCGGTAGGCGAGGCCGAGGTCCGCCGCCTCGACGACGGCCTCCGTGCCGTCGCTGGCGAGCAGACGCGCCGAGACCAGGACCCCGGCGATGTCGGATTCGTGTGCCCCGGCGTTTGCCCAGACGGCGCCGCCCACCGAGCCCGGGATGGCCAGGCCGAATTCGAGACCCGACAGTCCGGCGCGCTGGGTCTCGGTCGCCGCGCGCGCCATCGGCACGCCGGCTGCGGCCGTGTAGCGATCGCCATCGAACGAGGACTCCTCTGCCCGGGACTGGATGACCAGCCCGCGCCAGCCCCGATCGCTGATGACGACGTCACTCCCCCGGCCCAGGATCAGATACGGGATCGCGCGGGCACGCGCGAAGCGGACGAGGCTGCGCAGCTCGAACTTGTTGTGGACGCTTGCGAAGAGGTCCGCCGGCCCGCCGACGCGCATCGTCGTGAACCGGGCGAGCGGCTCGTCGCGCGAGGTCTTGACCCCGATCCGGCGCTGGATCTCGGTCCCCGTGGCGATCGCATCGAACGTCGGGGCCGGTACGGCCTCGCCGGCGGCCGGGGTCACGCCGGCACCCCTCGGGAGCGCCGGTCGATGGTCGCGGTGTCCGGCAGCGGCGCCCGGCGGGCGGCGGCGAGGACCAGATCCGCCACGGCGTCGGCCGCGGCGGGGCGGCCGAGGGACCGGGCGGCCGAGGACATCGAGGCGTGCGTCGCGGGGTCGTCCAGGATGGCCGCCGCGGCCAGGAGCGCATCGGCATCGAAGGCCTCGTCCTCGACCAGCCGCGCGGCGCCGGCCTCGACGAGCGTGGCCGCGTTCGCCCGCTGGTGGCCGGCAGCGTGCGGATACGGGACCACGACCATCGGCGTCCCGAGCGCCGTCACTTCGGCAAGAGTGGACGATCCGGCCCGGCCGATGATGAGGTCGGCGGCCGACAGTGCCGCCAGCATGTCGTCGCGGAGGAACGGGTGCGGTCGGTAGCGACTGCGACGCGCGTCCGGCAGCGCCTCACGGCTGGTGAGCGCGGCCGCATAGCCGTCCTCACCGGTCACGTGGATGACCGCGACCTGCTCGACCAGGCGCGGGAGTGCGCCGGCGACGGCGGCGTTGAACCGGCGGACGGCCTGCGACCCACCGAAGATCAGGACCACCCGGTCATCGGGCGCGACGCCCATGCGCTGCCGAGCGGCCGCGCGATCGATCACCCGGGTGTCGCGGATCGGCGTCCCCGTCAGGTAGCACGGTCGACCCGGCGCAGCGTCAGCCAGGGCGCGGCAGGTCGCCGCGAACGAGACCGTCAGGACGTCGGCAAGACGGGCGGTCGTGCGCACCGCCCGACCGGGGATGACGTTGCCGTCCCAGAGCACCACCGGGATGCCGAGCGGGGCCGCGGCCATCAACACCGGGACCGCCACATAGCCACCGGTCGTGAAGATCGCGGCCGGTCGTTCGCGAAGGAGGAGGGCCGTCGCCTGCGGGACGGAGACGGCGAGGCGGAGTGGATCCAGGAAGGCAT
>DASPHN010000333.1:0-4777 GCA_035629655.1 Saccharimonadales bacterium (SeqCode) | reverse complement strand
CGGCACCGTCATGCTGCGCATGCCCCTGCACCCGGTGGCCCTCGAGCTGCTGCGCGAGGTCGGTCCCATGGCCGTGAGCAGCGCGAACGTCTCCGGCCGCGAGCCGGCGACCACGGTGACCGACGCCCGCGAGCAGCTGGGCGAGAGCGTCGAGGTCTACCTCGACGGCGGGGTGTGCGCGACGGGCGTGGCCTCGACGATCGTCGACCTCACCGGCGACGTCCCGCGCCTGCGCCGCGAGGGCGCCGTCACGGCCGACCAGGTCTCCGAGGTCATCGGCACCCCCGTCTCCCTGTGAGCGAACTCCGCTCACGTGGGGATGTGACCCAGGTTCCAGGGGCGGGGCGCGCTCCGGTGAATGGCCGGTAACGTGAGGCGTCATGGCAGCCGACTCGCAGCACTTCTGGGGACCGGACTACGACGCCCTGCGGGCCGTCGACCCCGAGATCGCCCAGGTCGTCGACGACGAGCTCACCCGGCTGCGCGGCGGACTGCAGCTCATCGCCAGCGAGAACCTCACCAGCCCGGCCGTGCTCGCGGCGCTGGGCTCGACGCTGTCGAACAAGTACGCCGAGGGCTACCCAGGCCGCCGCTACTACGGCGGCTGCGAGGTCGTCGACCGCGCCGAGGAGATCGGCATCGAGCGCGCCAAGACGCTCTTCGGCGCCGAGCACGCCAACCTCCAGCCGCACTCCGGCGCCAACGCCAACCTCGCGGTGTACGCGGCGTTCTGCCAGCCCGGCGACAAGGTGCTGGCGATGTCCCTGCCCCACGGCGGGCACCTCACGCACGGCGCGAAGGTCAGCTTCTCGGGCAAGTGGTTCGAGCCGGTGCCCTACACCGTCCGCGAGGACGACGGCCGCATCGACTACGACCAGGTGCGCGACCTCGCCCTCGAGCACCGGCCGAAGATGATCGTCGCCGGGGCCACCGCCTACCCGCGCCTCATCGACTTCGCGAAGTTCCGCGAGATCGCCGACGAGGTCGGCGCGAAGCTCTGGGTCGACGCCGCCCACTTCATCGGCCTCGTCGCCGGCCAGGCCATCCCCAGCCCGGTGCCGTACGCCGACGTCGTCACCTTCACGACGCACAAGGTCCTGCGCGGCCCGCGCGGCGGCATGCTCGTCTCGAGGGCGGAGCACGCGAAAGCCCTGGACAAGGCCGTCTTCCCGTTCCTGCAGGGCGGGCCGCTCATGCACGCGGTGGCCGGCAAGGCCGTCGCCCTGGCCGAGGCGGCGACGCCGGACTACCAGCGCTACGCCCGCCAGGTCATCGCCAACGCCCAGGCCCTGACCTCGGGCCTCGAGTCCCAGGGCATGCGCGCGATCTCCGGCGGCACCGACACCCACCTCGCGCTGCTCGACCTGCAGCCCCTCGGGGTCACGGGCAAGGAGGCCGAGGCCCGCAGCGGGCTCGCCGGCATCACGCTGAACAAGAACGCGATCCCGTACGACCCGCAGCCGCCGATGACGGCCTCGGGCATCCGCGTCGGGTCGCCGTCGATCACCACGCAGGGCATGACGGAGTCCGAGATGGGCGACGTCGCGCGGCTGATCGCGTCCGCGGTGACGGCCGACGAGACCAGCGAGGTGGGCAAGAAGGCTCTCGCCGACGTGCGCGACGAGGTGACGGCCCTCGTGTCGCGCTTCCCCGCGTACCCCCGCTAGACGACAGCGGGTCTACCCTCGGGCTCCGTGGGCCCGTCAGCGGATTTCGCCCCGATGGGGCTCCCGATCCGGGAGTACCTCCTGGTCGGGCTCTGCGCGGCGGTCGTCACCTACCTGCTCACAGGGCTGGTCCGCCGCCTCGCCATCCGGGCCGGCGCGATCGCGGTGCCCCGCGGGCGTGACGTGCACACGGTGCCGATCCCGCGCCTCGGCGGCATCGCGATCTACCTCGGCGTGGTGGCCGGGGTGTTCGTGGCCAGCCAGCTCCCGGTGCTGCGGCGCGCCTTCGACTACTCGAACGAGACGGTCGCGGTGCTCGTCGCCGGCGGGCTCATCGTCACCGTCGGGGCCCTCGACGACCGCTACGGCCTCGACGCGCTGACCAAGCTCGCCGGTCAGGCCACCGCCGCGGGCGTCCTCGTGCTGATGGGCGTGCAGTGGACGGCGGTGTACCTGCCCTGGGGCGGCACCGGCGGGAGCACCGGCTCGGTGCTGCTGCTCGGGCAGGACCAGGGCGTGCTCATCACCGTGTTCCTGTGCGTGCTGCTGGTCAACGCGATGAACTTCGTCGACGGCCTCGACGGCCTGGCCGCGGGCATCGGCACGATCGCGGCCACCGCCACCTGCGCGTTCGCGCTCGGGCTGCTCGGCCAGCAGAACGGCGACGTCAACGCCTACCCGCCGGCCCTCATCGCCGCGGTGCTCGCCGGCGCCTGCGCCGGCTTCCTGCCGCACAACTTCCAGCCCGCACGGCTGTTCATGGGCGACTCCGGCTCGATGTTCATCGGCCTGACGCTCGCCGCGGCCACCACCACCGCGTCGGGGCGCACCAACTACTCGACCACCGGCGCCACCGGCGCGCTCGCCCTGGTCACGCCGCTGATCGTCGTCGCGGCCGTCGTCTTCGTGCCGCTGCTCGACCTGCTCATGGCCGTCGTGCGCCGCACCCGGGCGGGCACCAGCCCGTTCGCCCCGGACAAGATGCACCTGCACCACCGGTTGCTGGAGATCGGCCACTCCCAGCGCCGGGCCGTGCTCCTGATCTACCTGTGGGCCGGGGTGCTCGCGTTCGGGGCCGTCGCCCTGGCACTGATCGACAACGCGTTCGTGGTGGTCTGGATCGTCACCGTCGGCGTGCTCGTCGCCGTGCTGGCCTCCGCCGTCCCCCGCCTGCGCCCCCGCGCCTGACCTCCCCGAGACCTCCCCCGAGGAACCGATGACAGACCCGATGACCAGCCCCGAGCCGGACCCCACACCCCCCGTGACCCCGGCGTCCGGCACGCCGGACGGCACCACGGCCAACCCGCTCAATCCGTCCGCCACGCCCGCGAACACCGCCCAGGTCCTCGAGGCCAGCCGGGCGATGCTCTTCGGCGGCCTGTGGCCGGCGATCGCCGTCGCGGTGCTCGCCGCGGTGGTCGCCGGGCTGCTCGCGGGCACCACCGGGGTGGTCGCAGCGATCGTCGGCGCCGTCGTCGTCATCGCGGTCTGCTCTCTCGGCCCGCTGGTGATGCGCTGGACCGCCGCCGCCGACCCGATGGTCGTCATGGCTGCCGCGCTCGTCTCGATGATGGGCAAGCTCGGCCTGCTGCTGGTCGTCTTCCTCGTGCTCCAGGCCCTCGGCGTCGTCGACACGCGCATCGCCGCGCTCGCCCTCGGCCCGACGGCGCTCGCGTTCATCGTCGGCGAGGTGATCGCCTTCGCACGGCTGAAGACGCCCACGATCGCGGTGTGACCGTCGCCCGGACGGTCGTCCCCTACTCGGCGGTGTGGCCTCCGACGGCCCGTAGTGGACGGGGACGAACCTGCTGATATGGTGCGCCCGATGGCGCAGGACAGCCTCCGCGGTGACGCGGGACGCACCCCTCCGAAGGGGTCTGCGGACCAGTCACCGTCGGAGGCCTGGACGGTCCTCTCCCATCTGATCACCGGAATCCTGGTGTTCGGACTGGCCGGATGGGGAATCGATACCCTGCTCTCGACGCGCTGGTTCCTGCTGGTCGGGCTCCTGCTCGGTGGGGCCGCGTCCTTCAGCTTGATCTACATCCGTTACCTTTACATCCCCCCTGAGCCCCTCCCTCGACCCGGTGAACCCGCCGGCCCGGAGGACCGGAAGGAGCAGCACGGGTGATCTCGTCGTTGACGCAGGTACCGGCGCCACCGGTCCCGCCTCCGATGCCTGCCGAGGGCTTCAAGGCCCCCGGCGTCGAGGACTTCAACATCCCTCCGATCTTCGAGGGCATCCCCGTCCTCGAGTGGATCGACAAGGTCTCGATCCAGTTCATCCTGGCCGCGGTCATCGTGTACGTCTTCTACGCACTGGCCACGAAGAACGCGAAGATCGTGCCCGGGCGGCTGCAGTTCGCCGCGGAGAAGTTCCAGGGCATCGTCCGGGACCAGATCGCGCGCGACAACATCGGTCCTGATTTCCGCAAGTACGTGCCCTACCTGGTGGCACTCTTCGCGTTCATCCTGGTGAACAACGTGTTCGGGATCTTCCCGTTCATCCAGTTCCCGTCGTTCTCCCACCCGGGCATGGCGTACGCCCTCGCGGCCATCACGTGGCTGATCTACAACTACGTCGGCATCAAGAAGCAGGGTTTCGGCGGCTACGTCCGGCTCATGACCTGGCCGCCCGGCGTGCCGGCCTGGGTCCGCGTAATCCTGACCCCGATCGAGTTCCTCTCGAACTTCATCCTGCGGCCGGTCACGCTCTCGCTGCGGCTCTTCGGCAACATGCTGGCGGGCCACCTGCTGCTGCTGGTGTTCATCTTCGGCGGTGAGTACATGCTCACCATCGCGGACGACCTCGTCCTCAACGTCCTCTCGCCGTTCGCGTTCCTCTTCGCGATCGTCATGACGTTCTTCGAGGCCTTCATCCAGGTGGTGCAGGCCTACATCTTCACCGTCCTCACGGCGTCGTACATCGGTGCGTCGCTGGCCGACGAGCACTAGTCGGTCCTGCTCCTCCGGGTCGCCGAAACCACCGGCGCCGTCCCTCCCCGATTCCCAGAACGAACACCGGAAAGGAACCCCTCATGGTTCAGGGCAGCCTCAACATGGTCGGCTACGGCCTCTCCGCCGTCGGCCCCGGTATCGGCGTCGGCATC
>DASPHN010000332.1:0-14986 GCA_035629655.1 Saccharimonadales bacterium (SeqCode) | reverse complement strand
ACATCGTGCCCGGCGTCGAGGAGCGCTTCACTCAGGTGCGAGCCGATGAACCCGGCGCACCCGGTGACGAGGATCCTCAACCCGGTTGGGCCAGGACCATGATCCGGATCTCGGTCATGTCCTCCATCGCCCAGCGCAGGCCCTCGCGGCCCTGGCCCGAATCCTTGACGCCGCCATACGGCATGTGATCGATCCGGTAGGTCGGGATGTCATTGACGATGACGCCACCGACCTCGAGCTCGTTGAACGAGCGCCATGCGCCCGCGAGGTCGTTGGTGAAGACGCCGGTCTGCAGCCCGAACATCGAATCGTTCACGCGCGCGATGGCGTCGTCCAGATCGCGGAACTTGAAGGCGACCACGAGCGGGGCGAAGGCCTCGTTGGAGCAGACCTGGGCGCTGATCGGCACGTCGGTCAGGACCGTCGGCGGGAAGTACGTCCCGTCCGCGCGGCCACCGGCCAGGACGGTGCCGCCCATCGCGATCGCTTCGTCGACCCAGCGCTGCGTACGCGAAGCCTGGTGGGCATCGACCATCGGACCCACGTCGGTCGTCGGGTCCAGCGGATCACCGAGCTTGAGCCCCTCGACGCCCGCCAGGAAGCGCTCCATGAACGCGTCCCACACGGTCTCGTGGATGAACATCCGCTGGACGCTGATGCAGACCTGGCCGGCATACGCGAACGAGCCGACGAGCGAGCGCTTGACGGCCCAGTCCAGGTCGGCGCTCTCGTCGACGATGACGCCCGCATTGCCGCCGAGCTCGAGCACGACCTTCTTCTTGCCAGCGCGCTCCTTCATCCGCCAGCCGACCGACGGCGAGCCGGTGAAGGACAGCAGCTTGAAGCGCTCGTCGGCCACCATGCGATCGCCGAGCTCACGGGTCATCGGCAGGATCGAGACCGACCCCGCCGGCGCGCCCGCAGCCTCGACGATCTCGGCCACGGTCAGCATCGTGAGCGGGTCCTTGGACGGCGGCTTGAGCACGATCGAGTTGCCCGCGGCGATCGCCGGCGCGAGCTTGTGGGCGGCCAGGTTGAGGGGGAAGTTGAAGGGACTGATGCCGGCGATCGGACCGATCGGGAAGCGCCGGGTGATGCCCACCCGATCCCTGCTCGAGGGCATGAGGTCGAGCGGGATGAGCTCGCCGGTCATGCGCTCAGCCTCCTCGCCGCCGAGACGGAAGGTCAGCACGGCCCGGTCGACTTCGACCAGCGCGTCGCGGATCGGCTTGCCGGCCTCGAGCGCGATGAGGCGGCCGAGCTCCTCCCGGCGATCCTTGATGCCGGCGCTGATCTCGCGCAGGATCCGGCCACGCTCATAGGCCGGCAGGTGGCGGGTCACCTCGAAGGCGGCGACCGCCGCCTCGACGGCTTCCTCGTACTGCTCCGGCGTGGCCGTGTACGTTGCGCCGGCCGGCTCGTCGGCGTTCGCCGGGTTGGCGACCTCGAGGACGTCCGGCGACTCGACCCAGCGGCCGGCCAGGAAGATGGGGTGCGGCTTCGTGCCGACGACGGTCATCGCGATCGTGCTCCTTGTGGACCGAAGGCCAGGGTCAGTGTGGCAGGTGGTCGGGAATCGGGACATCCCCGCGATCGCGGACGATGCCCCGCGCGGCCTCGGGCGACGGGAACGACTTCTGGGTGCCGGGTCGGCGGACGCTGTCACTGGCCAGCGCGCACGCGAGCCGCATCGCCGCCTCGAGATCGGCACCCGAGGCGAGCGCGAAGGCCAGGCCGCCGACGAAGGCGTCCCCGGCGCCGGTCGTGTCGACCGCGACCACCGGGGTGGCCGCGACCCGGATCACGGACCCATCGTCGCCAAGGCCGATCGCACCGCCCGCGCCGAGCGTGACGACGACACGCGTCCCGGTCGCCCGCTGGATCGCTGCCAACCAGCCGGCATCGGCCGGCGGGGCCGACGGCAGGCCCAGCGTGACGGCGAGGTGCGCGACTTCCACCTCGTTGGGCACCAGCCAGTCGGTCTCGTCGAGGAGGTCGCGGTGCAGGGTGGCCGCCGGGGCCGGGTTCAGGATGGTGGCCGCGCCGCGGGCCCTGGCGGCACGAAACGCCGCCGCGGTCACCGGCTGCTCGATCTCCAGCTGCCCGACGACGACATCGAGCGAGTCTGCGCCCTCGATGACGGCCGCCGCATCGGCGGGCTCGAGCCGAGCATTCGCCCCCGGCACGACGAGGATCCGGTTCGTGCCGTCCGGCTCGACGAGGATGGGCGCCGCGCCGGTGCTCTCGCCCGCGATCGTGGCGACATGGCGGACGTCGATGCCCTCCGCGCGGAGGTTGTCGATCGTCATCGCCCCGAACGGGTCGTCTCCGACGGCATTGACCATGGTGACCTGAGCGCCGAGGCGGGCGCACGTCACCGCCTGGTTGGCGCCCTTGCCCCCGAATCCGAGGTCGAACCGATCCCCGACCAGCGTCTCCCCGGCCGCCGGTGGACGAGCGGCATAGGTGATCATGTCGACCATCGTGCTGCCGACGACCCAGATGCTCGGCATGAGGTCAGGGCGCGACGTCGGAGGTCGGCGGCTCGCCACCGATGAGCCAGCGAGCCGGGTTGTCGACCATGATCCGCCGGATCGCGGCATCGTCGAGGCCGCGGTCGGCGAGCACGGGCAGCACCCGTCGGTGGATGAACGCGACGCCGTCCGGGTTGGCCTCGAGATGGCGGGCCTGGTCCTCGGCGGTCAGCAGGCCGGCCCAGATCGGATCGTCGTGGCTCACCACGATCCGGTCGCCGTAGCCGAGCTCGACGAGCTCGACGATCATCCCGATCCGGTCGTCGACGGTCCGCCCGCCGTACTCGGGCAGGTTCCCGCACGGGATCCGGTCCATGCCGATCACGTACCCGCGGTCGGCGAGGCCCGTGAGGTAGTCGAGCTCGTACGTGTCGTCGGCATGGCCGATGACCACGCGATCCGGCGGCACGCCGAGCTCCTCGAAGACGGCTGCCTGCGCCTCGCCGATCCGGTTCCTCGCTGCGGCGTGGGTGATGATGGGTGCGCCGGTCTCGCGATGGGCGATGGCGACCGCCTCGAGGACCCGCCGGTCGAATTCGGTCACGTCCTCCTCGCTCGCCACCTTCATGACCCCGCACCGGATGCCGGTCCCATCCGCGCCGGTCGTCAGGTCGGCGATGAACAGCTCGGCGAGCTCTGCCACCGAGCGATTGCTCATGAACACGCTGGGCAGCAGCCAGTGGCCGGTGGCAGCGAGGATCGTGACGCCCGAGCGACGCGAGACCTCCGCGAGGAGCTCCACGTCACGTCCGAGATCGAACGGCGTGGCATCGACCATCGTCGTGAGCCCGGCGGCGCGTGCCACCTGGAGCGCGGTCACCCCGCGCTCGATCAGCGCGTCGCGACCGCCGGCCAGCGCTGCGGCCCCGCGCGTCACGCCCGCCGCCCCGCAGACGACGTGCTCGTGGACCAGCACGTGGCCGAGCGCCCCGACCTCGACAGGGCCGGTCACGGACGCGATCGCGGATGCCATCAGTGGTGCTCCTCTTTCGTGTCCGGGCCGCTCATCGTGAGATACGATATTCCAAATCCGCACGCCAGTGGGTCGTCCGTCGCGCCACGGCGGCCGGTCGGCTCGCTATCGTGCATCGCGCGAGCCGGTCGGCGCTCGCCGCTCGCCACCAGGAGGTCATCGACGATGTCGGAGCCGGCTGCCACCGACGCCACCACGGATCCGTTCCGGTTCGATGGGCGGGTCGTATTCGTCGCAGGGGCCGGAGCCTTCGGACGAGCGGCGGCCCCTGTGTTCGCTGCTCGCGGGGCGGCGATCTTCGTCACCGACCTCGACCCGGCGGCCGTGCAGACCACCGTGGACGCCGTCCGAGCGACCGGAGGCGAGATCGAGGGCCTGGCCGCTGACACGGGCGATCCCGAGGCGGTGCGCCGCGCGTTCGACGCGCTCGATGCCCGCTTCGGCCGGATCGATGTCCTGCTCAACGTCAGCGGGGGCAACCCGAAGGTCGGGCCGGCGGTGGACGTGGACCTTGCGGCGTGGAACGAGGTCATCCGGATCGATCTGACGGCCAAGCTCCTGACGTCCCAGGCCGCGGCCCGGCGGATGATCGCGGCCGGCCGTGGCGGCAGCATCGTGAACATCAGCTCGATCGCCGGCAGCAGCGTCCTCGGTCGCGAGACCCTGGCCTATGGCACGGCGATGGGCGGGGTCATCCAGCTGACCCGGGAGCTGGCGATCGCCTGGGCGCCGCACGGGATCCGGGTCAACGCGATCCAGCCGTGCCAGTTCGTCAACCCGGGGTTGCAGTCCATGATCGACGATCCGGACCAGGCCGCGATCGTGGCTCGGATCGTCTCCGGCATCCCGCTCGGGCGCATGGGCCGACCGGACGAGATGGTCGGTCCGCTCGTCTTCCTGGCGTCTGACGCCGCCTCGATGGTCACGGGCGTCACGCTGCCCGTGGACGGCGGGAACCTGGCGTTCAACGCGGGAGGATCGGCGGCCACGCGCTGACCGTCACGGTCGAGCCGGCCTACGGCTCCTTGAAGTACCTGGCGATGCTCGGATCGGCCAGGCTCTTGTCATTGAGGACCCGCATCCGGCGGCGGTGATCGGCGACGGTCTCTCGGACCAGGTCGGCGTCGCGGGCCCGCACCGCGTCGACGCGGGCGAGCGACAGGGCGAGGAGCACGTCCCACGCCTCGTCGACGGGATAGACGAGCGCCTTGTCATACCGCAGGCCGACGGGCCCGACCACGACCCGGATGAGGTCGAGCAGGCGCGGGAAGCCCGTGCACGCGAAGAGCATCAGATGGATCTGGACCGCCAGCTGACCGAATCGCTTCTCGTTGCGATCGCGCCGGGCGCGAGCCAGCTCCTTGCCGACCTTGTCGATGGCCGCGAGCTCGGCGTCGGTGATGCGTTCGACCACGATCGGATAGGCGGGCATCTCGAGCGCGTCGACGAGGAACCCCTGCTCCGCCATCTCGTTGCGCGAGAGCCAGCGCACCACGGCGCCCCGGTAGGGCGTGGCCTCGACGAGATCCTCGGCCTCCAGGAGGGCGATCGCTTCTCGCACCGGGGTCTTGGAGACCCCCAGCCGGGCCGCCAGGTCCTTCTCGACGAGGCGCTCGCCGGGCGGCAGCTCGAACGACACGATCATGTCCCGGAGGGTTTCGTAGGTCGCGCGCTTATGGGTGCGAAGATTCATGTCGAACGGCACGATCGCGTCGACCAAACCCCAACTCCTCCGACATCCGGCTCCGAGCCGGGTCCGGCCGATGATACGGCCACGCGATAGGCCGCGGACGACCTCGTTGCGTGTCGCGGTTTCGTATATCGTATCTCACATATTGCAATCTCATGTCCGAGATGCAACGATGCGACCCTGCGCTGGCGGACCAGCCACCGAGGCCGCAGGTGCCATGCAGGATGGAGGAGTGATGAAGAAGCTTGGGAGCCGCCGCTGGGCGGCGCTCGTCATCGCCGGGATGCTCGTGGCCGCCTGTACGGGCGCGACCGCGTCACCGTCGGCCGCACCGGCCAGCCAGCCCGCCGCCTCGACCGACGCGTCCGTCGCGCCCGCTTCGGTCGCGCCCGCTTCGGTCGAGCCATCGACCGCGGCCCAGCCGTTCGCCGGCGAGACGATCAACGTCTCGACCTACTCGTCGGTCACGGACTTCGACTTCTACAAGACGATCCTGCCGGAGTTCGAGGCCCTCACCGGGATCAAGGTCAACTACGTCCAGCAGCCGGTCGCGGCCATGGACCAGAAGATCCCGCTCCAGCTGACGGCCAAGGACACCTCGCTCGACGTGTTCTTCACCGGCTCCGAGAACATCGGCAGCTACATCGGGATCGAGGGCGTCGAGCCGCTCGACGCGTACCTCGACGACCCGGCCCAGACGGCCGCGGACTACGACTTCGACGACATCGCCCCGGCCGTCCAGGCGGCCTGCCAGAACGGCGGCCAGAACTGGTGCATCGCCTCGAAGACCGGCGGCGCCGTCCTGTACTACAACACCCGGATGTTCCAGGAAGCCGGCATCACGGCTCCCCCTCAGAACCCCGCCGAGCTGCTCGACTACGCCAAGCGTCTGACGAACGATGATCACGCGGGCTTCTGCACCCGCGGCGACAAGACCCAGAACCTGTACACCGCGTTCATGCTCTGGCAGTGGTTCTACGCCTACGACAACGACGTCACGGGCAACTACTTCGACAAGGAGTGGAACTTCCTGCTGTCGAAGGACCCCAGCGCCACCGAGTTCGCGACGTGGTACCGCGACATCACCCAGAACGCCTCGCCTGACGGCATCGCGACCTACCTGGTCACGAACTGTCTCCAGGACTTCCAGCAGGGCCGCGTGGCCATGTGGCACGACGATTCGGGCATGATCGGTGAGGTCCTGGATCCCGAGAAGTCGCGAGTCTCGGAGGAGACCGCGTTCCACGCGCTCCCCTGCCAGCCGGTCAACCCCGACCACTGCTCGCTCGTCCAGCCGTTCGGCATCTGGATGAACCGCGCTTCCGAGCACAAGGGTGCCTCCTGGCAGTTCATGCAGTGGATCACCTCCAAGGCGACGCAGGCGAAGACGGCGACCGCCGGCGCGCTGCTCACACCGTCGCGGCTGTCGGTCCTCGAGGATCCGGCCGTGGTGGCCGCGATGCCTGCGACCTTCGCCGAGACCCTCACCACCGTCCTTGGGCAGCCGAACGTGGCGCTCCTGCCGTTCATCCCCGAGGGGGTCGCGATCCTGCCGCCGATGCTGAACGCGCTCTCCGAGCTCAACGGCACCGATCGGCCCATCGCGGAGGTCATGGCCGACATGGGAGCCGGCGTGGACGCCATCATGAAGGAAGCCGGGTACCCCAAGCCCTTCCCCGAGTGACCTGATCACGCCAGACCCTGAAGGAGGCGACCGAACGAGCTCGCTCCGTAAGCTCCGCTCCTCCTCTCGACAGGCCCCCGCTCCGCGCGGGGGCCTGTCGGCGCTCGTCGACCGCTCCTACCTGGTCCTCGCGGCCTGGCCGGCGCTGGTCGTCATGGTCGCGGTCACGGCCGTGCCGTTCGCCATCACGATCGGGCTCGCGTTCACGAACTACGACCTCGTCCGGAGCGCGGATTGGCGGTTCGTCGGACTCGACAATTTCGCTCGGCTGCTGGCGGACCGGCAGACACCGCAGATCATCTTCAACACCGCCTACCTGGTCATCGCGACCACCGCGCTGGAGACCATCCTCGGGCTCGGTCTGGCGGTCCTCATGGCATCGGCGATCCGTGGGATCGGACTCATCAGGACGGCGTATCTCCTGCCGATCATGACCGCTCCGATCGTGGTGGCCCTGACCTGGCGGGCGATGTTCAACAACGACGCCGGCTGGATCAACTACGGGCTGAGCCTGCTCGGACTGCCCGAGCCCACCTGGCTGGGCGAGGCCGCGCTGGCCATGCCCGTCGTGATCATCGCGGACATGTGGACCGGGGTGAGCTTCATGGCCGTCCTGCTCCTGGCGGGCCTCCTGGCCCTGCCCGTCGAGCACGCCGAGGCCGCCGAAGTGGACGGCGCGAGCAGCTGGCAGGCGTTCCGCAACGTCACCCTGCCGGCCCTCCAGCCGGTCCTCTTCGTGGCCATCATCCTGCGCTTCATGGATGCCTTCCGGAAGTTCGAGGGCATCTCGGTCCTGACCAGCGGCGGCCCGGGCATCGCCAGCACGCCGCTCAACCTGCACATCTACAACACCGGGCTGTTCTACCACCAGATCGGCTTCGCCGCCGCCTATGGGGTCGTGATGATCGTGATGATCGCCGCGTCGGTCGGGCTCATCTACCTGTGGCTGGGGCGCTCCCGATGAGCCGTCGCCATCGCCGCCGACGGCTGCTCAGCGCGGTCATCCTCCTGCTCGGGCTGGTGTTCATCTTCGTGCCCTACCTGTGGATCTTCCTCACCGCGTTGAAGCGTCCCGTCGATGCGGCCGCCGTGCCGCCGATGATCTTCTCGCCGATCACGACCAAGAACTTCGAGGCGCTCGTCGAGGGGCCGTTCGCCGGCTCCCTCGTGGCCTCGGCGATCATCACGATCCTCACCACCGGGGCGACCCTGCTCTTCGGCGTGCCGGCCGGCTATGCCTTCGCTCGGGGGAAGTTTCGCGGCCGTCGGTTCTTCACCGGCTGGCTGCTCCTGAGCCGGATGGTCCCGCCGGTCATCTTCATCATCCCGCTCTTCCTGTTCTTCCATCGACTGAAGCTGGTCGACACGTACCAGGGCCTGACCCTCGCCTACCTGACCGGCCTGCTGCCGTTCACCGTCTGGATGTGCGCGTCGTACTTCCAGGACATCCCGATCGAGCTCGAGGAGGCGGCGCGGATCGACGGCGCCGGCCGGACCCGGACGTTCCTCGACGTGGTGCTGCCGTTGGCGCGGCCGGGCATCCTGACCGTCGGGCTGCTCATCGCGATCGCCGCCTGGAGCGAGTACTTCATCCCGCTCATCCTGGCCGGCATCAACACGACCCCGGCCACCGTGGGGCTTGTCAACTTCATCGGCATCGACACGCTCAACTGGGGCGCGTTGGCCGCCGGCGCGCTCGCCCTGGTGGTCCCGACGTTCATCGTCACGCTGCTCGCCCAGCGCGGGATGCTGCGTGGCCTCTCGGCTGGAGCCGTCAAGGGCTAGCCAGCGAGGGCAGAGCCCTCGCCGCCATCGGCCACGAGCAGCGTCTTGAGGCCGTGTCCCGCGGCCACGGCCTCGAACGCCGCCACCGCATCGGCCAGCGGGAACCGGTCGGGAGCGAACGCCGCGGTATCGAGCGGGTTGGCGGCCAACCAGGCCGCGGCGCGACGAAAGGTCTCCGGTGTCCCGCCGAACGCGCCCTGGATCGCCAGCTGCCGGTAGTGCAGGTCGTTCATGTCGAGCTCGATCGTCCGCGCATCCGGGGGCAGCCCGCCGAAGGCCAGGATCCGACCCCCGGGCGCCACGGAGGCGATGGCGGTCGCCAGGGCATCGCGGGCACCGACGGCCACGATGACGACATCCGCTCCGTCCTCGTCGTGGGCCCCCGCGGCTCCGTTCGGCCCGGGGAGCAAGCGATCGACGACGCCCGTGCCGAGGATCGTGGCTGCTCGGGCGACGCGATCCGCGTCCGGGTCCAGGCCATGGACCGTCGCACCCGCGGACCTGGCGAGCGCGACGTGCAGCACACCGATCGGACCGAGACCCAGCACGAGGACGCGTTCCCCGGCAGCGATCCGGATCTGGTCCTGACCGTTGAAAACGGTGTGGAGCGGCTCGACGATGGCCCCGCGCTCGATCGGCTCGGCCGGGTCCAGGGCGACGATGCCGCCGGTCCGGATCCAGTCGGCAGGCACGGCGACGAGGTCCGCCATGCCGCCCGGCAGGTCGTAGCCGAGCACGCGACGCTGCCGGCAGAGATTGGCGAGGCCAGCGCTGCACGCTCGGCAGGCGTCGCACGGCGCGCCCGGGCATACGGCGACCGGGGTCCCGGGCAGGAACGAGGCGACGTCGGAGGTGACCACCGTCCCGGCGAACTCATGGCCCAGGACCTGCGGCCCGCGCAGGCGCGGGCTGCCATGCCGCCAGGTCCGGACGTCCGAACCGCAGATGCCGACGGCGCCGGGCCGCACCAGGAGCCCACCGGGTGGGAGCGCCGGCTCCGGGATGTCGTCCAGCCGGAGGTCGCCCGGACCGTGGAGGACGACGGCTCTCATCCGCGACCTCCGCGGTCGGCGTGGTCCAGGGCGACGAGGGCGTGCATCGTCGGCCGTGCGTCGCGGGCGAGTGCACGGAACCAGCGGTACGCCTCGTCGTAGGTCGCGGCCGTCGCGGGATCCGGCTCGATGCGGCGGGATCCGACGAACCAGTCGTCCCCGCTCGTCGCGAGCCCGACGGCGCCCGCGGCCAGTCGAGCCGCCCCATGAGCGGCGCCGATCCCGTCCGGCGCGACCTCCTGGGCACACCCGGTGACATCCGACATGATCTGCATGCCCAGTGCATCCCGGGTGCCACCGCCGGTGGCGCGGAGCCGATGGATCGGCAGGCCAGCGGACTCGAACGACTCGATGAGCTGCCGGACGCCGAAGGCGATCCCTTCCAGCACGGCCCGGTACAGATCGCCCCGGCTGTGGCTGAGGGTGAGGCCGGCGATGACGCCGCGGGCCGCCGAGCCCAGCACGGGCGCCGCCTCACCGGCGAACGAGGGGAGGACGAGCAGGCCACCGGCCCCTGGCTTCGACGCAGCGGCTTCGCGCCCGAGGACGACCCTCGCGTCAGCGCCCTCGAGCGCCCCGCCGAACATCGCACTCGCCCAGGCGATCAGGGTGCCGGTGGCGGCGAGGCCAGCCCCGACGCACGGCCGGTCCGGCGTCAGGCCATCGGTCAGCCAGAGGCCGGCTGGGCTCCCGGCCGGGGCCGCGAACGTCGTCAGGGTCGTCGTGCTGCCATGCGCGATCGCCACGGTCCCGGGCTCGATGGCGCCCACCGCCAGCGCCTCCATCGGCCCGTCGCTGGTGCCGACGAGCACCGGCGTGCCGATCCGCAGACCGGTCTCGCGAGCCGCGTCGTTGGTGACCGTCCCAGCGACCTCGCCCGGCCAGTGCCGCTCGGGAAGTCGCCCGGCGAGGTCCAGCCCATCCGCGTAGCGCAGGTCCCACGTCCGCTGTTCGGCGTCGGTGAAGGGCCCGAAGTACGAGGCCTGGTGCTGGTCGATGGCGGCCACGCCGGCCAAGCGCTCGACGATGAACGAGGTCGCCGTGTGCCAGGTCGCCGTCCGGCGCACGACCGCTGGTTCGTGGCGCGCGACCCAGGCCAGCTTCGGGCCGACCGACTGGCTCGTCAGTGGCATGCCCCCGAGACGCTGGATGGCCGCCCGGCCGATGCGCTCCTCCATGCGTTCGATCTCCGACGTCGCCCGTGTGTCGACCCCGTAGAGGATGCCAGCCCGGAGCGGTCGGCCCGCACCGTCGACGGGGACGAGGCACGGCCCGCAGGTCGTCACCGCGACCGCGCGGACCCGACTGGCGTCACCAACCTGCGCGACGAGCTCGCGGCAGACGGCGGCCGTGTCCCCCCACCAGACGTGCTCCGCGTCGTGCTCCGCCCAGCCGGGCGACGGGCGGTCCACGCCATGGGCGAGGCGTACCTGGCCGACGATCGATCCATCGGGCAGGCAGGCGACGCCTTTCGAGTTGGTGGTCCCGATGTCGATGCCCAGCAGGACCGGGCCGGCGGCGTGCCCGGGAGTCATCGACTGGCTGGGTCGACGTCCCACCAGGGCCGCGCCGTCGTCTCAGCGATCGCGACGAGTGCCTCCAGCCGGGCGCGCCCGTCCTCCGCCAGCGCCGCGGCCGGATCGGTCGTGCGGATGGCTGGTCCCCAGACGCCGCGACCGGCGAGGAACCCGGATGCGCCGCCGCGACCGGCGGCCGCGACGGCAGGAGCGAACCGGTCGACCGAGACGCCGGCGGACAGCACGACCCATGGCCTGCCGATCGCCTCGGAGACGGCGGCACTCCGCTCCGTGATCTCGTCGGGTGAGCCGGCGCCGAGGGTGGGCACATGGGTCTTGTAGAGGTCCGGCTCGAAGGCCGAGAACTCGCGGGCCGCACCGAGGATCGCCGCATCGAATGGTGGACCGTCCGTCACGCCCGGGATCTGGACGAGCCCTTCGAGCACCGCCGGGAGGCCGAGCCGGCGGCACCCGTCGATGAAGTCCCGGACGAGGATCTCGCGCGGTTCGACCGGATCGTCCGGACGCCAGACGACCAGGAACTTGAGGGCGACCGCCCCGGCCTCGACCAGCGCCTCGGTGATGGCCGGTCGATCGAGCTCGCTCCACTCGAGCGGGCCGCCGGGCGCCTGGACCAGCCGGTCGACCGCGACGATCAGACCGCAGGTCGGTGCGACCGCATCCGCGTCGACGATGGCGGCGAGACCGTAGTCGCGGTCGACGAGTACGCCGGACGCCGCCGATGACAGCTGGCGCACCACCTCGACCTTGAAGCTCGTGAGGTCGGCGTCCGTCCCACCGTGACCCGCCCCGACGAGGAGGGTGCGCAGCGACTCCCGTTGGTCGATGGCGAGGATCGCGAAGGCCCCACCGGGGCGCGCGAGCCGGCCGAGGCCGGCGGTCGATGATCGGTGGTCCAGGCCGGTCCGGTGCGGCATGTCACTCCTGGCCGAGATCCTGGGATCCATGTTCCCGGCGACGATGGTTTGAGATATCATATGCCATCGGTGCGAGCCTGAAGCGCCCCTCCGAACGCCGACGAGGTCCACGGTGCCCGACACGACGATCACTCCCGACACGACGCGATCCCGCCAGCTCTATGAGGCGCAGTTCCGCCTCCGCACGTTCGAGCGCCGAGCGCACGAGGTCTACGTCGAGGGGCTCATCAAGGGGACGAGTCACCTCGCCACCGGCCAGGAGGCGATCGCGGCCGGGTTCGCCGCGGCGATGCGCCCCGACGACTACACGTTCTGCACGTACCGAGGCCACAACCACGTCCTGTCGCGCGGGGCGTCGATGACCGGCATGTACGCGGAGTTGATGGGCCGGGCCGGCGGCCTGATGGGCGCCAAGGGTGGCTCGATGCATCTCACGAGCATCGAGCACGGGGCGATGGGCTCGTACGCGATCGTCGGAGCGCATCTGCCGATCGCCGCCGGCGCGGCCTGGTCGGCGCAGCTCCGCGGCAGCGGCCAGGTCGCCGTCTGTTTCTTCGGCGACGGGACGACGAACATCGGGGCGTTCCATGAGGCCCTGAACGCGGCCGCTGTCTGGAAGCTGCCGGTCGTCTTCGTGTGCGAGAACAACCAGTACATGGAATACACGGCGATCGGGTCCGTGACCGCGGTCGCCCATCCGGCAGCGGATCGCGCGGCGGCCTATGGCCTCGAGTCGATCCTCATCGACGGGAACGACGTGGACGTGGTCTACGCGACGGCCGTCACCGCCATCGAGCGTGCCCGCGCGGGCGAGGGCCCCAGCCTCATCGAGGCGGAGACGTACCGGCACGGCGGGCACTCGCGCGCCGACCCCGCGACCTATCGCCCCGCGGACGAGGTCGCGGCCTGGATGGCTCGCGATCCGATCGTCCTCTCCCGCACGCGGCTGCTCGAGCAGGGCGTGACCGAGGCGGACATCGACGCCATCGAGACCGGCGTCGCGGCCGAGGTCGAGGCGGCGATCGACGAGGCCCGGGCGATGCCGGAGCCGGCCGACGACACATTGGGGACGAACGTCTGGGACGACGGCGGGGCGGCGTGGCGGACCTGATCGCCGCTCCCCCGACGGACGCCGACCTCAACGAGCTCGCCGAGCGCGCGGCCGAGGCCCGGCGCCGGATCGTCACGGCCGTCGGCCGGGCCAAGGCCGGCCACCTCGGCGGGCCGCTGTCGGCGGTCGACGTGCTGACCGTCCTGTACGGCGGCGTCCTCCGCGTTCGTCCGGACGTCCCCGACTGGCCCGACCGCGACCGGTTCGTGCTGTCCAAGGGGCACGCCTCGATCGGCCTGTACGCGGTGCTCGCACTGGCTGGCTACCTCCCCGTCGAGGAGCTCGACACGTTCGATGACCTGGGCACGCGTTTGCAGGGCCATCCGGACATGACCCGCCTCCCCGGCCTCGACATGTCGACCGGGTCGCTCGGACTGGGGATCTCGGCCGCGGTCGGGATGGCCCTCGGCGCGAAGCGCCAGGGTCGCGATCTCCGCGTCTTCACGATGGTCGGTGATGGCGAGTGCCAGGAGGGACAGGTCTGGGAAGCGGCGATCTTCGCCGCACGTGAGGGACTCGATCGGCTCGTCGCGATCGTCGATGTCAACGGGCTCCAGCAGTTCGGCTGGGTGGACCCGGAGAGCGGGTCCCGGCAACGGCCATGGGCGACCGAAGGGCTGGCCGCGATCTGGGCCGCCTTCGGCTGGCGCCCCATCGGCGTGGACGGCCACGACCTCCGAGACATCGCCGCAGGCCTCCGCTCAGCGGTCATCGATGCGGTGCCGGGCCAGCCGACCGTCGTGCTCGCGGAGACCACCAAGGGCCGCGGGGTCTCGTTCATGGAGGGCCGGTTCGAGTGGCACGCCCGCGTCCCGACCGAGGCCGAGGCGTCGCAGGCGCTCGCGGAGCTCGGCGGATGAGCGCTTCGACGTCGGAACGATCGGCCATGCCGGCGGCCACCATCCCCGCGGCCGCGGAGATCCGCTCGCAGCGCGTGGTCTTCGGCGAGACGCTGGCGGCCATGGCCCACGAGCGGGACGACATCGTCGTGCTCGATGGCGACCTGGCGAACTCCACCCGGGCGGACATCGTCGCGGAACGGGCGCCACATGCGTTCATCGAGTCGGGCATCGCCGAGCAGAACCTGTTCGGGGTGGCGGCCGGCCTGGCGACGATGGGCCTGACGCCCTACATCAGCACGTTCGCCTGCTTCGCGGTCGCTCGCGCGCTCGACCAGATCCGGGTGACGATCGCCCAGCCGCACCTCGGGGTGAAGATCGTCGGCGGGTACAGCGGCATCCTGACCGGCTCCACGGGCAAGACACACCAGATGGTCGACGACCTCGCGATCATGCGTGCCATGCCGGGCATGACGGTGCTCGCGCCCGGCGACGATGTCGAGGCCGAGGCCATGCTCCGCGCGGCGGCCGACCTCGCCGGCCCGGTCTACATCCGGCTGGCCCGGGACCCCGTCCGACGCGTCTTCGAGCAGGCCGTGTGGCCGGGCACCGGTCCGCGGGTCATCCGCACCGGCGACGGACCGGTGCGGCTCGTGAGCACCGGCACGCAGACATCACGGACGTTCGAGGCGGCCGAGGCCCTGGCCGCGGCGGGCCTCTCGGTCGACCTCGTGCACGTGCCGGTGCTCAAGCCGCTGGATGCGGACGGCCTCCTCGCCGCGCTGGAGGGCGCCCTGCTCGTGATCACGGTCGAGGAGCACACCATCATCGGCGGCCTCGGCGGGGCGGTCGCCGAGCTGCTG
>DASPHN010000331.1:0-10182 GCA_035629655.1 Saccharimonadales bacterium (SeqCode) | reverse complement strand
CATCACGGACCTTGGAGGATCGCCGTCGGACGTCGCGCTCGCGTCAGGCCTGTCGGCCGCGGCCGAGATCCCCGCGATGCTCCTGGCCGGCCGGGTCGCGTCCCGTATCGGCCTGCGCGGGATGTTCGTCGGGAGCGCGCTGCTGTACGCCGTGTGCCTCGCCTCGTGGACCGTCATCGATGTCCCCGCGGGCATCATCGCGACCCGTGCGATCACCGGGATCGCCTTCGCGGGGGTGATCGTCGGCGTCGTCCTGACGATCGCCGCCTTGCTGCCCCCGCATCTCCAGGCCACCGGGCAGTCGCTCTACCAGACCACGGCGTTCGGGATCGCGGCGATCATCGCGAACCTGGTCGGCGGTCTGCTGTACGAGGACATCGGCCCCGTCGCGGTCTTCGGCGGCGGGGCGGTGTTGGCCGTCGCCGCAGCCGTCCTCGGCTGGGTCGCGTTCCCGCATGGCCCGACCAGCCGTGCATCCCCCGATGTGGCACGATCGGGGGCGTGATCGCCCAGCCCCAGCCCCAGCCCGCGGCCCGGGCATCGTGACCGTCGACGGCGCGCCGGCCGAGCCAGCGGAGCCCGAGCCGGTCCTACGCGGCGACCCCCATCGCCGCTACGATCCGCTGCAGGACTCGTGGGTCCTTGTCTCGGCCGGGCGGACCCGCCGACCCTGGCTCGGCGCCCAGGAGGACGACGTCGCCGACGATCGCCCGGCGTACGACCCGGCCTGCTACCTGTGTCCGGGCAACACCCGAGCGAACGGGGCCGTCAACCCGCGCTACGAGGACACGTTCGTCTTCGTCAACGACTTCAGCGCGCTTCGACCGGACACGACCACCGAGGTCTACGAGGACGGCCTGCTGCGTGCCGAAGGGGAACGTGGGGAGACCCGCGTCGTGTGCTTCTCGCCGCGGCACGACCTGACGCTGGCCGCGATGTCGGCCGCCGAGGTGCGGGCGGTCGTCGACCTGTGGGCCGAGCAGACGGTCGAGCTGGGCGATCGGTACCGGTGGGTCCAGGTCTTCGAGAATCGCGGGGCGGCGATGGGTGCATCCAACCCGCATCCGCACGGACAGATCTGGGCCGGGACCGCGCTGCCCGTGGAGGCCGGACGCGAGTCCGCGACCCAGGCTCGCCATCACGCCGCGACCGGCCATCGCCTGCTGCTCGACTATGCGGCCCAGGAGCTGGGCGGGCCGCGGGTCGTCGTCGATTCGGCGGAATGGCTGGCGCTCGTCCCGTTCTGGGCGGCCTGGCCGTTCGAGACGCTGCTCATCCCGAAGCGCCCGGCGGCACGGCTCGTCGACCTCGATGACCGCCAACGCGACGACCTGGCGACGACCCTGCGCCGCCTGCTCGGGGGCTATGACGGCCTGTTCGACGCGCCCTTCCCGTACTCGATGGGCTGGCACCAGGCCCCGTTCGCGCCGGATGCCGGCGACGCCGGCGGCGATGGCAGCGATCCCGAGGCGTCAGGTTGGCAGCTCCACGCCCACTTCTTCCCACCGCTCCTGCGCGCGGGCGTCCGCAAGTTCATGGTCGGTTACGAGCTCCTGGCCGAGCCGCAGCGAGACATCGCCCCCGAGGACGCCGCCGCCCGCCTGCGCGCGGTGCTTCCGCCACCGACGCCGCCTACCAGGGGATGACGACGCCCGTCGCCTGATCCGTCCGCGCGCGGCTAGCATGGCGTCACACGACGGAGGGGATGCATGCGGCTCTGGGGTGGGCGGTTCGCCGACGAGAACGACCAGCGGGTGGCCGACTTCACGCGATCGGTCGAGATCGATCGCGCGTTCGCGGCCGACGACCTCGTCGGCTCGATCGCCCACGTCCGCGGCCTCGGCCGTGCGGGGCTGCTCACTGGGGACGAGGTCACGGCCCTGGTCGCCGGCCTCGAGGGCCTCGGCGAGGAGGTCGAAGCCGGGACGCTGCCCTGGGATCCGGCGCTCGAGGATGTCCACCTCAACCTCGAGGCCGCGCTCGCCGAGCGGATCGGCCCCGTCGCCGGCAAGCTGCACACCGGCCGCTCCCGGAACGACCAGGTGGCGACGGATCTGCGGCTCTGGCTCCGCTGGGCCGTCGATCGGCTCGACGCCGGGCTCGTCGACTTCGAGCGTGCGCTGGTCGAGCTCGCCGAACGGGAGGGCACCGCCGTGCTCCCCG
Source organism: Saccharimonadales bacterium (SeqCode) (assembly GCA_035629655.1). Lineage (GTDB taxonomy): Bacteria > Chloroflexota > Limnocylindria > Limnocylindrales > CSP1-4 > SPCO01. Next base: position 8,019 of record DASPHN010000331.1, on the reverse strand, counting down.
GCACGACCCATATCCAGCCCGCCCAGCCAGTGCTGTTCGCGCATCATCTCCTCGCCTACGTCGAGATGACCGAGCGTGACCGCGGCCGGCTGGCGGACGCCCGCCGGCGGGCGAACGTCAGCCCGCTCGGGTCGGGCGCCCTGGCCGGTGCGGGGTACCCGCTCGATCGCGAGGCGACGGCCGAGGAGCTTGGCTTCGACGGCGTGACCGCGAATTCGCTCGACGCGGTGAGCGACCGCGACTTCGTCGTCGAGACGCTGGCCGCCGCGGCGCTCGGGATGGTCCACCTGTCGCGCCTCGCCGAGGAGGTCACCTGGTGGTCGAATCCACGCTTCGGGTTCGTCCGCGTCGCCGACGCGTTCTCGACCGGCAGCTCGATGATGCCCAACAAGCGCAACCCGGATCCGGCCGAGCTGGTCCGCGGCAAGACCGCCCATGTCGTGGGTGCCCTGACCGCCGTCCTGACCCTGCTCAAGGGCCTGCCGCTCGCCTACCAGCGAGACCTGCAGGAGGACAAGCCGCCGCTCTTCGCGACCGTAGCGACCTGGGAGGCCTCGCTCAGCGTCATGACCGGACTCGTCGCGACCATCGGGGTAGATCGGGAGCGGATGCGAGCCGCCGCCGACGAGGGTTACACGACGGCGACCGCGGTGGCCGATGCGCTCGTCCGCCGCGGCCTCCCGTTCCGAGTGGCCCATCACGTGGTCGGCTCGCTCGTGGCGCAAGCCGAGGAGGCGGGTCTTGGCCTCGGCGACGTGCCCGACTCGATGATCGGCATGGCGCTGGGCGCCTCGGGTGACGCCACCGCCGCGGAGCTCGCCGCCGACGAGACGATCGGCGAGGTCGTGCGTGGCGCGGCCGAGATCGATGGCGCGCTCATGACCTGCGACGTCATCGGCGGCACGGCACCGACCCGGGTGGCCGCCGCCCTGCGTGCCGCCCGCACGCGGCTCGACGGGGAGGGCTGAACGTTGGGCCTGGCCATGGAGACGATCCAGCGTGCGCCCAAGGCCCTGCTCCACGACCACCTCGACGGCGGGTTGCGGCCGGCCACGATCGTCGACCTTGCCTCGGAGTACGCGTACGCCGGCCTGCCGACCCGCGATCCGGATGCGCTGGCGGCCTGGATCCGGCGCGGTGCCGACCGCAAGAGCCTCGAGCTCTACCTCGAGACCTTCGACCACACCGTGGGCGTGATGCAGGAGCGAGACGCGATCATCCGGGTCGCCGCGGAGTGTGCGGAGGATCTGGCCGCAGACGGCGTGGCGTACGCCGAGGTGCGCTATGCCCCGGAGCTCTCGACCGAGCGGGGGATGACCCTCGACGAGGTCGTGGCGGCGAACCTCGAGGGCTTTCGGATCGGGTCGATCCGGGCGGCCGAGGCGGGCCGCACGATCGTGATGAAGATGCTCGTGACCGCGATGCGCCAGGCCGCCCGATCGGTCGAGGTCGCCGAGTGCGCCGTCCGCTGGCGCGACGCGGGCGTGGTCGGCTTCGACATCGCCGGTCCGGAGGCGGGCTACCGGCCGACCCGCCATCTCGACGCCTTCGACCTCGTGCGCCGCGAGAACTTCCACATCACGATCCATGCCGGCGAGTCCTTCGGGCCGCCGTCCATCTGGGAGGCGCTCCAGTTCTGCGGCGCCGAGCGGCTCGGGCATGGCGTCCGCATCGTCGACGACATCACCGTGCGCGACGACGGCTCGGTCGAGCTCGGGCGGCTGGCCGCCTTCGTTCGCGACCGGCGGGTGCCGCTGGAGATGTGTCCCACGTCCAACGTCCACACGGCGGCCGCTCCGTCCATCGCGGAGCACCCGTTCGACCTCCTCCGCCGGCTGCGCTACCGGGTCACGGTCAACACCGACAACCGGCTGATGAGCGGCGTTTCGCTGTCATCGGAGTTCGAGGCGCTCGATGCCGCCTTCGGCATCGGACTCGGCGAGATGGAGTGGCTGACCATCAACGCCATGAAGTCGGCCTTCGCCCCGTTCGACGAGCGGCTGCGGCTGATCCAGGAGGTCGTGAAGCCCGGTTACGCGCGCCTTCGGGCGGAGGCATCGCGAGTGGTCGTCGCGGAGTGAGGGACTGGGCGCCACGCCCAGCCCGATCCGCCGGGTCACCGCGAGCGACGATCACGCCCGGTGCAATGACCCGCGCCGCGACGACTGGGGGTCGGGCGGCAGGTCCGGCCGGCAGATCGCCCGTTCGGACAGGGCCACGAGCCGGTCGGCGACCACGTCCGCGGGCAGGCCGCTGCCGTGGAACAGCTCGTCGAAGGCCTGGAAGCTGGTGATGACCGTCAGCAGATCGGTCGCCTCCTCGACGGACAGCCCAGGCCGCAGGTAGCCGCCGGCGTCCAGCGCCTGGGCCAGGCGCGTCATCCCCGGCCGGCGGCCGTCCTCCATGGCGCTGACCGCCGCGACGGCATCGGGGTCGATCGCGCTCAGCGTGAAGAGGGCCCTGGCGAGGTCGGGCATCGTCGCGTACATGGCCACGGCGGCGCGCTGCGATGCGCGGAGGTTCTCGAGCGCGTCGGGCAACCGGCTGGCGGCGACCAGGGTGTCGAACCCCGCCTCGTCGCGGAGGTGACGGGCGAGCGCATCGAACAGGCCGGATCGCGACCCGTACAGCAGGTAGACCGTGCTCCGGGAGACGCCGGCGCGGCGCGCGACCTCGTCGACCTTGAGCGCCCCGACCGGGCCGCGCTCCACCGTGGCTCGAGCCGCGTCGAGGATCCGGCGGCGCGTGTCATCCGAGGCCTCGGCGCGCTTCGTCTGCACGTATCGACGTTTGTCCATGTCGGGATGGTACTTCATCGGACAGGCTGTCCGACATCGGACACAACGTCCGACCAAAATAAGGAGCCTGCCGTGCGGACCATCGATCAAGGACCCGCCTCGACCCACCTGGATGTGCCGGTCGTCATCGTCGGCGCCGGACCGGCCGGCCTGGTCACGGCCATCGGCCTGGCCCGGCAGGGCGTCCGGTCGCTCGTCGTCGAGCGCCACCCATCGACGTCCATCTTTCCGCGGGCGACGGGCGTCAGCCTGCGGTCGATGGAGATCTTTCGCGGCTGGGGCATCGACGCCGAGGTCCGGCGAGGCGGCTGGCGGGTCATCCCCCGCCAGGCGACCGTGACCACGCTGCGCGATCCGCATCCCATCGAAGGGGCGCTGGGCTTCCCGTCGGAGGCGGCCTCCCTGGCCGTGAGCCCGACATCCGCCGCGGTCAGCCCACAGGATCACGTCGAGCCGGTCCTCGTGGACCACTTCCGTGGCCTGGGGATGGGCGAGATCCGCTTCTCCACCGAGCTCGTCTCGTTCGACCAGGACGCCGACGGCGTCGACGTCGTGCTGCGCGATCGCTCGACCGGGTCGTCGGTCGCCGTGCGCACCCGGTACCTCGTGGGGGCTGATGGGCACCGCTCGACGGTCCGGACGGGCCTGGGGATCCCGATGGTGGGACCCGAGGACCTCGGCCGCTTCGTGAGCGTCCTGTTCCGGGCGGACCTCGCGCCGATCCTGGGTGAGCGGGTCTACGGCCTCTACATGCTCGAGGGGGCCGGCCCGCCCCGCGTCCTCGTGCCGAGCGGCGCGGACGACCGGTTCGTCTTCGCGGTCCCCGTGCCGTCCGAGATGGACGAGCGAGGGGTCGAGGCGGCCTTCACGCCGGCCCGAAGCCTCGCGCTCATCCGCGAGGCAGCCGGCGATCCGGATCTCGAGGTCGAGATCCTGGCCACGAACAGCTTCGCCTTCTCGGCCCAGGTGGCGGCTCGGGCGCGCGAGGGCCGGGTCTTCCTGGTCGGCGACGCGAACCATCGGATGACCCCGCGCGGCGGCCGCGGCATGAACACCGCGATCCACGATGCGTTCGACCTCGGGTGGAAGCTCGCCTGGACGCTGCAGGGCTCGGCCGACCCGTCGCTGCTCGACACGTACGAGGCGGAGCGCGGGCCGATCGGGCGGCGGAACGTCGCGATGTCGATGGCCGCCGGGGGCGGCGGCTCGGACGACGGGCTCGCCGAGGACCTCGGAGCGGTCGTCGCGTCGCACGCGATCGTCCCTGAGCGTGAGTCGACGGCGACCGCGGGCGCCACCGGCGAGGCGTTCGTGCCCGACGCGCAGCCTGGCGCACGGGCACCGCATGCCTGGCTGGGGCTGGGGTCCGAGCGGCTCTCGACACTCGACCTGTTCGGGCGCGAGCTCGTGCTGCTGACCGCGGGCTCCGGGCCGGCCTGGCGGGTGGCGGCCTCGAGCGTCGTCGAGCGCACGGCCGGCGCGGTCCCGTTGCGGGTCCGGCCGGTCGGTCAGGCCCTGACCGATGCCGACGGGACGTTCGCGAGCGCCTACGGCCTGGAGGCCGGCGGTGCCGTGCTCGTCCGGCCGGATGGGATCGTGGCCTGGCGGACGCGGACGATGCCGGCCGACCCGGCCGCGGCCCTGGCGGCCGCCGTCCGGATCGCTACCGGCCGGGGCACGACCGACGATCGCGCGGCGCTCGCCGGAGCGCCCTCGACCGTCGCGACCGTCACCGCGTCCCCGATGCGCGTCGGCGCACGCGACCGAGTGCTGGGTCAGGTGGGCACCGCGCTGGGCTACCTCGCCCTGGCGTGGGGGTGGACGTCCGTGCGGGCCGGTGCCCAGAGCCAGCCTGGGGAGGCCGTGACCGGCGGGCCGGCCCCGGCCCGACCGAGCCTCGAGGCCGGCCGCCGTCAGCCGGCGGGCAGGGCGACGACGAAGCGGGAGCCGGCGTAGCCGTTCGGCTCGAGATAGATCCGGCCGCCCATCGCGCTCATCAACCGGCGGGCCGCGAACAGGCCGATCCCCGAGCCGCGACTGCGCCCTCCGCCCGTGGCTCGCACGAACGGCTCGAACACGCTCTCCCATTCCTCGATGGGCACGCCCGGCCCGTCGTCGGTCACGTAGACCTGGATCTCATCGCCCAGCCACCACATCCCGATGCTCACGCCGTCGGCCGAGGGCGCGTACTTCGACTCATTCTCGAGCAGCTGTTCGAGGACCTGGCGGAACCGCGCGTCGTCACCGATGGCCGTCATCGGGCCGTCAGGCCGGTGCCACCGGATGGGATGGGGATGGAGCAGCAGGCGCAGCGTCTCGACGGTCTCGTCGACTGCCGCGACCGCATCGAAGGGGGCACGCGACAGCCCCGTCAGGCCCTCACCCCGGACCGAGGCCAGGATCGAATCGACGAGCCGGTCGAGGCGCCCGAGCTGGTCGAGCGCGGCATCGCGCCAGGCATCCGGCGACGATGCAGCGGGGCCTCGGCCCTCGTTCGCGCCCGCGGCGTCGGCCAACAGGTCGACGTAGACGCGGACCACGGAGAGCGGCGTCCGGAGCTCATGGGTCACGACCGAGAGGAGCTCCGACCGGGCGGCGTCGAGCGCCGTCAGCTGGGCCAGTCGTGCCTCGACCTCCGCCGTCAGGCGGCCCTTCTCGACGATCCCGGCGAGGAGCGCAGCGATCGTCTGCAGGAGGACGATCTCACCCTCGTCGAAGACGCGTGGACCGCGCGCCTGGACGTTGAGGACGCCGACCACCTCCTCGTGCCAGACGAGCGGCACCGACAGCATCCCGGCCAGCGCCTCGATGTCGAAGCCACGCACCCAGCTGAACCGTTCGTCGACCGTCACGTCCTCGACGGCGATCGGTGTCCGGGTCGCCGCGACGCGGCCCGTGATGCCCTCGCCCCAGCCGAGGCTCACCCGGCCGACCTGCGAACGATCCAACCCGTTGGTCGCCGCGAGGGTCAGGCGGGTGTGCTCGTGGTCGGCCAGGTAGAACGAGCAGACCTCGACAGCCAGCGCGGCCGTCGTGCCATCGACGATCGTGCGCATCAGCTCGTCCCAGTCCCGGGCGAGCGTCGCGAGCTGGGCGATGTCGTGGAGGAACGCCAGCTCGCGCAGCTGGTCGCTCGTCTCGCGGTCCGCTCGACCCTGGAGCTCGTGCATGGCCGGCATGATGGGCCATCGTCGTCGGGCCCGGCAAAGACCCCGCGCTGGTGGCCCTCCGTCAGACGGCGGCCGGCTCCGGATCGGCGACGGTCGTCGGCAGGCTGTCGAGGAGGGGGTCGGTCCACGTCCAGGCCGCGCCGTGGCGCTTGCCGACGGCTCCGTGCCGGGCCGCCTCGACCCGGAGCGGCAGCCCGAAGATCTCGATGAAGCCGACGGCCGACGCGTGGTCGAAGGCGTCGCCCTCGTCGTACGTCGCGAGGCTCTTGTCGTACAGCGAGAGGGGCGAGCGTCGGCCGACGACCACGGCCTGGCCGTGGTCGAGCCGGACCCGGACCTCCCCGGACACGACCCGCTGCGCCGACGCGACGTACGAGCGCAGGTCGCGGGACAGGGCGCTGAACCAGAGGCCGTCGTAGATCAGCCGGGACAGCTCGTCGGCGACGAGCCGGTCGAAGCGGAGGGTGTCGCGCGACAGCGTCAGGCTCTCCAGCGCTCGATGCGCGCCGTGGAGGATGGTGGCGGCCGGCGTCTCGTAGATCTCGCGGCTCTTGATCCCGACGAGCCGGTCCTCGACATGGTCGATGCGGCCGACGCCGTGGGCGCCGCCCAGCACGTGCAGCCGATCGATGAGGTCGACGGGAGCGAGGCGCGCACCATCGATCGCGACCGGGATGCCGCCCTCGAACTCGATCGTGACTTCGACCGCCTCGGGCGCGTCCGACGGGGCGACCGTCCATTCGTAGGCATCCGGCGGCGGCGTGACCCACGGGTCCTCGAGCACGCCGGTCTCGCACGAGCGGCCCCACAGATTGACGTCGATGGAGTACGGCGACGCCTTGGTGATGGGGATCTCGATGCCGCGCTCGTTGGCGTAGTCGATCTCCTGGTCGCGGGTCAGGCCCATGCCGACGCGCATCGGGGCGATGACCTCGAGTCCCGGATCGAGGGCGTGGGTCGCGACATCGAAGCGGACCTGGTCGTTGCCCTTGCCCGTGCAGCCATGGGCGACGGCGTCGGCACCTTCGCGCTTGGCGACCTCGACGAGGAGCTGGGCGATCAGCGGCCGGGCCAGCGCGGTGGCCAGTGGGTAGGCGCCCTGGTAGAGCGCGTTGGCCTGCAGGTGTGGCCACACGTAGTCGGTGATGAAGCGCTCTCGGGCATCGACGACGTACGCGCGCGACGCTCCGGCTGACATCGCCCGCGCCTCGACGCCCTGGCGGAGCGAGCCACCCCCGAGGTCGACGGTGAGGGTCACGACCTCGACGCCATGCTGCTCCTTGAGCCACGCGACGGCGACCGACGTATCGAGACCGCCCGAGTAGGCGAGGACGACCTTGTTCATGCGGGTGCGAGGACCTCCGGGATGGATCGTTGCAGGGCGAGGAACCGATCCTGCCAGCGCTCGAGCCGTGCATCGTCGGCGAACAGGACGAGGAGCGTATTGTCGCCCGCCAGCGTGCCTTCCTGCTCCTGCAGGGTCGATTCATCGATCGCCTGGGCCACGACGCTCGCCGTGCCGGGCGTGCCGGTGAGGACGAGGATGAGGCCGCTGCGGCCGACGGTCACGGGGACGTCCGTCAGGATGCGCCGCAGGCGCTCGTCCGAGGCGGGCGGGCGCGGGGCGGACGCGACGTCCGCGACCGCGACATAGGCCGGGCCGTCGGAGCGCGGCACCTTGAGCAGGCCCAATTCGGTGATGTCGCGGCTGATGGTCGCCTGGGTGACCTCGAAGCCCTGTTCGATGAGGGCATCGACGAGCTCCCGCTGGCTGCCGACCGGGCGAGAGGCGATCACTTGGCGGATCGCCCGTTGACGGAGCCGCTTGAGCTCCTGGCTCGGGGTCATGCCGCGCCGACCTGGGCTCGTCGGACGGCCGTGATGCGCGTGCCGAACGTCGGGTCGGACAAGGCTCGCTCGAGGGCGCCGTCGGCGGAGGAGTCGGCGATGATCGCCTCGGCCCCCTCCCAACCCAGCGCGGACAGCGCCGCCCGGACCTTGGGCACCATGCCGCCGGCGATCACGCCGCTTTCGATCAGGTGCTCGGCCTC
>DASPHN010000330.1:0-4456 GCA_035629655.1 Saccharimonadales bacterium (SeqCode) | reverse complement strand
ACCGTGGCGGTCGAGCCGGTCGGGCTGCCGAGCAGGTTGCGGGTCAGGATGTCCCGTCCCTCGGCCTCGGCGTCGGCGTTCGACTCGCCGCGGATGAGCGCGTTGGCGATCGCCAGCGCGCCGGCATCGGCCGCGTTCTGCAGGAAGCGACGCTCGCTGTAGAACCGCCCGACGTCGAAGGCGAGGCCGGCCCCGGCCATGATGGCGACCATCCCGAACACGACCAGGACGAGGACCTGGCCGCCTTCGCGTGAGCCTGATCGCCGTCGAGCCGTGGCACCGAACGGGATCATCAGTTCACGACCATCGTGACTTCGCTGCTCAGGCCCAGCCGTCCGCCGGCGTCCTTCGGCAGGAAGTTGTTGACGATGGGGATGATGAGGTCCTGGTGGTAGGTCGCCCGCACGGTGACCTGCTGGCCCACCCGCGAATCGGTCTCGGTCACGCCGGCCGGATTGGCGTACGTGACGACCAGGTCGCCGTTCGTGAAGGTCAGGCCGCTCTGGGTCCAGGTGGTGGACGTCGTGAAGTTGGGAGACGTCTTGATGAGCAGGTTCATCGAGGCGGTCAACGCGGCCTTGATCGCGTTGTTCCGGGCGAGGTCGTTCTGCGCCTTCGACAGGCCCGAGTCATAGAGGTAGACCGTGCCGATGCGCGCACCCTCGCGGCTGGCATTGGTGATGGTCACGTACGCGTTGAACACGAACCCGAACTGGATGATGCCGAGCAGGATGATGAACAGGGGCATCAGCACGAAGGCGAACTCGACCAGGCTCTGACCGCCCTGGGGCGCGTCGGGGCCGATCGTGGCGCGGGAGACGCGGACGGGCTGGCCGTGACGGACGAGACGCATGCGCGGGGAAGCCGACCTCCTGGGTGGTGTCGAGTCGAGTGTCGGGGCGGGGCGGCGGTGGTCGGTATGACCCCTTCGTCCCACCGCGTCCGTCGCCGGGGGTACATCCGGCGCTACCACGGCCATCGCCCAGGATGGAACGCGCGTTCCAAACTGGTAGACTGCTGAGGATGCCCGACTTCGACCTCGTCATCCCGTTCCAACCGACCGGCGACCAGCCGAGCGCCATCGAGCGCCTGAGCGCCGGCCTCGCGCAAGGCCTCCGCCACCAGACCCTCCTCGGCGCGACCGGGACCGGGAAGACGGCGACGATGGCCTGGACGATCGCCCAGCACCAGAAGCCCACGCTGGTGCTGGCCCACAACAAGACCCTGGCCGCCCAGCTGTACGCCGAGTTCCGCGAGTTCTTCCCCAACAACGCCGTCGAGTACTTCGTCAGCTATTTCGACTACTACCAGCCCGAGGCGTACCTGCCGCGCAGCGATACCTACATCGAGAAGGACTCGTCCCGCAACGACGAGATCGACCGGCTGCGCCACGCGGCCACGCATGCGCTCTTCGAACGGCGGGACGTCATCATCGTCGCGAGCGTGTCGTGCATCTACGGCCTGGGTGCCCCGGTCGACTACGGCGCGACCGTTCTCAAGCTCCGCGTCGGCGGCAAGTATCGGCGCGACGCCGTCCTGCGCCACCTCGTCGACCTCCAGTACCAGCGCAACGACCAGTCGCTGACGCGTGCCCGGTTCCGGGTCCGCGGCGACACGCTCGAGCTCCAGCCCGCCTCCGAGGAGTTCCTCGTCCGGGTGGAGTTCTTCGGCGACGAAGTCGAGCGCATCACCGAGATCGATCCCCTGACCGGTGAGCTGCTGGCCGAACGCAAGGAGACGAACGTCTATCCGGCGACCCACTTCGTGACGCCGGCCGACAAGCTGAAGGAGGCCATCGTCGACATCGAGGCCGAGATGGAGGTCCGGGTCGGCGAGCTCGAGCAGGAAGGCCGCGTCCTCGAAGCCGCCCGGCTGCGGCAGCGCACGACCTTCGACCTCGAGATGCTGCGGGAGCTCGGCTACTGCACCGGTGTCGAGAACTACTCACGCCATCTCGCCCGTCGCGAGGCCGGCTCCCGGCCGTGGACCCTGCTCGACTACTTCCCGCCCGATTGGCTGCTCGTCGTCGACGAGTCGCACATGACGATCCCGCAGACGGTCGGCATGTACAAGAACGACCGGACGCGCAAGGAGATCCTCGTCGACTTCGGGTTCCGGCTCCCGTCCGCCCTGGACAACCGGCCCCTGACGTTCGAGGAGTTCGAAGCCACCGTCAACCAGGCGATCTACATGAGCGCGACACCCGGCCCGTACGAGCTCGAGCGCAGCGCCGGCCACATCGCCCAGCAGCTCATCCGCCCGACCGGGATCGTCGATCCGCAGATCACCGTCCGCCCGACCGACAACCAGATCGACGACCTGCTCGAGGAGGTCCGCGGCCGCGTCGAGCGCGGTGAGCGGGCGCTCGTCACGACGCTGACGAAGAAGATGGCCGAGGACCTGACCGACTACCTCAAGGAGCTCGGCGTCAAGGTCCAGTACCTCCACAGCGAGGTGGACACGCTCGAGCGCGTGGCGATCCTGCGTGACCTCCGCCTCGGCGTCTTCGACGTCCTGGTCGGCATCAACCTCCTGCGCGAGGGCATCGACCTGCCGGAGGTGACCCTCGTGGCGATCCTCGACGCCGACAAGGAGGGTTTCCTGCGATCGGCCTGGTCGCTCATCCAGATGATCGGGCGGGCGGCGCGGAACACCGGCGGCGAGGTCGTGATGTACGCCGACCATGTGACCGAGTCGATGCAGGTCGCGATCGATGAGACGAACAGGCGGCGGACGATCCAGGAGACCTACAACGTCGAGCACGACATCGAGCCGACGACGATCGTCAAGGGCATCCACGACCTGAACCAGCGACTCCGAGCCGTCGCCGAATCGACGGTCGTCTACACCTCCGAGCGAGACGAGTCCGGCGAACGCATCGCGCGAACCGGCCGGGGCGGTGGACGGGAGACGCGCACGTTCGACGAGGCCGATCGCGCCAAGGTCGAGGCTCTCGTGATCCGCATGGAGACCGAGATGCGCGCGGCCGCCAAGGAGCTCGAGTTCGAGCGTGCCGCTGCGCTGCGCGACGAGATCCAGCAGATCCGCCTGCGCGTCCTCGAACAGGACGCGTCCATCACCGTGGGTCGGGCGGCCGAGCGCGCCGCGCGGGTCGCAGGGAGTGGGGCGGCCACGGGGCTGACCGGGGCGGCCGATCGCAACCGCGGCCGCCGCGCGGCCGAGGCGGCCGCGGCGGACCCGGGCTCGGCGCTCGAGGTGACGAGCGTGACGGTGCTTCCCGCCGAGGACGAACCCGCGGCGACGCTCGACGGCGAGCCGGGCGGCGAGGACGGGGAGGGGACGGCCTCGGACTGGCTGCCGGGCATCCGCGACGAGCACGACGACACGGGCAGCTGGCAGGCCGGTTGGACCGAGCGGCCGACGTGGGATCGGACGGTCACGCCGAACATCCGCAAGCGCACCGGACAGCGACCGGGTCGCCGCCGTCGCTGAGGCGAGCGACCCGTGAGACCGGCGCTGCCTCAGGTGCCGGCGCTGCCGATGACCGAGAGGCAGAATCCGACGGCCGTCGCAACGCCGGCGAGCGCCCGTCCACGCTCGAAGGCAAAAGGCATCAGCGAGTTCGTGAGCATCGCGAGCAGCCCGCCCGCGGCCAGAGCGGCTGCCCGGTCGCCCGTCACCCCCGGTGCGATGTCCGTGGCGAGGTAGCCGAGCGCCGCGGCCACGCCGCAGGCGAGGACCACGACGCCCCACAGTGTCCCGAGCTTGCGCGGTCCCCAGCCGGACGCCCGCAGGTCGGCCGACGGGGCGATGGCTTGCGGGATGTTCGACACGATGACCGCGGCCAGGAAGCTCGGGCTGACCGCCATGCCGACCCCGATCTGGACGCCGAAGATCACCGACTCCGGGACCCCGTCGACGACACTCCCGACGACGATGCCCATCGCTCCGCCGGCGCCCTCGCTCCCGAATCTCCGTTCGACGATCCGGTCGCCGACGATAAAGATCGCGACCCCGACCAGCATCCACAGGGCGAACTCGGCGCGGGGGAGCGCCTCGGCCTGGATGACCAGGTCGAAGGCGATCGCGGCGATCATGGCGCCGGCCCCGAACCCGGCCAGGATCCCGACGAGGCGCGGCGGGACCGTGATCCAGCAGACCGCCAGACCGGCGATCAGCAGGGACGACTGGGCGAGCAGGCCGAGGGCGAAGGCATCGAGCACGAGCAGACACCGATGACGGGTGGGTCGATCGCGCCAGCATGGCGGCGGCAGCACCGTCTGGCGTCCACCGCATCGGATGAGGCGGCGTCGAACGCCCGTTCCAAATCGCCGGCATCCGGTAGACTACGCAGGTGCCCCAGGATCAGCTCGTCGTGCGCGGTGCGCGCGAACACAACCTCAAGGACGTCACGGTCGCCTTCCCGCGTGATCGGCTCGTCGTCATCACCGGCCTGAGCGGCTCCGGCAAGTCCAGCCTCGCCTTCGACACCATC
>DASPHN010000329.1:0-22289 GCA_035629655.1 Saccharimonadales bacterium (SeqCode) | reverse complement strand
TCGCGCAGATCGTCGCGGCCCGTGGAGCTCCCAGCACGGTCCGTCGCGCGCTCGATCGCGGCCAACAGCGGCGCATGGTCCGTCCCGACCTCGAGCATCTGCTCCGAGCACCCGAAGTCGGCCAGCAGCTCCTCGTACTTGTGGCTCCAGCCGGTGGCCACGACCGGCACCGCCTGCGACAGGGCCGAGACGAGCGCGTGATAGCGCGAGCTCAGGACGACCGCCGCTCCCCCGAGGATGCCCTTCAGCACGAGCGGATCGTGCTCTTCGATGGTCGACGGAGGGCGGCCGCCGAGTCGCAGCCGCTCGACGAAGGCGCGGTCCCGGCGTGACTCGTGGAGCACGACGACCGGCTCGATCCCGCGGTCGCGCAGGGCGCTCATCGCAGCCAGGAGGAAGCCCGGATAGGCGGCCTGGACGGCCGGCGAGGTCCGCTCCAGCATCCGGTCGTTGGGCACGATGGCGGCATAGGCTCCGGGCGTGACCCGCGCGGCGAGGTCGTGCGGGCGATCGGCGGCCAGCGCGATGGTGCAGTCCGGAGCGAGCGCGACCCGTTCGTCGTTCGGCAGGAGCTCCTGCAGGTGGGCCAGCGATCGCCGATCGCGGGCGAACACGAGGTCGACGGCGTCGAGGGCGCGCAGGAACGGATCCCGGACCGCGGCGCTCCGGAACGGCCCGAGGGCCTGGGGCAACAGGACGACCCGCGACCCTCCGGCATGCCAGCGGGTCGCGTTGGTGGCCAGCTCGTTCGCGCTCCGCGCGCCGTACCGGTCGTCGTCGCTGTAGCGGAAACCGGACAGGTCGAGGACCGCATCGATGTCCGGCTCCCCGACGATCCCGAAGGTGCGCCGCAGCCGGCCGGGGATGGCGGCGGCCGGCAGCCCGGCCAGGGGTCCGAGGCGTCGCACCCACAGCTTCTGGTGAAGGCCGAGGCGTGCGCGGTCGGCGTACGGCGCGATCCACGGCTCGGCGGCGAACCGTGCGCCCTTCCCGAGCGCCGCGACCGTCGCGATGGCCATCAGGTGTCCGCCCTTGTTGATGAACGATCCGGGCCGGATCTCGATCACGAAGGCGTCTCGTAGCGGCGCAGACGGTCCAGCGGGCGCTTCTCCGAGAAAGGCACCATCCCGTCGGGGTCCGGATAGCCGAAGGCGATGCACACGACCGGCCGCTCGTCGGGGGCCAGGCCGAGCGCCTCGGCCATGGCTCGCTCGGGCTCCGGCTGGTCGGACCAGTTGATGAGACAGGAAGCCAGGCCGAGCGACTCGAGGCCGAGCACGAACGACATCGAGGCGAGCGCCCCATCGATGTAGATCAGGTGCCGGTCGCGCTCGGAGAAGAAGGCACTCATCCGGCCGACCACGACCGCGAATGCCGGAAACCCCTGGGCGAAGCCACGGGTGCCCTTGGGGATCGTCGCCACGCGGGCGACTGACTCGGGGTCATCGAAGACCCGGAACTCGAAGGGCTGGCGGTTGCACGCCGACGGCGAGAGCGCCGCGATCTCGAAGGCTTGGTCGATGAGCTCGCGAGGCACCGGCCGTGGCAGGAACCAGCGGACCGACCGACGGCGAAGGGCGAGGCGGTGCAGATCGTCGTACCGCACGGGCGGGGCGGCATCGAGTGCCCGCTGGTATGGCGCCGCGAGCTCGATGAGTGCCGCCGACTGCGGCGCCAGCGGCTCGATCGCATCCCATCGGGCACGCACCTTGTCGATCGTCTTGTGCGGGCCGACGACCGAGAAGTAGGTCGTCAGGACATCGTTCGCCCAGTGGAGCTGGCGCTCGTCGACCGCCTCCGGATCGTTCGCCGCCAGGGCCCGCACCGCGCCGTAGCAGACGACCGTGGCGTTGATGTAGTCGAGCGCGAACACCGGCCGGCGCGGGCGCATGACCAGGCCCTTCTCGAGCATGTGCACGTTCCGTCGCAGCAGGTACTCGTGACGACCGAGCTCGCCCTGCTGCGCCCGATAGCGCCATCGGCCGCGCAGCGTGGCGAGATGCTCCCGCCGGAAGTCACGCGATCCGATCGCGTAGTAGACCGACGCCAGGAAGGCGTTGCGCGCCGCGACCGGCAGGATGACCTGGTCGCGGATCACATCGGTGGCGAGCCCAAGCCGACGCCGGACCCCGCGCTGGACGCGGTCGACCGACCAGGGCCGGGGCGCGGCGGCGGGCGTCGCGACGCCGACCGACGGGGCCAGGTCGACGGGGGATGGGTCGGCGCGGCGCTCGCGTCGGGGCTGCACGGTCACGAGGACCAAGTATGCCACGGACGCGGCGCCGCACCGCCGCTGGCTGCTACTCGGATCGTGCCGCGGACGTGTCGCGGGCGATCCCGTCTGCGACCGTGGAGCGCGACGAGGTGGCCGAGCCGGTCGGGATGCCCGAGTCGGCGCCCGTCGGCCCGAACGCGTAGGTCGTCGCCACCGCTTCGTCCAGATAGACGTCGAAGGAGGCGGCTGGAGTGGTGGCCCGATCGGTGACGGCGGCCCAGACCTCGTACGTGTGGGCGCCCGGCGTGGTCGCGAACACGAACGAACCGGCAAGGCCCCAGGCCATGTCTTCGGTCATGGCGGAGCGGACCGTCGTGTAGGCGATGTCATGCAGGTCGCCGCCATCCTCGCTCACGAAGATGGTGAACGAGCACTCGCAGCCCTTCCCGGTCGTCACGGTGTCGTAGACGCTGGCAGCGACGTCGACCTTGACGAACTGGACCGGCGAGAAGCTGTTGTCCGCGCCGGGGACCGTGATGTCCACGTCGCCGATGGTGAACGCGTTGCCTGCCGACTGGCCCGACCCGATCGCGACGGTGTTGAACGTGCCGCGCGCCATGGCGACGCGCGGGGCCTGCCGCCAGATGAACGTGGCCATCTGGTCGCGCGTCACGGCCGCCGTCGGGCAGTAGTTGGCCGTGCCGCCGCAGCCGGCAGTGATGCCGGCATCCGCGATGTGCTCGATCGCGGCGGCATGCGTGGTCCCGTCGGTCACGTCGGGGAAGATGTGGCTGGCGAGCACGACCGAGACGGGCGCGATGGCGAGCATGAGTGCGAGGCCGATGGTCACGGCGCGCACAGAGGGGCGGGCGATCCGGTTCGACATCCTGGCGGGTCCTCCGATCGGCGCGATCCCTGGCGTCGCGTCCGGGCCGATGATGACGGCTGGGGGTCGGCCTCGTACGGCCCCAGGGCCGCCGGCCGGCCACGACTGGTACGCTCTCGGCCATGTCATCCGTCACCCACCGCATCGTCGTCATCGGCGCCGGCTATGTCGGCCTCATCACCGCCGCGGGCCTGGCCCTGCTGGGCCATCGCGTGGAGGTCGTCGAGGTCCGCCCGGACCGACTCGCGGCCCTGCGCGAGGGGCGCGCCCCCATCCATGAAGCCGGTCTGCCGGAGGCCCTGACCGAGGTCCTTGGCGACGGCCGACTGACCGTCTCGGACGTGCCGTCCATCGACGCCGAGCTGGCGATGATCTGCGTCGGGACGCCGATCGGATCGAATGGGCGCAGCGATCTGAGCCAGCTGGGCGAGGCGCTGCGCAGTCTGGCGCCCATCTTCGCGGCGGGGACGCCGCTCCTCGTCCGCAGCACGCTGCCCCCGGGCGCCACCCTGCAGGTCGTGGAGTGGACCGGCCTCCCGACGAGCCACATCCTGACCAATCCCGAGTTCCTTCGGCAGGGCACGGCGCTGCATGACTTCCTGCATCCGACGCGGGTCGTCATCGGCCACTTCCCCGACGCCGATCCCGAGGCACTCGCCCTCGTCCGGAGCCTGTACGCGCCGCTCGACACCCCGATCCTCATGGTCGACGTCGCCGCGGCCGAGCTGATCAAGAACGGCGCCAACGCCTTCCTCGCGCTGAAGCTGTCGTTCGCCAACGAGATCGCCGGTCTCGCCGAGGAATACGGCACGGACGTCGACGACGTCCTGGCCGGGATCGCGCTCGACCCGCGCATCGGCAACCAGTACATGCGGCCGGGTCTCGGTTTCGGCGGCAGCTGCCTGCCCAAGGAGCTCCGGGCCCTCGCGGTGGCCGGCGAGGATCGGGACCTTCCGATGCACGTGACCCGGGCGACCTCGGAGGCGAACCACGCCCAGCAGCGTCGCTTCGCGGCGCGCGTCGAGCGCGCCCTGGACGGCCTCGAGGGCCGGACCGTCGGCCTGCTCGGTCTGGCGTTCAAGGCTGGGACGGACGACGTCCGCGACTCACCCGCGCTCGGCGTGGCCCGTGAGCTCCTGGCCCGTGGCGCGCGCGTGCGGGCCTACGATCCGGCGGCCGCCCGGAACGCCCTCGCCGAGCTGCCCGAGCTCGAGATCGCCGACACCGCCGAGGCCTGCCTGCAGGACGTCGACGCCGTCGTCGTCGCGACGGAGTGGCCGGAGTTCCGTGGTCTCGACTGGGTGGCCATCCGCGACTCCGTCCGGCAGCCCCTCGTCATCGACGGTCGGCGGCTGCTGGATCCGATCGTCCTGCGGGCCCTCGGCTTCCGGTATCTCGTCGTCGGCGGCGGCGATGAGGACCGCGTGCCAGCGACGGTCGCGTGAGGCCGGCGTGTAGGATGGCCCGACCGGGGCACTCGCCATGAAGGACAGGGCTTGATCCGCCGCCACGCCACCGCGTTCCGCCTGGCGCTCGCCGGCGCCGACGCCATCAGCGCCGTCGGCCTCTTCGTCCTCATCTCCGTCCTCCGCTTCGCCGACGAGTGGCAAGGGGTCTGGCGCAGCGCCGGGATCGACCCGTTCGCCGCCGCCGCGATCTACGCGGCAGCCTGGGTGACCGTCCTGTGGGCGCTGGGACTGTATCGGCTGCGTGCCCGCTGGCGGCTGCGCACCGAGATCCTCGACGTGGCGCGGGCGGGCGTGCTGCTGGGCCTCGTCACCTTCTCGGTCCTCTTCGTGGCGAAGCTCCCGGACGTGAGCCGGCTCTTCCTGCTGACCCTGTTCGTGGCCCAGGTGATCCTGACGATCGCCTCGCGAACCTGGATCCGGTGGCTCCTTCGCGCCCTCCGCGAGCGCGGCTACAACCTGCGCTACATGCTGATCATCGGGTCGGGCAAGGAGGCGCGCCGGTTCGCCGACCGAGTGGATCGGCATCGCGAGCTCGGCCTGCGGGTGATCGGCTTCCTGGCCATCGGCTCGGCGCCGACGATGATCGACCACCGCCCGGTGCTGGGCACGCTCGACGATATCGAGGATGTCCTCCACGACCGGATCGTGGACGAGGTGGCCGTCTGCCTCGGTGGCGACGAGCTCCACCGGATCGAGTCGATCGCGCGGCTGTGCGAGGAGGAGGGCAAGATCATCCGCATCCCCCTCGATGACTTCCCGGTCAGCCTGCCCGGCGGCCGGGTCGAGGACTTCGACCGGGGCAAGGTCCTGTCGCTCGTCTACGGCCCTGACCGGATGGCCGGCCTGGTCGTCAAGCGGCTGCTGGACCTGCTGCTCGCGTCGGTGGCGATGATCCTGTTGCTCCCGGTGTTCGCGGTGATCGCGGCCACGATCATCGCCCTCGACGGGCGACCGGTGCTCTTCCGCCAGGTCCGCGTCGGTCTGAACGGGCGCCCATTCGACGTCGTGAAGTTCCGGACGATGGTCCCCGGGGCGGAGGACCGCCTTGCGGAGCTCCAGGAGCTCAACGAGATCAGCGGGCATGCCTTCAAGCTGACGAACGACCCACGCCTGTCACGGACCGGCCGCTGGCTGCGCAAGACCAGCGTCGACGAGCTGCCCCAGCTGCTCAACGTGCTGCGCGGCGAGATGAGCCTCGTCGGGCCGCGGCCGCCGCTGCCGGGCGAGGTCGCGGGCTACGACCTGTGGCACCGTCGGCGCCTGTCGATGAAGCCCGGCATCACGGGCCTCTGGCAGGTGGCCGCACGCCGCGAGGACGACTTCGACAAGTGGGTCGAGCTGGACCTCGCCTACATCGACCGCTGGTCGGTCTGGCTGGATCTCAAGATCATGCTCCGGACGATCCCGGCGATGCTCCAGGGTCGCTGACCGGCGCGGGCCCCGGCGACTACGGCGTCGTGGATCCCGGGGATGGGGTCGGGACGGGCGCGTACTCCGGCAGGCTCGCGTAGCGACTCGCGTTCCCGAAGATGTCCATCGAGAGCTTGGCCACGGCGTCCATCCGGAGGCGCAGCTTGTAGATCCCGCCCGTCTCGCTGTAGGGCGGTCGCACCGCGTACTTGGACGGACCAAGGACGTACTGGCGGACGTTCTCGGTATCGACCTGCTGGGCGAGGTCGATCATCTCGCCCACGCGATCGGACGGGAAGTTCGTCTTCACGGTGTCGGCCGCAGCGTCGAGGATGTCGGGCAGCTCGGGCAGCATCGAGGGGTCGGTCAGCTTGCTGCGCAGCGCGAGCAGGACCTGTTGCTGTCGGCGCGCTCGGGTGAAGTCACTGTCGCCGGCGCCCTGGCGCGACCGGACGTAAGCCAGCGCGGTCTTGCCATCGAGCTTGTGCTTCCCGGCGCTGAGGGCGAAGCCATGCCGGCCGTCCAGCCAGTCGTAGCGCGGATCGTTGATGGCCCGCGGGTTGTCCACGGTCACGCCGCCGACGAGGTCGATCATCCGCCGGAAGCCGGCGAGGTCGACCGCGGCGTAGTAGTGGATCGGCGCGCCGATGATGTGTCCGACCTGCTTCACGAGCGAGTTGAGGGGCGTGTCATCGAAGTCCTCGGGATGGTTCCGGACCCAGGTCATGAACGAGTTGATCTTGCCCGTGAAGGTCCGGCCGTCGAAGAGCTCGAAGTCCGAGATATCGCGCGGGATGCTGATGAGCACGACGTCCGCGGTCTCCGGATCGATGCTCGCGACCATGAGCGTATCGGTCAGCGCCGTGTTGCGGGTCTCGGCCGAGTCGATCCCGGTCAGCAGGACGTTGATCCGCGACGAGAGCGTCTCGGGCGTCGCGATCGGCGCGGCGACGTAGTCATCGGAAGCCGTGGGGGTCTGGCCCGGCGCGGTCGAGGGATAGACGGTGCCCTCCGGCGACACCTCGTTGACGAAGATCCGCGACGAGGCGTCGTAGAACGCCCAGGCCGTGTAGGCCATGACGCCGTGCGAGACGACGACGAGGAGGGCGAGGACGCCGAAGGTCGTCAGGGTCCGCCGGTGTCGGAACGGCTCGCGCGATGTCCCGACGGTCATCGAGTCGGCGATCGCGAGCAGACGCCAGACGGCCAGCAGGCCGATCAGGATCAGGACGGTCAGCGCCGACGAGGGCGTCAGCAGCAGGCTCGCGAGCTGGCCAAGGCCGCCGGCGATCTGCATGAGGAGCAGGAAGACCACTCCGAGGACCGGGACGCCGAACAGGATCGCGGCACGGACGCGGCCGCCGTACCAGTGCCCCAACCCGGGCCACAGGAACGACAAAAAGGCGGCTTTGTGCGGGGAACGACCGACCTGTGCGGGTCGTCCCGTGGTGACGGTATCCAATCCGCGCCGGAGTCTATCACTCCTGCGCATCGCCCCCTGCCGCTCGCGCACGGACCGGCGGTCAAGCGCCATACGACACCTTGGCACCGATCGGGACCACCTGGATGAACGTCCGGCCACGGACCAGCGGGATCTCGACGCCGTCGGCGTCCAGGATGCGGGTGGGGGCCGTATCGCCGGTCTTGGACCAGGTCCCCTTCACGACACGGCCCTCGCGGAAGACCAGCGCCTTGCCGGTCCCGAGGGTCTTGATGTCCGGCCGGGAGTGCCCCGGCTCGATCTTCGTGTCGATCCGGAACTTCTGGAACAGGACCACGACGTTGGCTGCCGTCACACGCTCGTCATCGGCCGGGTCGATGTGGGCCTTGCCATCGATCGAGCGCAGGTAGCGGTTCGTGGTGCGCTCGAAGCGGTAGGTGATCACGTTCGTGCGGTACGGGATCCGGATCTTCTGGCTCTCGGCGCGGCCGGCCTCCGGCGACGGATCGACGAACGGGCGGAGGTGCAGGCGCCGCGACATCAGCTCGGTGGCTCCGAGCTTGAGGGCCATCCTCCGGATGCTCGCCGTCGATGCGTAGGCGTTGTGCGGCGCTCGCCGGGACTTGATCCGGTGGTACGCGCCGTTCCCGCGGCCGAGTCCATCGACGTCCGTGAACATCTGGGGGTTGTGCTTGATGTGCCGGCGTGTCCGCTGGTCACCGCCGTAGTGCGCCAGCGCCGCGTGTAGCTCGGAGGCCCACTGCGCGAGGAAGAAGCGAGCACTGCGGACCGGTCCGACCGCCTTGGTGTCGCCCTCCTGGAAGACCAGCATGTAGCGGGTCTCGAAGCCGTCGGCGGTCGCCTGGTAGACGATGGAGGCCGCGTTGAAGCCGGACTGCGGCCGTGCGGCGCGCGAGTCGTCGATCATCACGGCCAGGGGCAGCCGGTGGGCCACGTCGGGATCCACGGAGAGCCCGGTCAGGTCGGCGACGGTCGATGGCGCGGATGGCGTGGGCGACGGGGGAACGGGGGATGGGGTCGCGGGAGCCGAGGGCGAGGGTGAGGCCGACGGGACCGTCGGTGTCGCGCTCGGCACCGCCGAGGGGACGACGGCGACCGGGCTCACCGGCGCGATCGTCGGTGCACACGCGACCACCATGGCAGCGACGAGGCACAGGCTGGCGGCGCGGAGACGGGTCATCGGGCGCGTGGTCCTTCCGGTCGTGGTCTGACGGCCGGGCCATGGTCGCCGCGACCGGACCGCACCGGACATCACCCGAAGGTACCGCCGCTCATCCGGTCCCGGCAGCCACCGGTCCCGGGTGGAGGTGTCAGCCGTCGGTGGGTGCGTGCATCGGGCGGCGCCGAGCCGGGGCTCGGAGCTCGCCGGTCGGCCGCTCGGCCGGGGCACGGTCGGGACGCACGGTGATCCACTCGGGACGGATCGGCCGGTCGGGAAGCTCCGCGGCCGGCGTTCGCTCGGCAGGCTCGAGCTGGGCGGGTCGGATCGGGCGCGGCATGGGTGCTCCTTCGGCCCTAGTTGACGACGAACCAGGCGACGATCGTCGCCGTGGAGACCGACGTGTTCAGGTGGATCGTGAAGGAGCTGTCCGCGACGCTCGTCGTGACCGCCCGGACCCAGACGCCTGAGCGGTTGTTCTGGAGCATGGCCAGGACGATCGATGCGGGCACGAGCGGGACGCCCGTGACGGTCCTCGTGCTACCGCTCTGGATGGTCGTCTCGCCGCTCCGGCTGGCCTTGAAGACGCCGTTGACCTCGAGCGCGGTCCGGTTGCCCTGGGCGGCGGCATAGATCGCCGTGTTGAGCCGACCGGGGGGCGGCGCGGTGGTCCCCGACCAGCCGTAGACGCCGGTGCCACCGTCCGCATCACCGACGACCCCGTACGACCCGAAGCCGTAGACGCCCGTGAAGTCGCTGGCCCCGATCACGCCGTACCCGCCCGCGCTGTCGCCGTACAGGCCCGTGCCCGTGTCGCTGCGCCCGACCACGCCGTTGGCGGACTCCCCCTGGTTGGCGATGCCGTAGACGCCGGTCTGGGGCAGCACCGCCGGGACCGTGCCGGTCCCGCTGACGGCCTGGAAGGCGGTGCCGCCGCCGCTCGACTGGGCGAGGATCGTCGGCTGCGAGGTCGACTGGTTGGTCGCGTGGGCTGCCTTGCCGCCCGTGCTGACGGCCTGGACGCCCGTGCCACTGACGCTGATGCCCCGGACGCCCCGGCCCGACGTGGCGTCGCCCTGGACGCCGGTGCCCTGCGGGCTCCGACCGGAGACGCCCCTGGCGTTGGAGTCCTGGTTGGCGTAGCCCATGAGCCCGACCCGCGAGTTGAGGGCGACCGGCTCCGGGACCGCTCCGCTGATGGCCGCCAGCGACGTGCCGCCGCCGTTGTTGATGACCTGCGTGGCGCTCGTCGTCGTGACGGTCTGGCCGCCGACGACATGGTCACCGTTCGCGGCGATGACCGGGGCGGGCCGTCCGAGGGTCGACGCCACCGCGGCGAGGACGCCGCCGACACCGGCGGCAAGGATGGCGCGTCGCGTGCGCGGGGCAGTCTCGTCGATGGCCATCTGGTGGGTCTCCTCCTGCGGGGCGTGCCCCCGCCTGCGCGGAGGTCGTCACTGGGGCGGCGGAATCCTACCGCGGAACCGCCAGCTACATCATCACCAGGCCACCGTCGACGGCGAGGACCTGGCCGGTGATGTAGCCGGCCTCGTCCGAGGCGAGGAACGCGACCGCGTTCGCGATCTCCTCGGTCGTGCCGAAGCGACCGAGCGGCGTGCGGTCGGTGATCTGGGCCTGGAGCTCGGCCGGCAGGTCCTGGGTGAGCTCGGTCAGCACGAATCCGGGGGCGACGGCGTTGACGGTGATGGACCGCGAGGCCAGCTCCCGCGCCGTCGCCTTGGTCAGCCCGATCAACCCGGCCTTGGCCGCGCTGTAGTTGGCCTGGCCGGTCTGGCCGGCCTGGCCCGAGACCGAGGTCATGTTGATGATCCGCCCGCTGCGGGCCTTGAGCATCGGCCGGGTGACGGCCTTGATCATCCAGAACGCGCCGAACAGGTTCGTCTCGAGGACGCTCCGCCAGGCCTCCTCGGTCATGCGCATGATCAGGTCGTCACGGGTGATCCCGGCGTTGTTGACCAGGATGTCGATCTTGCCGAAGGCCTCAAGGGTCGCCTTCACGACGGTCTCTGCCGAGGCACTGTCGGAGACGTCGCCCTGGACGGCCAGCGCCCGCCGGCCGAGCGCTTCGATGGCGGCGGTCGTCTCGGCGGCCGCGGCGGCGTTGCCCTTGTAGCTCAACGCGACGTCGGCGCCCTGGGTCGCGAGGCGGATGGCGATGGCCCGCCCGATGCCGCGCGACCCGCCGGTCACGAGGGCCGACTTGCCGGTCAGGTCGATCACGCGTGGACCTCCGTGTGGGAGGGTGCCGGATCGCCCGGCACGACGTCGTCGAGCGGCACGTCCAGGGACCCCGGCTGGTTCATCAGAGCGGACAACGCTTCGGGGATCGGGTCGACCGAGTCCCAGTCGACCGGCAGCCGGACCTGGACGTCATCGGCCGAGACGGCCGCGTCGCCGGCCACGCCACGCGCCGGGTCGGCGGTCCATTCGATGGTCACGGCCCCGCTCGTGAACCCGGCCCCGAAGGCCACGAGCACGATATGGTCGCCGACCTCGACGCGGCCCGAGTTGACCGCCTCGGCCAGGGCGATCGGCACCGATGCGGCCGAGGTGTTGCCGTACTTGTCGAGGTTCACGAACATGCGGTCCATCGACAGGTCGAGCCCCTTGGCGACCGCTTCGATGATCCTCACGTTCGCCTGATGCGGGATGAACAGGTCGATGTCGGACGGCAGGAGTCCCGATCGCCGGACCGACTCGAGCGCGGTCGTGGCCATCGTTTTGGTGGCGAACCGGTAGGTCTCCTTGCCCTCCATCCGGATGTAGTGCTCGCCGCGGGCGATGGTCTCGGCGCTGGGGGGCGACTTCGCCCCGCCGGCGGGCAGCCAGATCATGTAGGCGCCCTGCGGCTCGGTCGTCATCTCGATGCCCATGCCGCCACCGGGCTCGTCCGACGCGGACAGGACGACGGCGCCTGCGCCGTCCCCGAAGAGGATGCACGTGCTCCGGTCGGTGTAGTCGAGGAAGCGGGTGAGCAGCTCCGCGCCGATGACCAGGACGTGGGTCGCCATGCCGCTCGCGATGTACGCCTGCGCCGAGGCGTACGCGTAGACGAACCCGGAGCACGCCGCTGCGACGTCCATGGCCGCGGCCTTGGTGTTGCCGATGGCCTCCTTGACGAGGGCCGCCGTCGAGGGCATCCAGTAGTCCGGGGTCAGGGTGGCCAGCAGGATGAGGTCGATGTCGCCGGGCTCGATCCCGGCCGTGCGGATCGCCCGCATCGAGGCCACGGCGGCCATCGAGGCCGTCGTCTCGTGGGCCGCCGCGACGCGGCGCTCGCGGATCCCGGTCCGGGCGACGATCCACTCGTCGTTCGTGTCGACCATCCGCTCGAGGTCGTGGTTGGTCAGGACCTGGGAGGGCACGTAGCGACCCCAGCCCGTCACGTGGGCGCGGCGCGGCGGCGGCAGGGGGGCGTTCACAGCGGCACGACCTCGATGAGGGGCTGCTTGGCCTTGACCAGGGTGCCGCTCTCGGGCACGACGCGGACGACGCGTCCGGCGAGGTCGGACTTGATCTCGTTGAAGAGCTTCATGGCCTCGATCAGGCCGACGACCTGACCGACCGCGACCTCGCCACCGGCGCGCACGTACGGGGCCGAGCCGGGCGCCGGGGAGGCGTAGAAGATCCCGGTCAGCGGCGCCTTGACCGACGGCGTCGCGTCCGCGGCCGGCTCACGGCCCGCGGTCGAGGGCTCGCCCGCCACGGCGACCTGGCCGCCGTCGAGGCCAGCGACCGCCGCCGTTGCGGGCGCGTTGGCCGCCACGGCGAGCGCTGCCAGTGCCGCCGGCTTGCGGAGGACCAGCCCGGTGCCGCCGGCCTCGACCTCCAGCTCGATCAGGTCCGAGCGGTCGAGGAGGGCCGCCAGCCGATCGATCAGCCCGAGAAGGGCCACGTCGCCACCGTCGCGGGGGGCGTCGGGCGCTGCGGCCGTCGCCGGGTCCTCGGTCTGGCTGGCGTCGGCCGGAGCTTCGCCGGCGTCGGTCTCGCTGGTGGCGGCCAGGGGCTCCTCGGTCATCCGTCCCACCGGGTGAGGATCAGCGTCGTGTTCTGGCCCCCGAACCCGAACGAGTTGCTCATGGCCGTCCGGATCTCCCGGGACGTGGCCCGGTTCGGGGTGAGATCGAGTCCCTCCGCCAGCGGGTCCGGATCATCGAGGTTCATCGTCGGGGGCACGCAGCCATCACGGATGGCCATGATCGTGGCGATGGCCTCGATCGCACCGGCCGCCCCGAGGGTGTGCCCCAGCATCGACTTGTTGGCGGTGACGGCCACCCGGCCGGCGTCGTCGCCGAAGATCGTCCGGATCGACTGGAGCTCGGCCTTGTCGCCTTCGGGCGTGGACGTCGCGTGGGCATTCACGTGATCGATGTCGGCCGGCGTCAGGCCGGACTTCTCGAGCGCCCGACGGGCGGCGCGGACCGCGCCCATCCCGCCCGGCGCCGGTAGGGTGATGTGCGAGGCGTCGGCCGTCGCACCGTAGCCGACGAGCTCCGCGAGCGGCGTCGCGCCGCGGGCGATGGCATGCTCGAGCTCCTCGAGGACGAGGACGCCGGCGCCTTCGCCGCACACGAACCCATCGCGCCCGCTGTCGAATGGTCGCGACGCCCGGGTCGGGTCCTCGTTGCGGGTCGAGAGCGCGCGCATGGCCGCGAAGCCGCCGACGAGCGGTTCGAAGATCCCGGCCTCGGCCCCGCCGGCCAGCATCATGTCGGCATCGGAGCGCCGGATGATCTCGGACGCTTCACCGAGCGCATGACCGCCGCTGGCGCACGCCGACACCGTCGAGAAGTTGGGTCCGGTCATGCCGAAGTTGATGGCCACCTGGCCGGCTCCGACGTTCGGGATGCCCATCGGGATGAGGAACGGGCTGATCCGATCCGGACCGCGCGTGGCGTTGATGGAGATGCCTTCGGTGAGCGTCCCGACGCCGCCGAGACCGGTGCCGATGATGACCCCGGTCCGCTCGGCCAGCTCGCCCTCGAGCCGATCCGGCAACCCGGCCTGGTCCATCGCCTCACGTGCGGCGACGAGCCCGAACTGGATGTAACGGTCCGTGCGGCGCTGTTCCTTGCGGTCGAGGACCTGGCTCGCGTCGAAGTCCTGGACCTCGCCGGCGATCTTGCTCGTGACCCGCGAGGCGTCGAAGCCGGTGATCGGTCGGATCCCGGACCGCCCGGCGACGAGCCCGGCCCAGCTGCTCGGCACGTCGTTGCCGATGGCCGTGAGCATGCCCATGCCGGTGATGACGACCCGTCGCGGCGTCATCGGACGAGCCGCCCGGTGCGCACCGTGGCGGCGCGATAGACGTCGCCGGCCAGACCGCGGGCGGAGATCGCGTTGGCGACCGCGAGGACGTCGAACTCGGTGCGCTGGATCTCGGCGTGCACGCCGCTGTCATCGATGTCGATGAGCGCCCAGGAGGCCGTGGGCTCACCGTCGAAGATGTAGCCCGCGGAGCCGTCGTTGACGATCAGCTTCCAGCCGAAGTCGCGGATCTCCGGCAGGTGGGTGTGGCCACAGACGATGACCCGAGCGTCGGTTCGGGCGAGGCGCTCGGTCACGACCGATGGGTCGAGGCCCTGGTCGAAGCCGGCCGTCTGGGACCCCGGTGAGGCATGGCAGACGAGGATCAGCGTGTCGTCGGGCGCACGCCACCGGCGCTCGGACGGTAGCCGGCGCAGCCAGTCGACGCGCTCCTGGCCGATCGCATCGTGCGCCCACTCGACGGCGTCCTGGATGGCGTCCGGCACGCCGTCGGTCATCTGCGGGAAGGCCGCCGCGTAGTCGAAGTCGGCGACCGCGACATCGGTGTTGCCCTGCACGACGAGGGCGCCGCCGTCGGCCAGGGCGCGAAGCGCGTCCACCACGGCCGCCGGCTCGGGACCGTTGAGCACGTGGTCCCCGGCGACGAGGATGGCATCGGGCTTCGCTCGCTCGATGTCGGCGAGCACCGCCTCGAGGGCGACGATGTTGCCGTGGACGTCGGAGATCGCCGCGAGCCGGCTCATCGGAGCGCACCCTCGGGCGGGATGATGAAGCTGATCGTCGTCTCGCAGGCCACCTGGCCGTCGACCGTCGCGACCCCGCGCCCGCGCCCGAACTTCGAGCCGAGCTTGTCCATGGTGACCTCGAGTCGGAGGGTGTCGCCCGGCACCACGATGCGCTTGAAGCGCGTGTCATCGATCCCGGCGAACAGCCCCAGCCGGTCCCCGAACCCGGGTTGCTTGGCGACGTAGACGGCCATCGTCTGCGCGAGCGCTTCGACCTGGAGCACGCCGGGCATGACCGGCAGGCCCGGGAAGTGCCCGGCGAAGAACCACTCCGTGGCGGTCACGCCCTTGATCCCCACGATGCGCTTGGCGTCCGGGTCGTACTCGACGATCCGATCAACGAGCAGGAACGGGTGCCGATGCGGGATGAGGGCCTCGATCTCGCGCGTCGTGTGGATCGTGCCGGGACCGGCGAGGGCGTCCGCGGACGCGCCCGCCGGACGTGGCGGGCTGGCGACGGGGCTGGGTATGGCGTCGGTCACGTGGCGGCTCCGAGTGCGGTGCACATGGGCAGTGTCCTCAACGGGCGGCGGGGCATGCGTGGCGTCGTGTGCAGGTCTGCATCGCGGCCGGCGCGACGGCCTCAGCTGGCACGGGCCGCCGCGGCGAGGAAGGCGGCGCTCCCGACCCGGTCGAGCAGGTTCGTCGTCATCTTCCCCTCGAGGAAGCTGTCGGACGTGAGCAGCGCCTGGTGGATGGCCACGTTCGTGACGAGCCCGTCGATGACGAGCTCCTCGAGCGCGACCCGGCCGCGTGCGATCGCGGTCGCTCGATCGGGGGCCCACACGATGAGCTTGCCGAGGAGCGAGTCGTAGTAGGGCGGGACCTCGTAGCCGCTGTACAGGTGCGAGTCCATGCGGACGCCTGGGCCACCCGGCGCGAGGTAGCGCTCGATGCGGCCGGCATCGGGGCGGAACTCGTGATCCGGGTCCTCGGCGTTGATCCGGAATTCGATGGCGTGGCCGGTAAAGGTCACGTCCGCCTGGCTGAAGCCGAGCGGTTCGCCGGCCGCGATGCGCATCTGGGTCGCCACGAGGTCGATGCCGGTCAGGGCCTCGGTCACCGGATGCTCCACCTGGATCCGGCAGTTGATCTCGATGAAGTAGGCGTCGCCGTTGCGATCGACGAGGAACTCCAGCGTGCCGACGTTCTCGTACCCGGCCGCGACCGCGGCGCGGATCGCCCGGGCGGCGAGCTCGGCCCGTGCGGCGTCATCGAGCGCGGGGGTCGGCGCCTCCTCGAGGATCTTCTGGTGCCGGCGCTGGACGGAGCAGTCGCGTTCGCCGAGGTGGACGCCATGCCCGTAGCGGTCGATCGCCACCTGGACCTCGACGTGACGGTTCTCATCGAGCCACTTTTCCAGGTACAGCGAGTCGTCGCCGAAGGCGGCCTTCGCCTCGGAACGGCAGACCCGCAGCGCCGATTCGAGCTCGCGCGGCGTGCGCACCATGCGCATCCCCTTGCCGCCACCCCCCGCCGAGGGCTTGATCAGGACGGGATAGCCGATCCGCTCGGCTTCGCTCAGTGCGTGGAGGTCGTCGCGCAACATCCCGACCGAGCCTGGGATCGTGGGCAGGCCGTGCGCGTTCAGGAGCTCGCGGGTCCCCGCCTTGCTCGCGAAGCGTTCCAGGACGCCGGCCGGTGGCCCGATGAAGGTCAGGTCATGGGCGGCCACCACCTCGGCGAAGCCCTCGTCCTCGGACAGGAAGCCGTAGCCCGGGTGGATGGCATCACAGCCGGTCACGAGCGCCGCCGAGATGACCGCCGGCGCCGAGAGGTAGGAGCGCTTCGCGTCGGCCGGGCCGATGCAGATCGCCTCGTCGGCGAGCTGGACGGCGAGCGACTCGCGGTCGGCCTCGCTGTAGGCGACGACGGCCTCGACGCCGAGCGCGCGGCAGGCGCGCAGGATGCGCAGCGCGATCTCGCCGCGGTTGGCGATCAGGACCTTACGGAACACGGACGTGGCCTCGCATCAGGACGTCCCGTTCGTGGAGACGCCGGCGGACGGGACGAGCTCGATGGCGAGCAGCTCCTGGCCGTACTCGACCGCGTCGCCGGATTCGACGAGGCTCGCGCCGACGATGCCGTCGATGGGTGCGACGACCTCCTGGGCGACACCCAGCATGTCCACCGCGCCGAGTCGATCGCCGGCCCTGACCCGGTCGCCGACCGTCAGGTCGGTACGCGGTCGGTAGATGCCCACGGCCGGGGACGTCGCGACGCCACGCGATTCGGTCCTGGCCGTCACCGTCTCGAGGGGGTGGTGCGCCGAGCGCAGCGGACGCTCGCCCGCTCGCTCCGGCCGGTCGGCGTCGGGGTTTCGGCGGGAACGACCGCTGGATGCGCCGGCTGCTGGGCCACCGGGGCCGCCCGACGGCTCAGCCGGGCGACGAAGGCGGACCCGCCACGATCCCTCGCGGACTTCCAGCTCGCCGAGGCCGGTCGCGCCGAGCTTGGCCACCAGCGAGGGCAGCAGCTCCGCGGCCAGCCGGTCGATCGCCGCATGATCGGCCGCGCGCTCGTCCGGACCGCGCTCGGAACGGACGTCGCTGGGCTGGGACTCGGGCACGCGCTAGACCTCCTCGCGAGCCGGCGGCTCGTCGCGTGACCAGCCGTCGGGGGCGGCACCGGTGACGCGGCGGCTCGGATCGAGCAGATCGCGCACGCGGTCGGCGAGTCGGCGGTTGGCCGGCGGCGCGACCTCGGGCTGGGCGACCTCAGTGTAGGCGCCCAGGGCCCGGTAGCGTCGGTAGCGCGCCTCGATCAGCTCGTCGACCGTGAGCGCCTCCAGCGCGGTCAGGCGGTCGACGATGATCGCCCGCAGCCGCCGCGCGGTCTCCTCCGGATCCTCGTGCGCTCCTTCGCCGGGCTCGGCCACCACGATGTCGACGACGCCGAGGGCGCGCTGATCCGCGGCGGACATGCGCATCGCTGCGGCCGCGGTCGCCGCCTCGTCCGGCGTGCGCCACAGGATCGAGGCGCAGCCCTCGGGGCTGATCACCGAGTAGACCGCGTTCTCGAGCGCGATCACGACATCGCCGACCGCGATCGCGAGGGCGCCACCGGATCCGCCTTCCCCCGTGATGACGGTCACGATCGGCGTGCGAAGCCGGCTCATCAGGCCGATCGAGCGGGCGATCGCCTCGGCGATGCCGCGTTCCTCGGACTCCGGCCCGGGGTGCGCGCCCGGGACGTCCACGAAGGTCACGACCGGCAACCCGAATCGCTCGGCGAGCTCCATCATCCGCATCGCCTTGCGGTAGCCCTCCGGGTGGGGCATCCCGAAGCTGCGTCGGATGTTCTCCTCGGTATCGACGCCCTTCTGCTGCCCGACGATCGCCACGCGCCGGCCATCCAGCCGGGCGAGGCCGACGACCATCGCTGGGTCATCGCCGAAGAGGCGATCGCCGTGGAGCTCGATGAACTGCTCGGTCATCGCGGCGACGAACTCGAGGGTCCTCGGACGACGCAGCGTCCGGGCGAGCTGGACGCGGGCCCACACGTCGTCACGACCCTCGGTCGAGGCGGGCGGCGCGCCGTTGCCGTCGACGTCGGGCACGGGCGTCGGGCGGCCGTTGGTGGGGTCATCCGGCGGCGCGGTCATGTCGCCTGTCCCCAGCTCGGCCACGCGATCGGCGATGGTCGAGAGGAAGGACAGCGGTCGGAAGCCGGGCAGCTCGTCCCCCGCATCGAGCGCATCCTCCGGTGCCCCGCGAGCCGGGAGCAGGGCCAACAGGTCGGCCAGCTCGTCGCGCAACGCCTCGCGTGCCACGACGCGGTCGACGAAGCCGTGGCTGAACAGGAATTCGGCACGCTGGAAGCCCGGGGGCAGCTCTGCCGCGATCGTGCCGGCAGTGACCCGGGCCCCCGCGAAGCCGATCAGCGCATCGGGCTCGGCGATGTTCACGTCACCCACGGCGGCGAAGGACGCGAAGACACCACCGGTCGTGGGATCGGACAGCACGGACAGGTACGGCACCCCGTCGGCGCGCAACCGTTCGAGGGCGGCCAGGGTCTTGGCCAGCTGCATCAGGGCGAGCGTGCCCTCCTGCATGCGGGCCCCGCCCGATGCGCTGACGATGACCAGGGGCACGCGGCTGACCAGGGCGTGCTCGGCGGCGCGGGTGACCTTCTCGCCCACGACGGCGCCCATCGAGCCGCCCATGAACCCGAAGTCCATGACGCACAGCGCGATGTCGTGGCCCCGGATGGCCCCCGTTCCCCAGACGGCCGCGTCGCGCATCCCGGTCGAGTGTTGCGCGGCCGCCAGGCGGTCGGGGTAGGTCTTCTGGTCGACGAAGCCGAGCGCATCGACCGACTGGAGACCGCCATCGAGCTCCACCCACGTGTGCGGATCCAGGAGGTGCTCCAGGCGGGCGGTGGCCGACAGGCGGAAGTGGTGACCGCACGTCGTGCAGACCCGCAGGTTCTTCTCGAGCTGCTTGTTGAACAGCATCGTCGTGCAGGTCGGGCACTTGGTCCACAGATCGGGCGGGTAGACGTCGCGGCGAGCGCGGAACGACGGCAGCTTGAGCGGCATCAGCTGATCCTCGCCCGGGTCAGCGCTCGGGCGGCCCTGGTCGTCGGCGTCACCGGGCGACGCAGCCGCCACGCGACGAACGCCGCGCCGGCGATCGAGATCGCGGCCGAGGTCAGGACGCCGCCCAGGACGACCGGCCGGGTGCCCAGCGGCCGCCCGTCCGGCTCGGTCGGCCGCAGGGAGTCCAGCGGGGCGGTCGGCGTCCGGAACGGGACGACGAGGCCCTCGGCGCCGGCCGCCAGCGGGAGCCGCAGCCCCGCCGCGACCTCGGCCAGCCGCTCGGCGAGCCGCTCCTCGAAGCGGAACGACGGGTGATATCGGGGCAGGTCCTCGGTCAGCCGCTGGGCGACGGCCCGCAGTCCGGCGGCGACACCGTCGGGATCTGCCGGTCGCCGAGCGAGGAGCGAGTCGAGGTAGCGATCGACGAGGATGGCCTCGATCTCGTCCCCGTCACGTCCGACCGGCCCCACGCTCACCCGCGGCCCTCGCCGAGGTCGTCGGCGACGCGGCGCAGGGCGCGATGGATGAGCACGCGGACGGCCCCCTCCGATCGCCCGAGGATCCCGGCGATCTCGGCCGTCGACATCTCGTCGACGAAGCGCAGGACGACGGCCCGCCGGCGGTCGCCGGTCAGGCGACCCACGGCCCGCCACGCGGCCGCGGCTTCATCCCGCTGGACGGCGACGGCCTCGACGTCGATCGGATCGTGGGCCTCGGCCGCAGCATCGAGCGGTGCCTCGGGTCGGCGGCGACGCGTCCGGTGACGCTCGGCGACGACGTTGCGGGCGATCTGGAAGAGCCAGACCCGGAACGTGGAGGCGCCCTCGCCATCCATCGGCCGCGCGCGTTCCTCGAAGCCGGCCAGGTTGGCCAGGGCCGACAGGAACGTCCGTTCCGTCGCGTCCTCCGCCTCGTGTCGATCGCGCAGCTCGTAGACCGCGTAGCTGTACACCTGGGCCACGTACTTCCGATAGAGGGGCTCGAACCGTGCCGGGTCCGCCTGCGCCGCCTCCACGAGCGATCGATCCCGATCGAGGTGGGTCCGGCGCGAGCTCCCGGCCTCCTCCGGCCGTCCCACCTTCCTGAATGCCGGTCGAGCCATCCCGTTACACCTCGACCGGGGCGTCCGGGGCGATCCGCACGCGCTGGACCTCGCCGACGACCAGGGTCCGCTCGCCGGTCGGCTGGTCGGGATCGGCGATGACGAGGCCGCCAGTGGCCGCCCCATCGACGCCGACCGCGCGCACCACCTGGCTCGCCCCTTCTCGCTCGACGAGCTCGATGTCGCGACCGGTCGTCAGCTGCCGCGCGGTCCAGTCGCCGACATCGAACCGGCCCCCGCGCAGGGCCTCGATCCGGACCTCGAGGCGACCGAGGAACGCGTCCAGCAGGGCGGCATGGTCGATCGGCCGTCCGCCGGACGCCTCGCGCAGGGAGGTCATCGTCGAGACGAGATCCGGCGGGAAGTCGCCGGCCGCCCAGTCGGTGTCGACCCCGATGCCCACGACGACCCGCGGATCCGCCGTGCCGAGCCCCTCGGTCTCACCGAGGACGCCGGCCACCTTGCGGACCTCGGTCGGGCGGATCGGCGGATGGGGCACGGCCGTGCCGACCGTCTCGATCGCGAGATCGTTCGGCCATTTGAGGCGGATCGCCCCATCCGGCAGACCCGCGACCTCCTCGGCCGCGTCGGCCATCGCGAGCGAGACCGTGCCCGCGAGACGCCAGGCACGATCGGGGGCGAGCCAGTCGGGTCGAAAGCCGAGCGACAGGAGCAGGGCGGCGCCGCGGGGTGCCACCCAGGTGCGGCCCTCGCGCCCGCGACCGGCCCGCTGCTCGTCTGCGACGGCCAGGCAGACCTCGGGCGTGCCGTCGGCCAGCCAGCCGCGCACGACGTCGTTGGTCGACCCGACGACGGGAAAGCGCTCCTGGCGAGCGAGGAAGTCGGCCACGGGGTCGGGGCGGCTCAGCCCGCCGCCGCCACCTCGACGGCTTCCGGCCGCTCCAGCTCGAACGCCTCGTGCAGGGCGCGCAGCGCCGTCTCGAGCTCGTCCTCGGCGATCATGCAGGTGATCCGCACCTCCGAGGTCGAGATCATCTCGATGTTCACGCCGGCATCGGCGAGGGTGCCGAACATGCGCGCGGCGTAACCAGGCGCGTTGTGCAGGCCGGCGCCGACGATGCTGACCTTGGCGACGGATGCATCGGTCGTGAGCTCCCGGGCGCCGAGCTCGCGCACGACCGGGTCGAGCGTCTTCTTGGCCTTGCCGAGCTCGACCTGGGGGACGGTGAACGACAGGTCGGTCGCGCCGCCGTGGCCCACGTTCTGCACGATCATGTCGACATTGACCCCGGCGGCGGCGAGCGGGTCGAAGATGCTCCGCGCGATCCCCGGCCGGTCGGGGACGGCCACGACCGTGACCTTGGCCACGTTCCGGTCGTGGGCGAGCCCGCGGACCTTGTTGCGCTGCTCCACGAGCGGATCCTCCTTGATGAGCGTGCCCGGGGCATCCTCGAAGGAGCTCAGGACCTCGATGACGACGTCGTTGACCCACCCCAGCTCCACGGCCCGGACCTGCATGACCTGGGCGCCCTGGTGGGCGAGCTCCAGCATCTCCTCGTAGCCGATGACCGCCAGCTGACGGGCGGCGGGTACGAGCCGCGGGTCGGCGGTGTAGATGCCTCGCACGTCGGTGAAGATCTGGCACCGGTCCGCTTGCAGCGCCGCGGCCAGCGCGACCGCGGTGGTGTCGCTCCCGCCGCGGCCGAGCGTGGTCATCTCCTGGTCCAGGGCCGCGGCGGCGCTCTGACCCTGGAAGCCCGCGACGATGACGACCTTGCCGCCCTCGAGCTCGGTCCGGACGCGGCGCGGCTCGATGCCGGCGATCCGGGCGCGGCCGTACGTGCCGTCCGTCGTGATGCCGGCCTGTGGCCCGGTCAGGCTGATGGCTGGCACGCCGATCGCGTGCAGGGCCATCGAGACGAGCGTCGCGCTCTGGTGCTCGCCCGTCGCGAGGAGGACGTCGAGCTCGCGGGGATCCGGCTCGTCGGTGATCGCCGCTGCAAGCCCCAGC
>DASPHN010000328.1:0-2408 GCA_035629655.1 Saccharimonadales bacterium (SeqCode) | reverse complement strand
TCTGCCGACGCGCGACGGGTACTCGTCCCGTTCGTAGCCCGCTCTTCGTGATGTGGCCGGCAGGATGGCATCCCGTGCTCCGGGCGTCAAGCCGGCCGGCGCAGCGCCGGGACCCGGGTCGGTGGCGGGTCCGTGGCGGCGGCCGGGCGGAGTCCACGACAAACGCACGCCGGGTGAACGTGAGGCGGGCGCTGATCCCTGGCCACACCTCACGGCCGGAGTCGCGACAAACGCCCACCAAGTGAGCGCTGGACGTCGCTTCGGCCCCTCAGCGGTCGGATCGACTGCCTATCACTCATGGGGCGGGCGTTCGTCGCGCCGTGGTGAGCGCCGGTCATCCACGACGGCCGGATCCCGCTCGTAGCCCAGGCAGGAGACCACCGGAAGCGCCGGGTACTTGGGGAAGCGCGGATCAGAGACGGACAGCGCGCACAACCGGAACGTGGAGCCACGTCGTGTCGTCACGAGCCGCGAGTGGACACACGATCCGCACAGGCCGGCGGGCGTGGTCATCACCATCGTGCGGTGGCGGAGAGGGTGGGATTCGAACCCACGAAGTCTCTCGACTCTGCGCTTTTCAAGAGCGCCGCCATCAACCGCTCGGCCACCTCTCCAGCGGGCGACAGCATACCGGCCGCCGTCCAGCCTGGCTGACGGGGCGATGCCGGCCACGAGCCGAGCTCACGGTCGGCCGGTGCACCCGTGCCCGACTTACGAGGTCAGGTCGGCCGGCGCCTTGATGACGACGGTACCGGCGATCAGGTCGTGCCAGCCGCGCTTGCGCTTGTCGATGAAGATCCAGATGTACCCGATGTAGAAGACGAGGGCGCTGACCCAATAGCCGATGAGGCGAAGGATGGCCGAGCCCCACGTGATCGGACCACCGTCCTTGTCGCGAACGACCTTGATCTGCATCAGACGCATGCCGGGTGTCTGGCCGCTCTTCTGCCAGTAGTACGGGAAGTACAGCAGCGGGACGAAGAGGATCGCGAGGATCGGCAGGATGGCAAGGATCGGCAGGATGGCCGCGGCCAGTCCGGTGAGGAGCGACAGCACGACCACCACGGCGAAGGTGATGACGATGTCGATGATGTACGCGACGAGTCGGGCCCCCGGACTCGCGAATTCCAGACCAGGTGCCGGCCCAGGCTCGGGGTCAGGCCCTTGCCAGGCTACGGGCTCGGACATGCAGTCGCCTCCCTCTCACTGACTTCACCGCTTGATCACGACCGTGCCGGCGATCAGGTCATGCCAGCCGCGTCGTCGCTTGTCGATGAAGATCCAGATGAAACCAAGGTAGAACACCGAGCTCGCGACGTACATCCCGACGACCCGCAGCGTGGCGGTCCCCCAGCCGATGTCGCCGCCGTCCTGATCGCGAACGACGCGCAGGCCGAATGGCTTCATGCCGGGCGTCTGCCCACCGCGTGCCCAGAAGAACGGGAAGTAGCCGAAGGCGACGATCAAGGCCACGAGCACGATCAGGATGCCGCCCAGGATCTGGCCAGTGGACGGGCGCGAGACGCCACTCCGGTCCCCGACGTCCGGGAACAGGGCGACCGTCACCGCGCCGAACACGGCGACCATGAGCACGGTCAGCAGAACCCCGTCGATGAGATACGCCACGAGGCGTGGGCCGTGCCCTGCGAACTCGATCCCGGGAGCCGGCCCTGCGACCTCGGGCGGCGCTTCCCAGGGGACGACCGGTGGGGTCGGCTCCGTCATCGCTCGATGGTATCGCGCCCGAGATACGGTCGGAGCACCTCTGGGACGAGGACCGAGCCATCGGCTCGCTGGTAGGTCTCGAGCAGGGCGACGACGATGCGGGACAGCGCCAGCCCCGAGCCATTGAGCGTGTGGAGCAGCTCGGGCTTGGCCCCCGGCTCGGGCCGGTAGCGGATGGCCATGCGCCGTGCCTGGTAGTCGCGGAAGTTGGAGCACGAGCTGACCTCGAGCCAGCGCTCGACGCCCGGCGACCAGACCTCGAGGTCGTACTTGCGGGCCTGCACGAAGCCCATCTCACGGGTGCTCATCAGCAGCACCCGATACGCCAGGCCCAGCCGCTGCAGCAGGATCTCCGCTCGCTCGGTCATCCATTCGAGCGCCGCCGGGGAGTCGTCGGGCTTCTCGAAGAGGACCATCTCGACCTTGTCGAACTGATGGACCCGGATGATGCCCCGAGTGTCCTTGCCGGCCGCGCCTGCCTCGCGCCGGAAGCACGGGGAGTACGCGGCGTAGCGGATGGGCAGGTCGGACGCCTCGAGGATCTCGTCGCGGTGGAGGTTCGTGACCGGCACCTCGGCCGTCGGGACCAGATACAGCTCGTCGCGGGTCACGACGTACATCTGGTCTTCCTTGTCCGGGATCTGGCCGGTGCCGATCGCGCTCGCGGTGTTGACCACCGCCGG
>DASPHN010000327.1:0-5696 GCA_035629655.1 Saccharimonadales bacterium (SeqCode) | reverse complement strand
TTGCCGGCTTGCCGACCGTGACGGCCCCCGCCGAGAATGCGCAGCCGCCAGCCGGCCCGCTGCCACCGGACGACGACGGAGCGGTCTAGCCGTCGATCAGGCGCCGCCGGCCGTGGCGAGCGCGCGTTCGCGCATCGGCCGGCCGGAGCCGCCATAGCGTTCGGCCACGACCTCGGCAAGGATCGCGAGCGCGGTCTCGGACGGGTTGCGACCACCGAGGTCCAGTCCGACCGGTCCCCGCAAGCCGGCCAACTCCGCCTCGGTGACGCCCGCTTCGAGCAGCCTGGCGCGACGGTCGGCCTGGGTCTTGCGCGAGCCGACCGCACCGACGTAGCGGCAGCGTCGGCGCAACGCCTCGACGATCGCGGGCTCATCGAACTTCACGTCGTGGGTCAGGACGGCGACCGCGTCGTTCGGGCCAAGGCCGATCTCGTCGGCCACCTCGTCCGGCCAACCCACGACGAGACGGTCGACGTCCGGAAAGCGCTCGGGGGTCGCGAACGAGGCGCGACCGTCGATCACGACGGTCTCGTAGCCGAGCTCCCTGGCCAGGCGCACGAGCGAGCGCGCGACCTCCACCGCTCCCACGACGACGAGCCGCGGGCGGACCGGGAAGGCCTCGATGAACAATGAGCGGCCGCCGAGCTCCACAGTCCGGGAGAGGCCGCGACGCAGGGCCTCACGAGCGGCCTCGACCAGCTCCGCATCCAGGCCGGCGTCGCCGAGCGTGCCCTCCAATCGACCGTCGTCGTGGACGACGAGCTCGGTCGCCGGCGGCGCGCCGACCCCCGGTTCGTGCGGCCCGAAGTCGGGCGGTGGCGAGTCTCCGGGGAGCGGCGTGACGACCGCCGCGCCGTGGCCACCCGCGCCCTGGGCCGCGATGGCCGCCTCGACCGCGACCGTGGGCACCGCCGGCTCCACGAGCACGTCGATCGTCCCGCCGCAGGCCAGCCCGACGTCCCAGGCCTCCTCGTCGCTGATGCCGTACCGGATGACCCGGGCGTGGCCGTCGCCCCGAGCACGCTCGATCTCCTCGGCCGCGGCCCCCTCGACGCAGCCGCCGCTCACCGAGCCGGCGATCCGGCCGTCGCCCGCGTACAGCAGGACCGCGCCCTCGGGTCGCGGCGCCGAGCCGAATGTCCGGACCACGACTGCCCGACCGACGTCCGCGCCCTCGCGCTGCCAGCTGGCCAGGGTGTCGAGCAGTTCCTTCATCGCAGCGGCCTCGGTGCGCTCGGGTCGGTGGGTACTCCGCCGACGACGGGCGGCATCGCCATGGCGCCTCGCTCGAGGTCGGGACTCGCCCCCGCGGTGGGAAGAGCCGCATGCGCTGCGGCCTCGCTGCCGCGCCGCGTGTCGGCGGAGCGGACGCCGCCGAGGATCTCGCCCAGGCGCTCCAACGAGGCGACGGTCCCGGCCGGGAGGAAGTCGTCGACGTACGGGTACGCGGCACGCATCCCGCCGGCCAGCGGCTGATAGCCGGGCGTCCCGGCCAGGGGGTTGAGCCAGACCAGGCGGTGACAGTTGCGTCGCAGGCGGGCCGTCTCGGCCGCGACGATCGCTGGGTCGCCGCGGTCCCAACCGTCGGAGACGACGATGACGACCCCAGACGTGCGCAGGGTCCGCCGTGCCCACTGCTGGTTGAACGTCCGGAAGCTCTCGCCGATCCGGGTGCCGCCCGCCCAGTCGTTGACGGTCTCGGCGACACGGGCGAGGGCCCGGTCTCGGTTGCGATCGCGCAGGAGCCGCGTGACGCGGGTCAGCCGGGTCCCGAACACGAACGACTCCGTCCGGACCTCGCTCGCGGCCGAGAGCGCCTGCACGAAGCGCAGCAGCAGCCGTGAGTGCCGCTCCATCGAGCCGCTGATGTCGCAGATCACGACGAGCGAGCGAGGCTCCTTGATCGGTCGCCGCCAGACCCAGGACATCAGCTGCCCGCCGGTACCGAGGTTGCGCCGGAACATCGCCCGCGGCGCGAGTCGTCGACCGTGTGAGTGCAGCTCGTATCGCCGCGTCCGGCGTTTCTCGAGGCGCGGGATGAGCTCGTCGACCAGTCGTTCCGCCTCGCGCAGCTCGGCTGGCGTCATCCGGTCGAATTCGCGGTGGCGGAGCATCTCGCCGCGCGAATACGCGTCCGGCGCGACGACCACCCCCTCGATATCGCTGTCGTCGTCGGTCGCATCGTCACCGGCCGAGGGCATCGGGATGCCCTGCTCGTCTGGAGTCTGGTCCGTGCGCTCCTCGCCCGGCGTCGGGTCGGCCTGTCCGCTCGTCGCCTCGCCCTCCTGGTCGGCATCGCCCGGTCGCTGCAACGGCGGGGCGCCGAAATCACCGGGCCGGCGACCGCGCTGGCGCCACCAGCGCTCGAACACCGCGTCGTAGGTCGGCCGATCGTCACGACGACGGACGAAGATCGCCTCGCCGGCCGCCCGTACCTGCTCCCGCTCACCCATGTCCACCAGCGGCAGCGCCCGCGCGTAATCGACCGCCGCGCCAAGGTCGATGTGGAGGCCCGCGGCGCGCAGGGCTCGCCCGAACCCGACCGCCTCGTGGAGCAGCCGACGACCGTCGACCTCCGGGCCCCACGGGGCCTGCACGATCGCGGGATCGAGCGCGTCGTCCATGCCCGTCAGCCGCGTGCCGCGACCTCGGTCAGCATCCGTGCGGTCTGCTCGCCGCGGATCTGGCGGATGTCCTCCTCGTACTTGAGGACCACGCCGAGCGTCTCGTCGACGAGCTCTGGGGTCAGCTCACGAGCGCCGAGCGAGAGCAGGGCGGCGGCCCAGTCGAGCGTCTCGGCGATGCCCGGCACCTTCGTGAGATCGGCCTCGCGCAGGCGATGCACGAAGCCGACGACCTGGCGCGCGAGCTGCTCCGGCGCGGCCGGGACCCGCGCCAGGACGATCTCGTATTCCTTGGCGGCCGTCGGGTAGTCGATCCAGTGATAGAGGCAGCGGCGCTTGAGGGCGTCGTGGACCTCGCGGGTCCGGTTCGAGGTGAGGATGACCCGCGGCGGATGGACGGCCTTGATCGTGCCGATCTCGGGGACCGTGACCTGGAAGTCGGACAGGATCTCGAGGAGGTACGCCTCGAATTCCTCGTCCGCCCGGTCGATCTCGTCGATGAGCAGCACGGGCGCGATGCCATCGGTCGATTCGAGGGCCTGGAGGAGGGGCCGGCGGATGAGGAAGTCGCTGCCGAAGATGTCGTGGGCGCTCGCGTGCTCGGCCTCCCCGCGCGCCTCGAGCAGGCGGATCTCGAGCATCTGACGCGGGTAGTTCCACTCGTAGACGGCCGTGTTGACGTCGAGGCCCTCGTAGCACTGGAGCCGGATGAGCTTGCTGCCGAGGCTTGCGGCGAGGACCTTGGCGAGCTCCGTCTTCCCGACACCGGCCTCGCCCTCGAGCAGCAGGGGGCGTCCGAGCTCCAGGGCCAGGAAGACGGCCGTCATGAGCGACCGGTCCGCGATGTAGTCGCGGCCGCGGAACTCGTCGGTCAGCGCATCGATGGAGCGCGTGCCCGCGGGGCGGTCCGGGCGATCGGTCTCGGGCAGGCGGTCGGTCATGCCCGCGATGCTACACGGGACCGGGCCGCGAGGCGTGCGCAGGGCCCGGCCAAGCCGGTCGAGCCGTCAGCCGTCCGGCGCGTCGAGCTCGCGGGCATAGGGCGGGAAGCGGAACCGTTGCGAGCGGGTCAGGATCCCGCCGTAGCCCAGCTTGGCGACCGTCTTCTCCGAGGCCGGTTCGCCCGAGAGCAGGCGTGGCAGCAGCAGGTCGGCGGCTGTCGCCTTCGAGTACGCGCCACACGTCGGCAGGCCGAGGATCGTGGTCCCGCCGATGCGCGCGAGCCAGAGCATCGAACCCGGATGGGCCGGCACGCCGCGACGGACCACGCGACCGCCGAGCGCCTCGATGGCCACGAACCCGGCATCGCGTGGGTCCGTGCTGGCCGTGCCGGCGGTCAGGATGAGGTCGGCCTGGTCGGCACCCCGCGTGAACCGCGACAGGGCCGTCTCGACGGCATCCGGGTCGTCCGCGACGTAGACGATGTCGATGATCTTGGAGCCGAGGCCGACGACCTTGGCCCGCACGCTCGCTTCGAAGCGCTCACGAGCGGTGGCCCGGACCGACTCCTTGACGACGACCCCTACCCGCCGCGACTGGAACGGGGCGACCCACACGACCGGGGTGCTGCCGAAGCCGGTCAGGCGGCCGGCGTCGTCGACGATCGCGGCGTCCACCACATGCGGTGCGACCTTCACGCTGGCGACAAGGTCGCCGCGCTCGACGACCTGGCCGTCGAAGACGGTGAAGACCTCGAGCGGGTCCAGGCGGTTCACCCGTTCCAGTTCCACGATCCGCACGTTGACGACGCCCGGCGAGGCGGCGATGAGGTCGACCCGGCTTTGGACCGGACCGCGGAGGTCGAGACCGCCTCCCGCGACCGAGCGTGCGAGTCGGAGAGCTGCCTCGTCCTCGTGCAGCTCGCTCGGATCGAGGATCAGGACGGTCACCGGCGGCCCGGCTTCGGCCGCCGCGAGGGCCGCGAGGTCATCCACGGTCAGTCGCCGGCCCTTCTCCCAGCGTTCGTCGCCGACCCGCAGGTCACGAGCGAGGACGGCACCGACGATGCGCGCGGGCGCACGCTGACCAGGCTCGACCTGCTCGACCCGCACGCCCTGACCGGTGGAGGAGCTTGGTTATCGGCCGAGCGCGGCGGCGATCGCGCGACGGGTGTAGACCACCGCCATGCGCGCTCGGTAGTCGCGATCGGCGTGGATGTCGCCATTGACGGTCTGACCGTCCGTCGCATGCTCGGCTGCGGCGGCGATGGCCGCGTCCGATCCGTCACCGTTGGAGATCGCCGTTTCGACCGCCGTCGCGCGGTAGGCCACCTCGCCCACCCCGGTCAGGGCGATGTTCGCGCCCGTGATGCCGCCTCCGGCCCCCTTGAAGACGACGGCGGCCACGCCGACGATGGCGTATCCGGACGCCGGGTTCTGCAGAGCGACATAGGCCGAGCCAGCGTCCTCGCGCGGACCGGGCAGACGGATCTCGGTCAGCAGCTCGTCCGGGCGGATGCCGGTCGTGAACGCGCCCTCGAAGAACCCGTCGACCGGCACGGTCCGCTCCCCGGCGGCGGATCGCAGGACGAGCTCCGCATCGAGGGCAAGCAGACAGGCCGGCAGGTCGGAGGCCGGATCGGCGTGGGCGATCGAGCCACCGACGGTGCCCCGATTGCGGACCTGGACGTCGCCGATGTCCGGGATGGCATCCCGAAGCAGCCCGTAGTGCTTGGCCGGCGATTCGAGCAGCTCGGCATAGGTCGTCAGGGCCCCGATCGCCAACCGGCCGTCGAGGAGCTGGCGCACGCCCTTCAGCTCGGTCACGCGGCCGATG
This sequence comes from Saccharimonadales bacterium (SeqCode), assembly GCA_035629655.1. Taxonomy (GTDB): domain Bacteria; phylum Chloroflexota; class Limnocylindria; order Limnocylindrales; family CSP1-4; genus SPCO01. Next base: position 297 of record DASPHN010000327.1, on the reverse strand, counting down.
TCGACGAGCGTCGTCGGATTCGCGAGCCGGAGCTTCATCAAGGGCAGCAGGCTGTGGCCGCCGGCGAGGACCTTGGCGTCGCCGCCGGCGATGGCGGCCAGGGCTTCCTCGATCGACGTGGCGCGCTGGTACGAGAAGTCCGCCGGGATCACGCCTGGCCTCCCTTCGCCGACTCGATCGCCGCCCAGACCTTCTGCGAGGTGTAGGGCATGTCGAGATGTCTGATCCCGAGCGGGCTCAGGGCATCGATGACCGCGTTCGCGACTGCGGCCGTCGACGCGATCGCACCGGCTTCGC
>DASPHN010000326.1:0-2813 GCA_035629655.1 Saccharimonadales bacterium (SeqCode) | reverse complement strand
TGGACCAAGCAGGTCGCGTCACACTTCGGCGGGACACGGAACGGCACGATCGTCCGATGGGGCAACGGGATCCAGGCCAAGGGCGAGATCCGCAACCAGTTCCATCACGTCATCGACGTGGCGCCGACCGTCCTCGAGGCGGCGGGGCTGCCCGAGCCGACGTCGGTCAACGGCGTCCAGCAGATGCCCATCGAGGGGGTGAGCATGGCCTACTCCTTCGACGCCGCCGACGCCCCAGACCAGCACGAGACCCAGTACTTCGAGATGTTCGGGAATCGCGGCATCTACCACAAGGGTTGGACCGCGGTGACCCGCCATGCCATCCCGTGGCAGATGGTCGGCGCGGTGAAGCCGGCGTTCGACGATGACGTCTGGGAGCTCTACGACACGACGACGGACTGGACCCAGGCACGCGACCTCGCCAGGGAGCAGCCCGATCGACTCCATGCGCTGCAGCGGCTGTGGCTCATCGAGGCGACCCGCTACAACGTCCTGCCGCTCGACGACCGCGGCATCGAGCGTGCCATCCCGGAGATCGCTGGTCGGCCGACGCTCATCCATGGCAACTCGCAGGTGCTGTTCGGCGGGATGGGTCGCCTGTCCGAGAACTCCGTGGTCAACATCAAGAACAAGTCGCACTCGATCACCGCGGAGATCGTCGTTCCGGAGTCCGGAGCACAAGGTGTGATCGTCGCCCAGGGTGGGAGCATCGGTGGCTGGGCGATCTACGCCATCGATGGCGTTCCGAAGTACACCTACAACCTGCTCGGCATCCAGTCGTTCACGATCGCCGGGACCGATGTGGTCGCGACAGGCGTGCGCCAGGTCAGGCTCGAGTTCGCGTACGACGGTGGGGGCATGGGCAAGGGCGGCACCGCGACCCTGTTCGTCGATGGCCGACAAGTCGCCTCGGGTCGCGTCGCCGCGACGGCGGCGATGATCTTCTCCGCCGATGACACGCTCGATGTCGGCGTGGAGGGTGGCTCCATCGTCGCTGAGGAGTACGGCCACGACAACAAGTTCTCCGGCAGGGTGAACTGGGTCCAGATCGACGTCGATGACGCGGCGTCGGACGCGGATCACCTCGTGACAGCGGAGGAGCGCGTGCGAGTCGCGATGGCTCGCCAGTAGAACCAGCTCGCAACCGTTCACAGGGGTCGCGCGCCCACGCGGGGGTGTATCCTCGCGGCTCGGGTTGACGCTCGACCGAGGGGGTCGGGACCTTCGCCGCTCCAGGAGCTCCAGCACCGCGTGACGATCGCAGGGGGTGGGATCGGCCGTGCCCGGGGCACGCCGGCGATCCGCACCGACGCTGGCTTCGGCGTCCTCGCAACCAAGATCCAGCCGCCGTGGCAGCGCAAGGGGATCATCGAGCGACCCGCGCTGATGGCCCGGCTGCGCGCCGGCCAGGCGCCCGTCGCGGCCCTCATCGCCCCGGCCGGCTATGGCAAGTCGACGGCCGCCGCCCAGTTCGCGAAGCTGGCCGGGCCGCAGGTCGCGTGGCTGTCGGCCGATGTCCGCGATGGGGATGCCGCGACGCTCCTGCGCGGCATCGCCGGAGCCATCTCGCGCGTCGCTCCCCTCCCCCCGGATGTCGCGGATCAGGTGGTCGCGCCGCGTCCGTCGGTCTGGCATGGGGCGGTCGCGCAGGTGGGCTCGGCCCTTGCCGAACTGAACGATCTTGCGCTGGTGATCGACGATGTCGATCGGATCGTGGATCGCGAGGCTGTCGACGTGCTGCTGGCCTTGATGGAGTCACTGGCCGGACCGCACCGCTTGATCCTGACGGGCCGGACCCTGGGCGCACTGCCGGTCGCTCGGCTTGTCTCGCGTGGGCTGCTCGCCCCGTTCGGTCGGGAGGACCTCGCGCTCGACAGGCAGGAGATCGGCGCCGTGCTGTCCGCCGCGGGCCACGGCGCGAGTCCGGCCGAGATCCAGGCGGTGAACGAACGCACCGAGGGCTGGGCGGCCGGCGTCTACCTGACGGCGCTCACCTCGGGCGGCGCGGATCACGGCGCGCTCGAGCTGGCGACGACGGGATCGGAGCGCCTGATCGAGGACTACCTGTCGACCGAGGTCGTCGGTGTGATGGACCCGGCCGACGCCGAGCATCTGCTCCAGTGGTCGGTCCTGGACCAGCTGAATGGCGAGCTGTGCGACGCCATCCTGGCCCGCGAGGGATCGGGCGCGGACCTCGATCGGCTCGAGCGCACCAATCTGTTCGTGATCCCGCTCGACCGCGAGCGCAAGTGGTTCCGGCTCCACCACCTCCTCGGCGACTACCTTCGGTCCGAGCTGGAGCGCACGGACCCGCAGCAGGCGGCGCACCTCCGGCGTCGAGCCGCGGCCTGGTGCGAGTCGAAGGGCATGGCCGAGCTGGCGCTCGAGTACGCGATCGCCGCCGAGGACGATGAGCACGCCTCGAACCTGGCGCAGGCCGTGGCGCAGCCCACGATGAACGCCGGGCGCACCGAGACCGTTCGCCGCTGGTTCAGCTGGCTGGAGGCGCGCGATGCGGGCGTCGACCGGCCCCGCCTCGCCGCGACCGCCTCATTGTCATTCGCCTTCGACGGCGATGTGGACCGCGCGATGCGCTGGGCCGACATCGTCGATCGAGCCCCGCTCGGCGATGTCGACAGCGACCCGGATGCGGGTCTGGTGGCGATCAGCCGCGGATGCCTCATGCGCGGGGGCATGGCCGAGCTGATCAAGGACGCGGCCATCGCGGAGCGGACCGTGCCTGACGAAGACTCCTGGCGGGTCGCGGCCCTCCTGGCCGTCGGCCTGGCCCAGGTCCTGCAGGGCATGTCCAC
>DASPHN010000325.1:0-2066 GCA_035629655.1 Saccharimonadales bacterium (SeqCode) | reverse complement strand
GGGGTGACCGCGTTCGCCCAGCCGGGCGGCTCGCTCCGCGACGCGGAGGCGGTCGCCGCCGTCGACGCCCGGGCCGGCACGATGCTGCTGACCGGTGTCCGCCACTTCCGCCACTGACGCGGCCCTCGGCCGGGCGTGTCGGTCAGGCTGACGCGCGCAGCACCCACGCCCGGGCGAGGAGGCGGATCGGGCCGTCGGCTCCCGCCGGCAGGCTGGCCAGGAATCGCCGCCGGAGCGCCGCGCGCCGGTCGTCATCGAGACCCATCACGTAGCCGGGAGCCGGGCCGGTCGTCGACAGGAACGGGACCCAGAGGTCGTCCGCGTCGCGGAATGGCGTCTCGATGTCAAGGGCCGCGGCGGACGGGTCGCGAAGGCCGGCCGCCTCGGCGGCGTCGACGAGCGGTTCCGGGGCACAGATCGGGAACCGTCGCCCCTCGTCGAGGGCCTCGGCCGCCGGATCGAGGGCGACGGCGGCGTCCCAGAAGCGACGGATCAGGTCCATCCTCCCGGCGTAGTCCCACACGTAGACCGCGACGACGCCGCCGGGCCTGGTCACCCGGCGCATCTCGGCGAGCATCGCCACCGGGTCGGGCAGGAAGTTCAGCACCAGTCCGGAGACGGCTGTGTCGACGGACGCGGCGTCCAGCGGCAGGGCATCGCCGCTTCCGAGGACGAACCGCACCCGGGGATCGGGCAGGCGCGCCGCGGCGACTTCCAGGAAGCCCTCGGATGGATCGACGCCGACGACGCTCGACGGATCGGCCGCGGTCACGATGACGGCCGTCAGGGCACCGGTGCCGCATCCGACGTCGAGCCAGGCGGTGCCAGCCGGCCGGGCAAGTCGGGGGATGAACTCGCGCGCCACGACCCGGCTCCACCGTCCAATGTACGCCTCGTAGGCGTCGCCGCTGGTCCACGCGTCCCCGCGGCCGGTGCTCGTCGACCCCATGCCATCTCCTCGTGCCACCGCGAGGATAGCCCGACCCGTGTCGTCGTTCGCGACCCTCGCCTGACGTCTCGAGGCCATGGGACCGGCCCGTCATCCGTGCGCCGCCACCGCTGCTACCATCGCGCTCCCATGCCAGACCGCCCGCGCTATTACCTGACCACGGCCATCGCGTATGCGAACAACCGGCCGGGCCTGCACACCCTGTACGAGGTGATCGGCGCGGACGTGATCGCCCGCTGGCATCGGATGCGCGGCGACGAGACGCGGTTCCTGACCGGCACCGACGAGCACTCGATCAACATCGCCCAGAGCGCGCTCGATGAGGGTCGCTCGGCGCGCGCCTTCGTCGACGAGAAGGTCGGCTACTTCCGGGAGGCCGAGGACGCCCTGGCGATCTCGCCCGACCGCTTCATCCGGACCACTGACCCAGATCACGTCCGAGCCGCCCAGGAGATGGTCCGCCGGGCCCATGCCAACGGCGACATCTACCTCGGCACGTACGAGGGCTGGTACTGCCCGAACGAGGGGTTCCGCAATGCGACCGACGTCCAGGAGACGGCGCGCGGGACCATCTGCCCGAACCACCCCGACGTCCCACTCCAGTGGCTGACCGAGAAGAACTGGTTCTTCCGGCTGTCCGCCTACCAGGAACGGCTCGAGCGCCACTTCGCCGAGCATCCGGACTTCGTCCAGCCGGACTTCCGGCGCAACGAGATGCTCGGCTTCATCCGGGGCGGCCTCGAGGACTTCTCGATCTCGCGCGAACGCACGCCGGGTGGCTGGGGGATCCCGTTCCCGATCGCCGAGAACGGGGAGACCTCGCTCCGTGAGGACGGGTCGTGGGACCCGGAGGCCGGCAAGATCTACGTCTGGTACGACGCGCTCATCAACTACATCACGGGCGCCGGCTTCCCGGACGATCCGGCGGCGTTCGAGCGATGGTGGCCGGCCGATCTCCACGTCATCGGCAAGGACATCGCCCGCTTCCACACGATCTTCTGGCCGGCGATGCTGTGGAGCGCGGGGCTCGAGGCGCCCCGCCATGTCTGGGTCCACGGCTGGCTATTGGCCGCTGGTGGGGAGCGGATGAGCAAGAGCCGCGGCAACTTCCTCGATC
>DASPHN010000324.1:0-2366 GCA_035629655.1 Saccharimonadales bacterium (SeqCode) | reverse complement strand
GGACCGGGCGGGACGGGCAAGACCCGCCTGTCGATCGCCCTGGCGACGCAGGTCGCCCCGCGCTTCGCCGACGGGGTCCACTTCGTCGCCCTCGAGCCGATCCGCGACCCGATGCTCATCGCGGCACGGATCGCCGCAGCGATCGGCGTCAGCGAGGCGAGCGGCCGGCCCATGGCCGACGTGCTGGAGGAATGGCTGGCGAGCCGGCACATCCTCCTGGTGCTCGACAACTTCGAGCAGGTCATCGATGGGGCACCCGTCGTCGCGGGTCTGTTGCGCGCCGCGCCGCAGCTGACCGTCATCGCGACGAGCCGGGCCCCCCTGCACGTTTCCGGGGAGCAGGAGTACCCGGTCCCGGGGCTCCCGGTGCCGCCCGACCCGAGCGGCCTGAGCAGCGTCGAGCGGATGAACCTGCCCGGCGGTTCGCGGGGCCTCGACGCCGCCGCGGTCGAGCAGTACGCCGCCGTGCGGCTGTTCATCGAGCGGGCGATGGCGGTGCGTCCCTCGTTCAAGGTCACCAACGACAACGCCCCCGCCGTGGCCGCCATCGCCGCCCGGCTGCACGGCATGCCGTTGGCCATCGAGCTTGCCGCGGCCCGGGTCAAGCTGCTCTCGCCCGAGGCGATCCTCACCCGGCTCGAGCACCAGCTCGACGTCCTGGCCTCCGGCGGTCGCGACCTGCCGGCACGGCAGCAGACCCTGCGCGGCGCCATCGCCTGGAGCTACGACCTGCTCGACGAGGGCAGCCGGCGCCTGCTCGACCGGCTGTCGGTCTTCGCCGGATCGGCCGATGTCGAGGCGGCCGAGGCCGTCATCGGCCCGGCCTCGGAGCTGGGCGTCGACGTCGTGGACGGGCTGGCCGCGCTGGCCGACCAGAGCCTCGTGCGTCTCGACGAGACGCCCGATGGCGAGCCGCGCTTCGGGCTGCTCGACTCCATCCGCGAGTTCGCGGCGGAACGGCTGGAGGCCCGCGGAGAGCGCGAGGCGACGCTCGATCGACACCGCGACCGGTTCGTGTCCCTGGCCGAGACCGCCGCCACCGAGCTGTCCGGCGACGACCAACGGCGGTGGCTCGACCGGCTCGAGCTGGCTCATGACGACCTTCGAGCGACGCTCGAGCGGGCCGTCGCCCGTCCCGAGCCGGGCGTGGCGATCCCGCTGGCCTTCGCCCTGTGGCGGTTCTGGCAGAAGCACGGCCACCTCGCCGAGGCGCGTTGGCGGCTCGAGGCGATGGCAGCCGCTCCATGGTCGCACGACGACCCGCGGCTCCGTGCCCGGCTGCTCGAGGCGCTCGGCGGGATCTGCTGGTGGCAGGGTGAGATCGATCGGATGCAGGTCGTCTACACCGAGGCCGTCGAGCTCTGGAAGGCGCTCGATGACGACCGCGAGCTTGCCAATGCCTATTACAACCTGTCGTTCTCGTACGCGGTGGGCGAGGCCGGCCCGTTCCAGGGCAGCGACCCGGAGCGAATCGGCGAGGGCTACCTGGAGTCGGCCCTGGCGGCCTTCCGGCGCATCGGCGACCGACGCGGCGAGGCGAACGCGCTGTGGGGACTCGGCACGCTCCGGTACTTCGAAGGCACGGAGCCCACCAACGGTGAGGCGGAGTTCCGGGCGGCGCTGGACCTGTTCCGCGGGGAAGGCGACCGGACCATGGAGGCTTGGGCGCTCCATATGCTCGGGTCGGTGTTGATCCGCCAGGACCGGACGGCGGAGGCCCGGGACGCGGTGCGGCATGCCGTCGCCCACTTCCATGCCGCCGGTGACATCGCCGGGCTCACGCTGACCCTCTACGACCTCGCGTCGGTGGCCGTCCAATCCGGTGACCTCCCGCGCGCCGCCCGCCTGCGCGGCGCGGCGCAGAACCTCTCGACGGAGACCGGCGCGGGCCTGGCGACGTTCACGGAGGAGGCCTTCGAGCAGGCCGGCCTGCGGCCGAGCGTCCTCCAGCTCCTGCCCCGGGCCGAGGTGGAGCGGCTGGGCGCAGAGGGCGCCGCGATGACGCTCAGCGACGCGATCGCCTACGCACTCGAAGGCCCGCCTGACGCCGTCGACGACGCCGCCCACTGACGCGCCGGCGCTACGATGGCCACCATTCCCAGGCTGCCCGAGCCCCACGAGCGGAGCTACCCATGGCCGCGGAGCCGATCGCGCCCATCCACCTGACCGTCGAGACGACCGCATCGCCATCCGCGGTGTGGACGGCCCTGACCGACCCCGCCCGGGTCGCCGAGTGGCTGACCGAGGCCTCGCCGGTGCGGCGGATCGGGGACGCCTATCGGCTCGACTTCGGGGAAGGCACCGCCGTGGAGGGCGTGGTCACCGAGCTGGAGCCGGGTCGTGGGTTCGCGCACACCTGGGCGTGG
>DASPHN010000323.1:0-5292 GCA_035629655.1 Saccharimonadales bacterium (SeqCode) | reverse complement strand
GATGAGGTCGAGTACCTCGTCGCGACGGACGACGGATCGCTCGGCCACCACGGCGCCGTGACCGACCTCGTCGGCGACTACGAGGCCTGGGCAGACCAGGCGTTCGCGAGCGGCCCGCCCGCCCTCCTCGCGGCGCTGGCGGCCCAGGCGATCGGACGGCGCCACCGGTTGGGCGTCGCGCAGCTCGGTCGCAAGCGGGGTGGCGGCAAGGTCGACCCGGTCGGCTCGCCCGCCGCGCGCCGGAAGGCGTTCCTGCAGGTCTCCGTCGAGCAGACCGTGGGCTGTGCGCTCGCGACGTGCCTCGGATGCGTGCTGCCGGGCGCGAATGGCATCCCGCAGCGCGTCTGCCGCGAGGGGCCCGTCTTTGCCGCTGAAGAGCTGGTGTGGGAGGGCGTACCGGCATGAGGGCCAAGCGCCGGGTCGTCACGGCGTCGGGCCGGCCGGCGGGCTCCAGCCGGACCCCGCCGGTGCGGCGCACCCGGCCGGCGTTCGTCCCGGCCCAGCAGCGGCCACGGATCGAGTCGCGGACAACAGCCCTCGAGGAGGCGGCCGAACCGATCGCGCTCGATCTCGCCGTTGACATCGGTCGCGGCCTCGTCCTTCCCAACCCGATCCTCGTCGCGTCCGGCACGTTCGGCTGGGGCGTCGAAGCGGTCGACCTGATCGAGATCGACCGGCTCGGCGGGATCTGCACTCGCGGGACGACGCTCAAGCCACGGACCGGCGGCGCCACGCCCCGGATGGCCGAGACGCCCGGTGGCCTGCTCAACGGTGTCGGCTTGCAGAGCCCGGGGATCGACGCGGTCATCGAGCGCTACGCCTCGACGTGGGCCGCCTGGGCGACACCGGTCATCGTCAACCTCGCCGGCACGTCGGTCGGGGAGTACGTCGAGCTCACCCGGCGTCTCGAGGGTGCCGGTGGCGTGGCCGGGATCGAGCTCAACCTCTCATGCCCCAACGCCGCGCGCGGCGGGATCCTGTTCGGCCTCGACGCGACGGGGGCCGGCGAGCTCGTCGCGGCGGTCCGACGTGCCACCGACCTGCCGATGCTGGTCAAGCTCACGCCGGACGCCGGGGACATCCGCCCGATCGCCCGGGCCGTCGCCGACGCCGGCGCCGACGCCCTGAGCGCGATCAATACCGTGGCCGGCCTGGCCGTGCGAGCCGATCGGCGCGGGCCGTTCCTGGGCACGACGTACGGCGGACTGAGCGGCCCGGCGATCCGGCCGATCGCCCTGCGCGTCGTGTATGAGGTGGCCCAGAGCGTGCCGATCCCCGTCATCGGGGTGGGCGGCATCGCGTCCCTGGCGGACGTCCTCGACTTCCTGGCGGTCGGTGCCGCCGCGGTGCAGGTCGGGACCGCCGCGCTGGCCGATCCCGGGCTCCCGGTCCGCCTCGTCGACGAGCTGACCGATGCGTGCACGCGGTCGCGCCTGAGCTCGCTGCGGGACCTCGTCGGGACCGCGCTGCCCACCAAACCCGGGCCGGCTTCGACCAAGGGCGCCGAGTACCGACCATGAGGAGCTAGGCCGGGTGGACCGCACCACCCGAAACCTGTTCGCCGGCGCGCTCGTCGTGCTGGTCCTGGTCGTCGGCGGGGCCGCCATCCTGCTCAGCGAGACGACGATCGTGGACCCGGATGCGCCGCCGGGTACGACCGTCGCGGTCGGTGTCATCGTGGGCGTCGAAGCCGAGGGTCTCGGGGACGTCCGCTCGTTCGCGCTCCGCACGGCAGACGGGACGATCCTGGACATGGACCTGTCGGCGCTCGAGAACAGCGAGGAGTTCCCGCCCGGTCACCTCGCCGAGCACCAGGTCACGGCCGAGCCCGTGCGGGTCTGGTACCGGGAGGAGGGCGGGACGCGCTTGGCGATCCGCCTCGCCGACGCCGAGTCCTGACGACGCGCGGGCGACGCGCGCTACGGCGAGGGCGACGCGGCGGACGAGGCCTGGGGCGACGCGGCGGACGACGGCCCGGGCGACGCGGCGGACGACGGGCCGGGCGACGCAGGCGGTGGCCCTGCGACCTCCTCGACGGCCGCGGATAGCTCCTCGTCGCCGAAGATGAGCATGAACGAGCCACGCACGATCCCGTCGCGGTCCACGACGAAGACCCACGGCTCGGACGGCAGCCCCCACTCTGCGGTCGTGGCGGTCGGTGTCAGGGCAGGCGGGTCGCCGCTCAGCACGGGCTGGAGCTGACCCTCGACGTCCTCGAGCTCGTAGGGTTCGACGTTGATGAACGTGACACCGGGGTTGGCCGCGGCGATGGGCTTGAGCCGGTCGAGGGTCGGGCCGCACTGCGCCGTCGCGCAGAACTTCGGCGTCGCGAACGCCAGGACGAACGGCCGATGCTCGGCGAGCGCGTCGGCCACCGACGTCTCGTAGAACGCCGGCACGGGCGCGTCGTCGGTCGAGATCTTCGAGATGTCCCCGCCCACGTCGGCCAGGGTCGGCGTGTCGGAGGCGGGTGCGCGGTCCCCGACACCGATCACCGACCGCTCCGAGCGCACGTCGAACGGCACCCGGATGACCTCCGGCTCGGCACCGGCGAGGCTCGTGGTGAACTGCGCGCCCCAGAGCCCGGACGCCGGGAAGGCGACGTTCGCGATGTAGACGCCGACCTCGCCTTCGATGGCCCAGATGAACTCGGCGGTGGTGCTCAGGGCCGGCGACTCGCTGTCGAGGCCGAGGTCGAACAGATCCACCTGGACGGTCCGGTCGGGCGAGGCGATCGGTACGCCACTCGCGTCGAGGAACGAGAACATCATCCGGTTCTCGCCGCAGACCAGGGTGCCCCCGGGATCGATGATCGAGGGGAAGAGGCTCGGATCCTGCTGCCCCCTCCACGCCGTGACGTCGTCGGTCTCCGGCTCAGGCGTCTCGGGGCACGCGACGACCGCGTCCGACGTGGTCGGCGAGGCGGCCTGGCCTGAGCTCGTCCCGCGGCCAGCGCTGCACGCCGCGATCAGGCTCAGGAGGAGGGCAGCCGCAGCCAGCGAACGGAGTCGATGGGTCATGTCCCGAACGATAGCCGAGGTGGCTCCGAGACGCCGTCGCGCTAGAATGCGGTGTCGAGTCGTGATGCTGCGCCCCCACGCCCGGCTCGACCGGATCGCCCCCGACACCGCGTCGAGCACGCCCTCCGAGACCGCGCCCCAGGAGACCCGTTGACCCGCTTCCAGAAGCTTGCCGCGCTGACCCTCGGGACCGCGATCCTGCTGGTCACGATCGGCGTCATCGTGCGCGCGACCGACTCGGGACTCGGATGCCCGGATTGGCCGCTCTGCCATGGGCAGCTGCTGCCACCGCTCGACGATCCGAAGGCCTGGATCGAGTGGCTCCATCGGACCGTCGCGGCCATCATCGGCCTCCAGATCCTGGGGCTCGCGGCCCTGGCCGTCATCGACCACCGTGACCGTCCCTCACTCATGTGGCCGTCCTTCGCGGCCGTCGGGCTCGTGGGCTTCCAGGCGTGGCTCGGTCGCGAGACGGTCCGGCTCGGCAACAGCGGCGAGTCGGTCACGGCCCACCTCGCTGCGGCGATGGTCCTCGTCGGATTGCTCGTCTATCTCACCGTGCGGGCGGCGTATCCGGCGCGGATCGGTGGGCCGGGCGCAAGCCAACGGTTCACGATCCTCGCCTCGTTCGCGGCCCTGGCGACGTTCGCGCTGCTGCTGTTCGGCTCGAACGTGACGGCGACCGATTCCGCCCTCGTCTTCCCCGACTGGCCGCTCATGGGCGGCAGCCTTGTGCCGGCGCTGACCGAGGCTACCTCGGCCCACGTCCTGCATCGCTGGGTCGCGGCCGTCGTCGGCATCATCGTGCTGGCCGTGGCCATCGCCGCCCGACGGACCCAGCGCGAGCACCCGACGGTGGTCCGCCTCGCGACCTGGGCTGCGATCGCGTACGCCATCCAGGTCGTCGTCGGGGGACTGCAGGTCCTGACGCGTCTGTCGGGATGGTCCCAGACACTCCACCTCGCCCTCGGCGCCGTGGTCTGGGCGCTCCTGATCGGGCTGGCCGTCACGAGCTACTACGCCGCCCGCACGGCGCTCCTGCCGACGAGCGGTTCGCCGGCTGGCTCGGCAACGGGCGGCGCGGATGGCGTGCCGACGACCGGCCACACCACGCGGGACTCGATCCGCGCCTACATCGCCTTGACGAAGCCACGCATCATCGAGCTCCTGCTCGTCACGACGGTGCCGGCGATGGTCCTCGCGACCCGTTGGGTCCCGGGGATCGACTGGGGCACATGGGGCTGGCTCGTGCTCTGGACGATGGTGGGCGGCACGCTGGCAGCCGGCAGCGCGAACGCGATCAACTGTTACCTCGATCGCGACATCGACGGTCTGATGACCCGCACCCGCCGGCGCCCCTTGCCCGCCCACCAGGTCGAGCCCGAACGGGCGGTCGTCTTCGGCCTGATCCTGGGCGTGATCTCCTTCGTCGTCATGGCCTGGTTCGTGAACCTGCTGGCGGCGTTCCTGACCCTGCTCGCGATCGGCTTCTACGTGATCGTCTACACGATCCTGCTGAAGCGCTCCACCCCCCAGAACATCGTCATCGGGGGGGCGGCCGGCGCCCTGCCGCCGGTCATCGGCTGGGCCGCGGTCACCGGGAACGTGGGGGTCCCGGCGCTGCTCCTCTTCGCCCTCGTCTTCTACTGGACGCCGCCGCACTTCTGGGCGCTGTCGCTGCGGATCCGGAAGGACTACGCCGCGGCCGGTGTGCCGATGCTCCCCGTCGTGAAGGGCATCCCCGAGACGACCCGCCAGATCGCGCTCTACACGATCCTGATGGTGGCGATCTCGCTCGTCCTGTGGCCGGTCGCCCAGATGGGCGTGCTCTACCTGGTGGCCGCGGTCGCGCTGGGAGCCGGCTTCCTGTGGCAGGCCTACCGCCTGTGGCGCCGCGGCAGCTCCGAGGAGGCCTCGACCGCGGGCGCCATCAAGCTCTACCGCTACTCGATCAGCTACCTGTCGCTGCTCTTCCTGGCCATCGCGATCGACGCGCTCGCCTTCGGCTGAGGCGTTGTGTCGCCGCGACCACCGCACCCACGGAGCGACGAACGCCCGTCAGGTGCACACTAGGCGGCGCCCGACCTGTCCTCGGCCATCACTTCGCGACTAACGCCCGCCTGGCGAACATCTGACGCGATTCGGAGGCGATTCGTCGCGGCCCTTGGTCGATTCGGTCGGTGCGTGCCGCCTAGCGCTCATGGGGCAGGCGTTAGACCGGGGAGCAGGTGCCGGGAAGGGCCGCCGCGCCCCCCGCGCGTCACTCCCCGAC
>DASPHN010000322.1:0-11042 GCA_035629655.1 Saccharimonadales bacterium (SeqCode) | reverse complement strand
CACCGGTGCCGGAGGGACGTAGGCGCCGGGTGTCGCCATCGCCGTCGCGCCGGCGCTGGCCATCACCGAGCGCGGCATCGCGAAGGCCGCGGCGAGACCGGCACCCGATCCGGCGCTCGGCGGCTCGGCATCCCATCGAGCGAGAGTCGATCCGGGGAGCGGCTCCCCGGCGTCGCGCAGGACCGCCGGGATGGGCGGGGCCGTCGCTTCGACGTCGGCAGCGACCGGGTCGGACCAGCGGGGCAGACCGTCGTCGGCTTCGTCTGGTGGCGGCGGCCCCGTCTCCCCGTCAGGCAGCGCCGGGATCGTCGGCTCAGGGACGTCCGGCACGGCCTCTGCGAAGCCGGCGGCCGGCTCGGCGACGTCCATCACCGGGTCGGACTCGACGGTCGGCTCCGGGTCCAGCTCGGCGACCGCGGTCGCGCTCGGCTCCAGCGAGCGCACGGTGCGGCCGCCCGCCATGGCACCGGAGACCACTCTCCGTCCCCCGCCCGCGACGGAGGCCAGCAGCTCGCCGCACGCCGGGCAGGACAGCCGCCCATAGGACACCGCTGCCCCGCACGACCCACAGGCGATCGACCGCGTCACATCCGTCACCTCGTTGGAGGATCGACCCCAGGGGGCCGGAGGTCGGCCATCGTGGCAGACGGATCCGGAGGGTTCCAGTCCCCCGGACGGCCGGGTGTGGCCCCCCCGAACGTCCCGGCCGCATCAACGGTCCAGGCGGCGGTCCGCCATGCCGCGGCGACCCCGACGAGCACCAACCCGACCGTCCAGACGCCGAGGAAGACGAGCAGCCCGATGGCCGCGGTCGCGATCCCCGCTCCTTCGCCGAGCCAGGCCCGAACGAGCCCGGACGCCACGGACGCGCCCCCGAGCGCGGCGGCAAGGACCACGATCAGCGACGCGAGAGGCCCCAGCGCGAGCATCGAGCTGCGCAGCGGGTGCCGCACCAGCCGATCGAGGGCGAAGATCAGGGCGTCAGGGACGCTCGAACCGACGAGGACGAGGTGGCGGACCGCCAGCGCGCCGACGATGCCACCGAGGGTCCAGGTGATCGCGATGCCGAGCAGCGCGTCCGGGGCGCCCTGGACGATCCGCACGGCGACGGGCGTGGCCACGGCCGAGGGCACCGTCAGCTCGCGGTAGGCGACCGTCACGAGACGCGCGATCCCCAGCGTCAGGGCCACCAGCAGCGGCAGGGACGCCGCCCAGCGGACGATGACGATCCTCCAGATCCGTCCGCCGACACGTGGCGGATCGATGGGTCGGCCAGCGGGCGCGGTGGCGTCCTCGTCGGCGGCGATGATCCGCACCGCCTCCGCTTCGGTCGCGCCGGCCAGCGCACCACCGAGGACGAGCCACGCCATCACCCCGACCAGGGTCAAGCCGATCACCGATGCGAGGCCCGGCGACAGGCCACCGAACACGAACGCCGAGATCGAGGGCGCGAGGACGTTGCCCAGCCCGACCGCGCTGGGCAGGACCAGGATGGGAGCGGCGATGATCAGGATGCCGCCCCGAAGCAGGAACGCCGCCAGGGCGAGGATCCACGTGGACGGGTGGCTCAAGGTGGCGAGCAACGACGCGGTGAGCGTGGCCCCCAGTGTCACGGCGTCGGATCGTGCGATGGGGCGCGCATGGCTCGACGGCGTCTAGGTCGTCCCGTGCCCGGGCATCACGGTCGCGAGAGGCCTTCGACGGCCTTGCGGAACGCGCCGAGCACCGTCTCGGCCAGCTCATTGGGTCGCATGGCGGCGGCGCGTGCAGGCTCGAACCGGAACGCCGCCCGGATCGCCAGCGGGATCCGCCATGGCCGGGCGGGGTCCTCGGGCGGCGCGATCGCACCGACCCGCAGCTGCAGGCGACCGGCGTCCTCGAGGATGAGCCCGCTCAGGGCGCCGGCGATGGCCGGCCCCAGCCGAGCCAGGGGGGGATCCGGCGGTGGGCCTCCGAGCGGGGCGACGTCTCGGAAGGTGACGACGCCCTCGTCGTCGACGACCCACAGCACGGCCAGCCACCAGCCGTCGGGCGCTTCGGAGGGCCGAGCCATCCCGGCACGGAAGGTCCGTTCGCCGACCCGGACGTCCTGTTCACGCAAGAACGACGGGCCGGGCGGCGGGAGTCGATCGGGCATGGCTCGGATCCGCGCGGGGCCGGCGTCGGTCAGGCCGGTCCGGACCCCGTGGTCGAGTCGCGCGGGCCGGATTCGGCCGCGACGTCAGCAGCGGCTTCGGCCGCGACGATCTCCGCGGCCTCGGCGGCGATCTCTTCCGACGACGCGCTCTCGAACTCTGCTTCGACGATGTCGAGCTCGGACGACACGGCCGCCAGCTCCTCCACGACGGTCTCGGCAGCCTCGATGTCCTCCGGCGTGGCATCGGCCGCGCCACCCTCGGCCGCGACCTCGGCCATCATCGCGCCGGCCTCGGCCTGCAGGTTCGCGACCTCGGCTTCGAGCTCGAGGCGGAGGATCTCGCGGCGGACCTCCGGATCGGGCGGAGCCAGCGCACCGGCCTCGGCGGCCGACGCGGCTTCCTCCGGATACTCGCCGCTGATCCACGACAGGATCCGGTTGCGGGG
This sequence comes from Saccharimonadales bacterium (SeqCode), assembly GCA_035629655.1. Lineage (GTDB taxonomy): Bacteria > Chloroflexota > Limnocylindria > Limnocylindrales > CSP1-4 > SPCO01. The sequence goes on along the minus strand of DASPHN010000322.1, from coordinate 8,459 downwards.
CCGGCTCACCGGCGTCTTCGCCCGGACGATCGCCGCCGCATCGATGGCCGTGAGGCCGGGCAGGGACGGATCGGCCGCCCCATCACCGCCCAGGGCCGCGCCGCATGACGGGCAGGCTGGCGGATCGCCCTGATAGCTGGCGGAGCACCACGGACAGATGGAGGCGGTCGACCCGCCCCCGGAACGCGTTTCGTCGACCATGGCCCGAATGCTACCGCGCGCGAGAGTCGCAGGAATACCCCATCGGTCCGGGGTGGACGGGGTACCCGCTCATTCCCACTCGATCGTGGCCGGCGGCTTGGAGCTGATGTCGTACACGACGCGGTTGACGCCGGGGACCTCATTGACGATGCGCGACGAGATCTTGCCCAGCACGTCGTAGGGCAGCTTCGCCCAGTCGGCGGTCATCCCGTCCTCGCTCGTCACGGCCCGGATGGCGACCACGTTCGCGTATGTCCGGCCATCGCCCATCACCCCGACCGACCGGACCGGCGTGAGGATCGCGAAGGACTGCCACAGCGAGCGGTAGAGACCGGCGCCCTTGATCTCATCGATGACGATCCAGTCGGCCTCGCGCAAGGTGTCGAGCCGTTCTGCGGTCACCTCTCCGATGATCCGGATCGCCAGACCCGGACCCGGGAAGGGCTGACGCAGGACCATCGCGTCGGGCAGTCCCATCTCGAGGCCCACCTTGCGGACCTCATCCTTGAAGAGGTACCGCAACGGCTCGATGAGCTGGAAGCGCAGGTCCGCCGGCAGGCCCCCGACGTTGTGGTGCGTCTTGATCTTCTGCGCCGTCTTCGTCTCGGAGGTCGCGCTCTCGATGACGTCCGGATAGAGCGTGCCCTGGGTCAGGAAGTCGATGGCGCCGATCTTCAGCGCCTCTTCCTCGAAGACCCGGATGAACTCGTCACCGATGATCTTGCGCTTCTGCTCCGGATCCTCGACCCCGGCAAGGCGGGCCAGGAAGCGCTGGCGAGCGTCGACCATGACGAGGTTCATGCCCAGGTCGCGCTCGAAGGTGACGCGCAGCAGCTCCGATTCCTTCTTGCGCATCAAGCCGTGGTCGACGTAGATGCAGGTGAGCCGGTCGCCGACGGCGCGATGCACGAGGGCCGCGGCCACGGCCGAGTCGACGCCGCCGGACAACGCGCAGATGACCTTGCCGTCGCTCCCCGTGGCCAGCGCGTGGTCGTCGACCCGTGCCCGGATGCCGGCCACAGTGGTCTCGATGAAGTCGGACGCGGTCCACGTCGGCTCGATGCCGGCGATGCCGGTGACGAAGTTGCGCAGCACGTCCCGGCCATGCGGTGTGTGGACCACCTCGGGATGGAACTGGATGCCGTACAGATTCCTGGCGGGAGCCTGCAGGCCGGCGAACGGCGTGCTGTCGGTCTGCGCGGTCGAGTCGAAGCCCTCGGGCAGTCTCGTGATGCTGTCGCCGTGGCTCATCCAGACCGGCTGGTCGCGCTCCAGGCCACTGAACAGGGCCGCCCCGGGATCGGTGATCGTGACGTTCGCCGGGCCGTACTCACGTTTGCTGGCCGGGAGCACGTCGCCCCCGAGCTCGCGGGCCATGAGCTGGGCGCCGTAGCAGATGCCGAGGACCGGGATGCGGCCGCTCCAGATGGCCGGGTCGGGCATCGGGGCCCCATCGTCGTAGACCGAGTTCGGGCCGCCACTCAAGATGATCGCCCGCGCCCCACGGCGTTCGAGCTCGGCGAACGGGGTGTCGTGTGGCAACAGCTCCGAGTAGACGTCCAACTCGCGGACGCGGCGGGCGATGAGCTGCGCGAACTGGCTCCCGAAATCGAGGACGACGACGGGCCCGGGTGCCGGGGCCGCAGCCTCGTCCGGGGTCCGTCCGGTGGTCGGCGCCTTGAGCGCCGTCTCGAGATACGCCTCGACCTCGGCGTCGTCGGGAGCCAGCACCCGGTGCCCGGCGTTCGCCGCCTCACCGTGGACGGTCTTGCCCCGGTCCTGGGGCACCGCCCGTGACTCCTCGCCGTCCGCCAATTGACACCCTCCGCTCGCCGTTCCGCCGCTACGGGCAGTGTACCGGGCCGGCAGTCGCCGGCGAACGGGCGAGCGGCGTCCAGCCGATCGATCAGCCGCGGTTGCGCATCGCCTCCGCGGCCATCCCGAGATAGCGATCGAGCTCCGCCTCGATCTCGGTCGAGGGCGCGACCTGCGTCAACGCGGCGCGCATGTGCACGAGCCAGCGATCGCGCGCGGCCGCGTCGATCGCGAATGGCGCGTGGCGCATCCGGAGGCGTGGGTGGCCGCGCTCGTCGTCATACGAGCGTGGCCCGCCCCAGTATTGGGCGAGGAAGAGGGTCAGTCGGCGCTGGGCCGGGCCCAGGTCGGTCTCGGGGTAGAGCGGTCGCAGGACCTCGTCGGTCGCGACGGCGGCGTAGAACCGGGCCACGAGGTCCTCGAAGAACGGCATGCCGCCGGCGCGCTCGAAGAGGGTCTGTGGCTCGGTCACGGGCGCGAGTCTACCGGCGGTCGTCGCCGGAGGCCGGATCAGCGGCGCGGGCCGCCCGGGCGCGTGGATCGCGGGGAGCGGATCTGGCGCTGGTCGCCGCGCAGGTTCACGGCAGCGACCTGCAGCAGGGCGAAGGCCCCGATCGCGATGATCACCGTTCCGATGGCGTCCATGGACGGATGGTGGCTCGCGGTCGGGGCCGTCGCCATCAGGCGAACGTCACGTTCTGGATGGGACGGATGACGTAGGTCCCGCGGGTGCCATCGATCGATGGCACCGCCGGTGCGGGGTTCGTCGTCGCGGCGACGGGCGTGGCGTCGAGCGGCTCGCGTCGTGCCGGGGCGAAGGCCTTGAGCGCGAAACGGGTCCCCACCAGCCACCAACCCGTCATGAAGACGAGGAAGGCGGCCGTCGTGGCGCCACCGGCGCCGAGGACGTCGATCCCGGCCCTGGTCACGAGCAGGAACGCGAAGACGGCGGCACCGATCCCGACGGCGGCGAGGTACGCGACGAGCTGCGCGGCCCAAGGGCGAGCCTGGACCAGCGCGACGACCGCGACGAGGTGGCCGATGCCGACCGCGATCGCGACGCCGATGACCCACGCGGCCAGCGGATGGGGCAGATCGGCCGCGGGCGCGACGACCAGACCGACGCCGAGGACGATGGCTCCGTTGATGAATGTGACGAGCGCCGCGAAGGCGCGCGTGCCGCGCTGGAAGCGGATGGGATCCCAGGTGCGATCGGGGGTCATGCGAGGTCTCCTGTCGGCAGCGTCCAGCCGGGTTCGGGGGTGATCACGCGGTCGGCGGTCTCGCCGGCGCGGCGGGCCATGGCGGCGAAGAAGGCGGCCTTGCGGTTCGACACGATGCGCACGTCTCGGCACTCGCAGCCTTCCTGGAGGCAGCCGCGGACCACGGGCGCGGGGGTGACGGGCTCGTCGGGCAGATAGTGGATCTGGTACGACTGGTCCGGGTGGTACATGGCGGCTGGCTCCTTTCGACGACCAGCCGACGAGCGGCGATCGATGACTGGAGCATGCCGCGGCCCCGCGGAAGCCGGCATCGACGCCGAGCGCGAACCCGCATGGACGGATGTCAGTCGTGCGCGACCGACTCCAGGCGACGACGGAACGCCTCGAGGTCGAGATAGACGGCCTTGCGCAGTTGCGGCGCGGCCAGCCCTTCGAACATCCGGAGGCGCAGTGGCAGCTTGACGACGACCCGCCAATCGACCACGGCGATGGGTCCATCCTGGCCGATCCGCGCCTCGATCTCGGTCGTGATCCCATCGGCGTCGCGCCCCGTCAACGCGAACCGCATCGGAGGCTCCAGGAGCGTCACGGTCGCATCGATCGTCGCGGTCCGGCCGGCGGCCTCCTGGCGGATGCGCAGGGCCGACCCGGTCCCGAGTGGCCGACCGTCGAGGAGCTCGACCGAGCGGATCCCGCTCGCGACGAGCCACTCCGGCCAGCGGTCGAGGGCGGTCAGCTCGGTGAAGACCGTCTGGGCGGGCCGCGAGATCCGGACCTGGGTCGCGAGCTCGATCGCCATCAGGCGGGCTGCCCGGCGACCGGCCGTAGCCGAAACGACGGCCCGCGACCGAGCCCCTCGGACGGGGTGCCGTACCGGAGGATCAACTCGCGGACGGCGCGGATGTGGTCGGGCCGTTCGAGCGGCTCGGCCCACGCCTCGAACCGGCGATCGCCGATGACGACCTCGCAGATGGGGTCCGCCAGTAGGTTGCGGCCCCAGGCGGTCGCCGCGTCCGTCGCGGACACCAGCACGCTGCCGTCCGGCTCGTCCACGAATCCGACCGCCACGGTGCGTCGTCGTCGGCTGACCCGCCCGGTCGTCGTCACCAGCGCCACCCGACCGTAGCCACCGAGCGCCAGCCCGACCTCGTCCGGATCGCGTCCGGCCAGGTCAGCGTGCCCGCTGCCAGGACTTGCCCTCGGTCTGGGTCGACGGGGCGTAGACCATCTCGACGGCCTGCATCTCGCGGATCGTCCGGGCGCCGAGCGCGGCCATCGACTGGCGCAGTGCCCCCACCAGGTTCTCGCTGCCGTCCGTGACGTGGGCCGGGCCGTGGAGGATGCGCTCGAGGGTACCCGTGGTGCCGACCTTGATCCGGGTCCCGCGCGGCAGGGTCGGCGAGGGGGCCGCCATCCCCCAGTTCATGCCCCGACCCGGCGCTTCCTCCGCCTTCGCCAGCGGTGAGCCGATCATCAGCACGTCAGCGCCGGCGGCGATCGCCTTGGCCAGCTCGCCACCACGACGCATGCCGCCATCGGCCACGACCGGCACGTACCGTCCTGTCTCCTTCTGGTAGGCATCCCGGGCGGCGGCCACGTCGCTGATGGCGGTGACCTGCGGGACGCCGATCCCGAGCACCTCGCGGGTCGTGCACGCAGCGCCGGGCCCGACCCCGACGAAGACCGCCGCGGCCCCCTGCTCCATGAGCGCGAAGGCGGCCTCGGCGTTGGTCGTGTTGCCGACCGCGACGGGGATGGGCATGTATCGGGTGAAGTCCGCGAGGGACAGCGGGTCGTAGTCGGTCGCCAGATGGCGGGCGCTGCTCACCTGGCTCTGCACCAGGAACAGGTCGGCGCCGTGCTCGGCGCAGAAGGGGCCAAAACGACGAGCCGCCGCGGGCGTGGCCGCGACGGCGGCCTTCGACCCTGTGGCGTGGATGGCTTCGAGCCGGAGGGCGATCAGGTCCTCGCGGATCGGCTCCTGGTAGATCGTGGCGAGGAGGTCCTGCACCGCGTCGTCCGGTGCGGCGGCGATCCGCTCGAGGACCGCGTCGGGGTCGTCGTAGCGCGTCTGGACGCCCTCGAGATTGATGATCGCGAGGCCACCGAGCCGAGCCAGCTCACCCGCCATCCGGACGTCGGCCACGGCGTCCATCGCAGAGGCGAGGACCGGGATGGCGAGGTCGATCCCGCAGAACGTCTGCGACAGGTCGACGTCGGCGGGCTCGATCGTGTCGGTGCCAGGGGCCAGTGAGACGTCCTCGAACCCGTAGGTCGGACGGATGGTGTCCACCTTCGAACGGAACACGCGGCGGCTCGCCGCACTCGACGCCGTCGCCGTCTCGGTTCGGTCGATCACGTGGCCCTCCTGTGCCGCCTCACTCAGGTCTGCCGCTCGACGCGAGTCTACCAGCGGCGGTCGCCGGCCCACGGTCGCCGCTCGGCGTCATCAGACCACGGCACGGTCGGCCCGGCCCCCATCGAGCCCGAGCTCGAACCAGGCAGCCCGCTCGGGGTCCGACAGGTCGTCGCGGATGCGCTCGATCGCGGTCCGGTAGGCCGGCCAGATCACCTCGCCCAACGCGTCGTCGAGCGCCATCCAGCGCGCCTCGTCGTGCTCGGCGGACAGGTGCGGCTCCGATAGCGGCCGCAGGTGGACCGCGAAGCATGCCGAGGTCACGATCCCATCCACGGACGGCTCGTGGAACTGGTTGACGAGGTCCAGGTCGTAGAAGCCTTCGATGTGGTCCGGACCGAAGCCGGTCTCCTCGGTCAGCTCACGCAGCGCCCCGATGGCGACGCGCTCCCCCGCTTCCAGGGACCCCGAGACGCATTGCCACAGCCCGGGCAGGATCCGGCCCGGCGCGCGACGGAGCAGGAGCACCTCGATCGACTGCACGCTTCGGGCGCTCGTCGCCACCCGGTAGATCCAGCAGTCGACGAGGTCGGGGCGGAACGGACTCACGGGTGGCCTCCGGTCATCGTGTGCTGTCAGCCCGCACGGCGGTGTCCGACCATCATCGGTGACCGCCGGCCATCGCGATCGACTCCGGCCGCGCGCGCAGACGCCACATCGCGAGGCAGCCCACGATCGGGCCGGCAGCCAGCATGCCGAAGGCGAGCCGCCACCCGCTGGCATCGACCGGATCGATGGCGCCGACGATCAGGATCGGCAGGGCGGTGAGGACGAAACCCGACGCGAGCTGGAGCGACAGGGCGGAGCCGGCGGTGCCGGGTGGGGCCAGCTCCGAGACCGCTGCCGAGAACTGCGCCGAGTCCGCGATGATCGCGACGCCCCACACGAGGGCAAGGGCCACGACGATCGGGGCGGCCTCACCGAAGACGAAGCCGATCAGCACGGCGCACGTCCCGGACGTGATCATCGCGATGATGGTCGTGACGGACCGGCCGATCCGGTCGGCGACCGCGCCGGCCGCCACGCAGCCCACGACGCCGGCCCCGACCGCCACGAAGGCCGCGATGCTGGCCGTGCCAGGGTCGTCGATGCCGGCTGCGGCGAAGCTGCCCACGAAGAAGAGCGGGACCCAGGTCCACATCGCGAAGAGCTCCCACATGTGGCCGAGGTAGCCGATGTTCGCGAGCCTGACCGCCGGTTCGCGGAACGCGCGGGCGGCGATCTGCAAGGAGAACCGCGGCGACGGGACGTCGAACGGACCGGGTCGGGCCCAGATGGCCACGACCGCTGCCCCGACGAAGCAGGCGACGCTCGCGGCCGCGATCACCGGCCGCCAGTCGACGTCAGCGGCGACACCGACCGCGCGGAACAGGAGCGGCGAGGCCGTGCCCAGGTTCAAGGCCCCGATGGCGATCCCCACGGCCAGGCCGCGGTCGCGCCGGAACCACCCGGACACCATCTTCAACGCGACCGGGTAGGCGGCCGCCTCGGCGGCACCGGTCAGGACGCGGAATGGCACGGCCGAGGCAAGATCAGTCGCGAGGAGGGCGAAGCCGAGGTTGGCGAGGCCGGCGCCGGCGGCGCCAAGGGCGAAGAGGGTCGGCCCCGGGACGACATCCGGGACCCCGGCGGCCGCCAGGACGATGGCGAAGACCGCGAAGCCGAGCAGGACGGCGATCGTCAGGATCGGGAGCCCGAACGGGTCGAGGCCCCACTCCTCGCGGAGCACCGGGGCGACCGCCGACGCCGCGAAGGACGGCGACATCGCGCACAGCAGGCCGATCGACAGGACCGCGAGCTGTCGCCACCGCCCGGGTGGCTCGGGTTCGGCCGCCGCGCGCGAGGCGGGCGGCGATGACGTCAAAGTCGTTCGAACCGCTCCACGGGGACGACGAATACCGTCGCCCCGCCGACTTCGACCTCCAGCGGATAGGGCATGAAGAACTCACCCGGCTCCATGATCGGCGGCATCGGGTTCACGACCTGCGTCCGGGACGTGCAGTTCTCGCGGACGATGCTCATCACCTCGTCGACCTCCGCGTCCTCGACGGCCAGCAGGATGGTGGCGTTGTGCTGCTTGAGGAAGCCACCCGAGCTGTGGAGCCGCGTCGCCCGGAACTCCTTGTCCAGGAGGGCGTCGACCAGCACACCGGCGTCCTCGGTGTGGACGATGGCGACCACGAGCTTCATCGCGGCGAGTATCGGGGGCGGGTGCGCGCCGGTCAACGCGGTTCCCCACGAATCCGGCGGTGTACGATGCGCGCTCCGGAATCCCCACCCGCGTGCAGGAGTCGACCGTGGCCAGCGACGGACCGTCCCGCGATCCCCGTACCCGCCTGCCGGCCGCGATCGCGGCTGCCGGGTCCGGCAGCGACCTCGATTCGACGCTGGCCGCCGTGCTGACGACGGGCGTGGAGACCCTCGGGTGCGCGATGGGTGCGGTCTTCCTCCAGGACCCCGATCGACCCGGTCTGACGCTCGCTGCGGTCCACGGGTTCGATACGGACACGGTGGCCGGCCTCAGCCTCGCGGCCCAGGGGGCCGGCGATCCCTTCGCTGACACGGCCGCTACCCGGACGAGTACGTTCGATCGCCAGGGCAGCACGCCGGAGCGTGGCGCCTTCGTCGGAGCGTATCTGCCGATGATCGTGACCACTGGCGGTGTGGACACGTCGCTCGGGGTCATCGGCGTGGGGTGGCCCGCGCCACGGACCGTCTCGGTCGAGGAGCGCGCCTATCTCGAGGCGCTCGCGGCCCTGGCTGGACTCGCCGTGGATCGCGCCCGACTGGCCTCGACCGCGGCG
>DASPHN010000321.1:0-12612 GCA_035629655.1 Saccharimonadales bacterium (SeqCode) | reverse complement strand
GGCGCCACGGTCAGCAGCCCGACGAGCGTCGTCCCGGCTCGCGGGCCGAGCATGACCTGCAGGCTGCGCTCCAGGGTGAAGACCTCCGAGTCGAAGCGCGGACTGGTGATGACGTCGGTCAGCAGGTCCTCGACGTTGTCGAGGACGCCTGGCTCCGCCACCGCGTTCGAGAGGTGGAGGATCTCCTCCTTGAACAGGAACTTCTCTTCGTGATCGAGCATGGCGGCGATGGTAGCAGGGGTGGTCGGCCCGGCCCGGGTCAGAGGTCGAAGCCCGGCGGCTGCCCCGCGCACGGGTACGCGACTCCAGCCCGAAACGGTACGAGACCCGGTCCACGCGGACCGGGTCTCGGCATGTTCGTCGCGATCGAAGGGTCGACCTACGGGTAGAGCCCGCGCATGTCCATCGCGTCGGCGACACGCTTCACCGCGAGGAGATATGCGGCGGTCCGCATGTTGCACTGCTCCCGGCGGGCCATGGCCAGGACCTCGGAGAAGGCCTTGACCATGATCTCCTTGAGCTTGTGATTGACGACCTCCTCGCTCCAGTGGTCGCGATTGAGATCCTGGACCCATTCGAAGTAGCTGACGGTCACGCCACCGGCGTTGCACAGCACATCCGGGATCATGAACTTGCCGTTCTTGAACATGATCGCGTCGGCCTCGGGCGTGGTCGGCCCGTTGGCCGCCTCAGCGATGAGGCGGGCCTTGATGCGGTCGGCGTTCTGGGCCGTGATCTGGTTCTCGAGGGCGGCCGGGATGAGGATCTCGCAGTCGACCTCGAGCACCTCGGCATTGGTGATGTCGGTCGCGCCCGGGAAGCCCTGGACCGTCCCGTGCTCGCCCTTCCAGGACGTGACCTTCCCGATGTCGAGCCCGTCCGCGGCGTAGATGCCACCGGTGGAGTCAGAGACGGCGATGACGGTCGCGCCCTCGTCGGCGATGAGCCGGGCCGCGATGCCGCCGGCGTTGCCGAAGCCCTGGATGGCGATCCGGCTCTTGGTGAGCTCCATCCCCAGGTGGCGGGTCGCCTCGATGATGCAGAAGACCGTGCCGCGGGCCGTGGCCTCGTTGCGGCCCTCGGACCCGCCGAGGCTGATCGGTTTGCCGGTCACCACGCCCGGGACCGTGTAGCCCGCGTGCATGGAATATGTGTCCATCATCCAGGCCATGATCTGGGAGTTCGTGTTGACGTCGGGGGCCGGGATGTCCTTCTCGGGGCCGACCAGGATCTCGATCTCGGTGAAGAAGCGACGGGTCAGGCCCTCGAGCTCCTTCTTGCTGAGCTGCTTGGGGTCGACGATGACGCCGCCCTTGCCTCCGCCGTACGGGATGCCGACGACCGCGCACTTCCAGGTCATCCACATCGCCAGCGCCTTGACCTCGTCGAGGCTCACGTCCTGGTGATAGCGGATGCCGCCCTTGGCCGGGCCGCGACCCAGGTTGTGCTGGATGCGGTAGCCGGTGAAGACCTGCACGGATCCGTCGTCCATGTGGACGGGGAAGTGGACCGTCAGCTCGCGGCGTGGCTCACGCAGGACCTTGCGCAGCCCGGGGTCGAGGCCGAGTCGTTCGGCCGCCAGGTCGAACTGTTGCTGGGCGACGTCCCAGGCATTGATGTGGGCAGGTGCCTGCTCCGTGGTCATGGACGGGTGGACCTCACTGGCGGCGTCCCGTTGGGGTCGCCGGATCGATGCGGGTCGTCTCCCGGACGACCCCACGGGGCGCGTCGGCACGGTTCGGGCGGGATCGCCGGAGCGTGGACGCGCGACTCATCTGCGGCGGGAGTATAGCCGCAGACTCGCCGTCGGCGTCTGCTCGATGGTACCGGTACGCAAGGTTGTCGCAACCTTGTCGCAATCCACGGACGGCGGCGGTGCGGCGCCGTGAGGGACTGGACCAGCGCCGAGCCAAGCGCCGTCAGGAGGGCCGGTACATCACCGCCGCGCCGACGCAACCCGGGCCGAGGTGTGGACCGACCGAGGCGCCGACGAGCTCGATGGTCACGTTGGCCGGGTCGAGATCGGGCACCCGGCGCAGGAGCTCTTCACGGAACGCCTCGACATCGGGCGTCTGGGTATGGAGGATCGAGAGCCGCTCGATCGGGTGCTCGAGGATGAGCTCCATCAGCCGCTCGCGTGCCTTCGAGCGGGTGCGGACGCGATCGGCCGTCTCGACCACGCCGTGCTTGACCATGATGATCGGCTTGACGGACAGCAGGGTGCCGATGGCCGCCTGTGCCCCGCTGATGCGCCCGCCCTTCTTGAGGTACTCGAGGGTCTCCAGGGCGACGTACATCAGCATGTCGGGCGCTCGCGCCTCGAGGGTCCCGGCGATCTCCTCGGCCGATCGGCCCTCCGCCGCGAGCTCGACGCCCATCCGGCACAGGATCCCTTCCGCCATCGACGCGCCGAGCGAGTCGACGACGTGGATCTCGCGGTCCGGGAGCATGTCGCGCGCGATCTGGGCGCTCTTGATCGTGCCCGACAGCGTGCCCGCCACATGGATCGAGACGATCGCGTCGGCGCCGGCCGCGAAGGCCGCCTCGTAGGCCTCCTTGAATTCGCCGGGCGCGGAGGCAGCCGTCGTGGGGAACGGGGCATCCGGCGCGGTCATGCGCTCCCAGAACTCCGGTCCGCTGAGCTCGCTCCCGGCCTTGAAGCTATCGGGCCCGAAGTTGACGATGAGCGGCACGACGGTGACCCCGCTCGCCGCGGCCTCCGCTGGATCCAAGTCCGAAGCGGAGTCCGTGAAGATCGCGACGCGATGCAAGCGAAGCCCTCCTGTCGACCCATCCGGGCGGGGTGGCGTTTGGGGCATGATACGGAACCGGTCCAGCCCGTTTACGCTTGCGCGGCATGGATCGTTCGTTGTGGGCCGTGCTGGCCGGCACCTTCACGCTGCGCTTCAGCACCGGGCTCACCGGGGCGATGCTGGCTGTCTATCTCGCCAAGCTGCCGGAACATGGCGGTCCGGTGGTCGCCGCGACGACCCTCGCCCTGCTGCACGCGACGTTCTACCTTGCCGAGCTCGTCTTCTCGCCGCTGTTCGGGCTGCTCTCGGATCGGATCGGCCACCACCGGGTGATGCTCGTCGGACCGGCCTTCGGGGCGGTCGCGGTCATCATCACCGGGCTCACGACGAACCTGCTCCTGCTCGGTGGCACGCGCATCCTCGAAGGCGCCTCGACGGCCGCCAGCATCCCGTCGATCCTCGGCTACATCGCCGCCGTGACGGCTGGCAACGAGCTGCTCCGCGGCAAGGCCGCTGCCCGGTTCGAGGGGGCGACGCTGGCCGGCATCGGCGCCGGGTTCGCGGTCGCGCCGTTGCTCTTCGAGGCCCTCGGCCCGGTCGCCTTCTTCCTCAACGCGGCGTTCTACGGCGTGTCGTTCCTCATCTACCGCTACGGCGTGGCCGACCACGATGCCGAGGAACGAGCGTCCAACGCGGCGGCCGGCACGCCTCGGGTGGACTGGCGCCGCTACGGCCATCTCCTGCGCAGCTCGCACGTCTGGCTGCTGGCCCCGACCTGGATCGCGGTGAATGCCTCGATCGGGCTGTGGTTCAGCCAGTCCATCTTCCAGTTCACCAAGGAGGACCCCGAGTTCCCCGACCAGGCGCTCATGCGTGGCTTCAGCGCGATCCAGATCTCGGTGGCGGCCGTGGTCATCGGGATCATCTTCGCGGCCGGGCTCCTGTACTGGGGGAATCGGTTCAAGGACACGCGGCGGACCACGATCATCCTGTACGGCATCATCGGTGGGGCGGTGCTGACCGGGGCTGGCCTCGTCCTCAACCATGCGGCCGGGATGAGCCTGGTCGTCCCGCTCGCTGCCGCGCTCATCGCCGGGGCCGGGCTGTTCGTGATGGCCGGGGCCACGCCCGCCGCGCTCGGCCTGCTCGCCGACATCTCCGAGCGCTTCCCGAACGACCGCGGCGCGATCATGGGGCTGTACTCGGTGTTCCTCGCGGTCGGCCAGATCATCGGGGCGCTGATCGGCGGGTTCGCGGCCGACGCCCGGGGCATCGACGGGATGCTCGTCGCCACGGGCCTGCTGCTCGGCATCGCCCTCATCCCGCTCGCTCGCCTGCGGCGCGATGAGGACTCCCTGACCGGCCAGCCGCCGGCCGTGAGCCCCGCGTGAGCGCCCGCCGACCCGAGGATCCGGCAGGGCGCCCGTGGACGCCGGTCCCGCTCGTCCGCGGCCGACACGGCGCCGTGGTCGCCCCGCACCACCTGGCCACCGCTGCCGGGCTGCACATGCTGCGACTCGGTGGCTCGGCGGTGGATGCGGCCATCGCCACGAATGCTGTGCTGGGCGTCGTGATGCCGAGCGGGTGCGGCATCGGCGGGGACGCCTTCTGGCTGATCTGGGATGAGGCGGCAGGTCGGCAGACGGCGCTCAACGGGTCAGGCCGGGCGCCAGCCGCGGCCGATCCGGTAGCCCTCCGTGCCCGTGGACTGCGGGAGCTGCCCCGGCGCGGTCCCCTGTCGATCACGGTCCCGGGCGCGGTCCGCTCGTGGGGTGATGCCCACGCCCGGCATGGTCGCCTCGCTCGCGATGTCGTGCTCGGGCCGGCCATCGACCTCGCCCGTGGCGGATTCCCCGCCTGGGAGGACCTCATCGGGGCGGTCGAAGGGACCTCGGGCCGCCTCGCCGAGGTCCCGGGCGTCGCCGAAGGCTTCCATGCCGTCTACCGTCCGCACGGCCGTCCGTGGCGTCCCGGCGAGGTCGTCCGGCTGCCGGCTCTGGCCTCGACCCTCGAGCACATCGCGACCGACGGGTTCGACGCGTTCTACGACGGCGAGCTCGGCGAACAGCAGGCCGCCGGTCTGGCGGCAGTGGGCTCGGCGATCACGGCCGCCGACCTTCGCGATCACCGCTCCACCTGGACGGAGCCGATCGAGGTCGACTACCGAGGCGTCCGGGTCACCAGCCACCCGCCCAACAGCTCGGGCGTGGTCGCGCTCCAGCTGCTGGCCATCCTGGCTCGCTTCGAGGCGCCGGCGCGATCGGCGTTCGGGCCGGACGGGGTGACGGATGCGGCATGGATCCACCTCGGGCTCGAAGCGTCGAAGCTCGCGATGGCCGACCGAGACGCGACCGTGACCGATCCGGCGTTCCGCGACGGCCAGGTCGAGGCCCTGCTGGACCCGGCCCGGATCGCGGAGCTCGCAGCCCGCATCGACCCGGGGCGGGCCGCGGCGCCACCTTCGGCTGCCAATCCGCGAGGGGGCGGGACGATCTACCTCGCCACGGTGGATGGGGACGGCAACGCGGTCAGCCTCATCGAGTCGAACTACATGGGCTTCGGCTCCGGTGTCGTAGACCCACGGACGGGCGTGCACTATCAGAACCGGGGCAGCTACTTCAGCCTCGACCCCGGCCACCCGAATGCGCTGGAACCCGGCAAGCGGACGCTCCACACGCTCCTCCCCGGGATGCTGTTCCGGAGCGATCGGCCCGGTCCCTGGATCGTCGCCGGGTCGATGGGCGGGGATGCGCAGCCCCAGATCCACGCCCAGTTCGTCAGCGCCGTCGTCGACGGCGGTGTCGACGTCCGGACCGCGGTCGCGGCGCCGCGCTGGTTCATCGAGCCGGCCGATCACTTCGAGCCACCGACCGAGGTCCACCTGGAGCCGCGCCACGCGGATGGCCTCGCCGAGGCGTTGACCGGGCTGGGCCATCGGCTCGTCCCGACCGATCCCTTCGACAGTGGGCTGGGACACGAGCACGCCATCGAGCTCGTCGACGGCGGCCCGGCCGCGGATGGCGGCTCGCTCGCGGCGGCGACGGACCCACGCAGCTCAGGCCTGCCGGCAGTCTGGTGACCGGGCGCGCGGCCGGCCGCCGGCCGGCCGTATGCGATACTCGCCGGGCCGGTGGCAGGCTGCGCTCACACGAGGCCGCCACCGGCGCGTCGTCGCTCGGTCGGAGGGAACCTGTGACCTCGAACGTCAGCCAGAACTACCCGTACTCGAGCGAGACCGAGGCCGATCGCGCGACCACGCTGGGTCGTCTCCTGTCCGAGCGTGACGGGTTGGCTGCGACGCTCTCGGCCGAGACGACGCCCCTCGACACGAACGAGCGCTGGTGGGTCTGGAAGTGCCCGACCAAGGGCTGCCCGGGACTGCTCCACGTCGCCGGCTACGCGATCGAGAAGCACGCCGTCTACGTCGTGTGCGACGGCACCTGCGCGAAGACGTACCTGCGCTAGACGGGTCTCGCAGCGGCTCGTCCGGCGCCGGACTTGCGGCCGCTCATCCTCGGTGGCCGAGGCTCGCGGCCCCGGCGCTGGCCACGACGACCATCGCGACCCCGGCGAGCTCGCGCGGCCCGAGGGCCTGACCGAGGACCACGAAGCCGACCACCGCGGCGACCGCCGGATCGAGCGACATGAGCACGCCGAAGATCGACGCGGGCAGTCGGCGGAGCGCCTCGAGCTCGAGCGAGTACGGCAGCACCGAGGAGAGGATCGCCACGACGAGGGCCGAGCCAAGCAGGGCAGGCTCGGCGAGCGCGCCACCCGCCTGGAGCACGCCCGCCGGGAGCACGATCAACGCCCCCACGGCCATCGCGATCGCCAGGCCCGAGCCGCCCGCGAACGCCGCTCCGGTGCGCTTGCTCAGGTAGATGTAGCCCATCCAGCACACGGCGGCGACGAGCGCGAATGCGACACCCACGGGGTCCAGCGAACCACCGCCGGGGTTGACGAGCACCACGATACCGGCTGCGGCGAGCGCGATCCAGAGGACGTCGAGCGGCCGCCGTGAGCCGATCACGGCCACGAGCAGCGGGCCGGAGAACTCGATCGTCACGGCGATGCCGAGCGGGATCCGGTCGATCGCCTCGTAGAACGACCAGTTCATCAGCCCGAGCGCGACGCCGAACGCCCCTGCCAGCCGGAGGTCGCCGGTGAGCCGGGGGCGCCAGATCGCCCACAGGATGATCGCCGCGAACGCCAGCCGAAGGAACGCCGCGCCGGCCGGTCCCAGCTCGCCGAACAGCGTCACGGCGAACGCCGCACCGATCTGCGGTGACACCGCAGCGACGAGCACCATGCCGACGGCGACCGCGCGCCCCCGGCTCACGGGCAGCGGCGGCCCGTCGGCGTCCCGGTCCATCCGGCGAAATCTACCGCAGGCGATGACCCGCGACCGCTCCGGAACGGTCGCCGCCACCGGTGCCTCACCTCGTACCCTAGCCACGCGTGACCGAACCGAGCGTTTCCCCTGCCCTCCCCGACCCCACCGCCGTGCCGACGGCCGACGACGCGACCGTCGTCGACGAGAGCCGGCGTCGCCTCCTGACCGAGTCGCTCGGCATCGCGGCCTCGGCCATCGGCTTCGGCTTCGTCTACGGCCTGTCTGCACGGGACGCCGGGTTCTCGCCGATCGAGGCGATGGCGATGAGCACGTTCGTCTTCGCAGGAGCCGCCCAATTCGCAGCCGTCGGGTACATCGCGAGCGGACTCCCATGGCCGGCGATCGTCCTGCTCACGGCTCTGCTCAACGGCCGCCACCTGCTCTACTCCGCGGCGCTGGCACCGTGGCTCCGGCACGTGCCCTTCGTCCGGCGCGCCGTCATGGCGCACCTGCTCACGGACGAGGCCTTCGCGCTCTCGATCGGCCACTTCCGGAGGATCGGGCGGACCGATGAGCGCGGCTACTGGATCGCGGCCGTCGGCGCCACGTTCATCCCCTGGAACCTCGCGACGTTCGCCGGCGTGACCCTCGGCGGGCAGATCCCGGACCCGAACTCCTTCGGCATCGACGTCATCTTCCCGGCCGCGATGATCGGCCTGGCCGTGGGCCTGATCACGGGTCGGCGCGAGCTGGCGGCCGCCATCGTCGGTGCCGGGGTCGGCGTGGCCGTCGCGCTCCTCACGAGCCCGACGGTCGGGATCATCGCGGGTGGCCTCGTGGGGCCTGCGGTCGGGCTGCTGATCCCCGCCCGGGTCGCCCATGAGACGGCGCCACTCGGCAGCCCGGCGTCAGCCGACCGGTATTCGATGCCCGGCCGCACGCGCTGGCGATCCGGCCAGGAGCCGCCGACCGAACCCGGCGCGCAGCCCGACCGGCCGGCACCCGCCGAGCCCGAGGAGGATCGATGAGCGTCGAGCTGGTCGGCCTCGCCGTCCTCATGTTCGCGGTGACCTACCCGACCCGCGCCGTCGGTCTGCTCGCGCCGGGCATGGAGCGGATGCCGAAGCTGGCCCTCGCCTACCTGCAGCTCGTGGGGCCGGCCATCCTCACCGCGATCGCGGCGGTCAGCGTGATGGTCAGGACCGACGACACCGGCGCGACATCGTTCTACATCGGCGTCGAGTGGCTCGCGGTGGCCGCCTGCCTGGCCATCGTCGCCTGGCGGCGCAACCTCTTCCTCGGGCTGATCGTGGCCGTGGCGATCGTCGTCGTCGCGCGAGCGGTGGGCCTGTCCGCGCTGCCACCGAGCTGAGGCAGCGCCGCGAGCCTCAGACGCGCCGCGCCTGGACCTCGATCTCGACGAGCAGCGACGGTTCCATGAGCGCGGCGACTGCGACGAGCGTCGCGGCCGGCCGGATCGACCCGAAGACCTCGCCATGGACCGCCGACACGGCAGCCGCGTCGGCGATGTCCGCGAGGAACATCCGGGTTCGGACGACGTCCGCCAGGCGGAACCCGGCCTCCCCGAGCGCGCGCTCGATGATGGTCAGGACGGCCTGTGCCTGGGCACCGGCATCGCCCGGATGCTGGGATCGGCCGTCCGGCCCGGCGTCGGTCGTGCCGGCCACCCAGCAGTCGTCACCGACCACGATCGCCCGGCTGTAGCCCGCCGACTCCTCCCAGGGCCCGCCCGACAAGACCCGGCGCCGCTCCCGCGGCTCGGTCATGCCGGCGTCGCGGCGAACCGTGGGTCGTCCGTCCGCCAGGCCAGGATCTCGGGGTCGCGAGCGATCGCGAGCAGGAGGCCGGCCACGAGCGTCGTCCGCGGCCCGACCGAATCGAGCTCGAGGTACTCGGCCGGGCTGTGGTCGTTGCCACCGATCGGGCCGAGGCCGTCGAGCGACGGGATCCCCATCCCGGCGGTCGTGTTGGCATCCGACGCGCCGCCCGTGGCGGTGTCGTGGACCTCGAAGCCGAGTCTCCGGGCGACCGTCTGCGCATGCTCGACGAGTCGACCGCTGCGCTCGAGCTTCTCCATCGGCCGCCAACCGGCCATCACCTCGAGCTCGGTCCTCGTGTCCGGGACCGTCGTCGCGGCGATCACCGCACGGATCGCCGCCTCGGCCTCATCAAGCCCCTCCCCCGTCGTGGACCGGACGTCCACCTCGAGCTCGCATCGCTCGGGCACGACGTTCGGCCGCGTCCCGCCACGGATGACCCCGACGTTGACGGTGACCCCCGGCCAGCGACCGTTGAGCGCGTGCAGGTCGGTCGTGATCCGAGCCGCCTCGAGGATCGCGTTGCGGCCCTTCTCGGGCTCGACGCCGGCATGTGCCGCGCGTCCGTGGACGACGACCCGCGCATCGATGATCCCCTTGCGGGCCGACACGATGTCGCCATTGGCTCGGGCACATTCGAGGACGAGGCAGGCGTCGGCGGTCGCGGCCGCCTCCCGGATGTGCGGCGTCGACGTCGGCGAGCCGATCTCCTCGTCGGGGTTGGCCACGAACGTCAAGCGCTCGAACGGCAAGGCGCCGTCGACGTCGATGATCGCCTTGAGGGCATACAGGCCGGCCAGCAGGCCCGACTTCATGTCCGTGACGCCGGGGCCGTGGGCGATCCCGTCATCGACCCGGAACGGGCGCTCGGCGGCGGTCCCCGGATCGAAGACCGTGTCCATGTGGCCGACGAGGAGGACCCGCGGCGCACCGATCGGCCCATCGAAGGTCGCGACGACGGTGGCGCCATAGCGGCCGCTCGGGTCCGGGCGCCGCTCGACGGTGGCCCCGAGGGCTTCGAGGAAGCCGGCGACGACCTGCCCGACCTCGTCGACGCCCGACGGGGTGTACGAGCCGCAATCGATGTTCACCAGGCGCTCGAGGTCGGCAAGGTAGGCCGACGCGTCCGCGGCGACCGCCGCACGCAGCGCCTCGAGCTCCGGGTCGGCGACCGGCTCGCCGGCCTGGCTGCGGGTGTCAAGGGTCATCGGCGGCAGTCTACGCTGGCGACCGTCTCACGCGCCGACCGCTTGCTATCCTGCCGGGACCGTGCGTCTGGTCGAGATCCGCCTGCTCGAGGGACCGAATGTCTACCGGCTCGAGCCGGTGGTCAAGCTCGAGCTCGCCGTCGGGCGGCGGCGGACCTGGTACGGCCAGCGAGACCCGGGCCGCCATGCGCTCGTCTGGCTGGGGCGGGCGGTCTCGCCTCGTGACTGGCCCGATCCGGTCGCCGCCGTCGCGGCGTGGATCCGCCGGCTGCGCCTGGACCATGGGGAGGGACGTGCCGGGCTGGCCGTCCATCGCTCGTCCGACCCGGGGCACTGGATCGTGACCTTCCCGTGGGTCGGCGAGGAGCGAGCGCGGCTCCTCACCGAGGCGGCGGTCGCACTCGCCGAACGCGACGTCTCTCCATCCCGGACCGCTCGGCTGACCGGCGCCCAGGAGCGCCTCGTCGCCCGCTGGTCGCAGCGCATCGCCGAGGGCCGAACGTTGCCGCCACCGTGGATCCGCGACGCGGACCGGCGGGTGCCGATCATCTCGATCTCGGGGACGAACGGGAAGTCGACGGTCACGCGGCTGATCACGCACATCCTCGTGGAGGCCGGTCGCTACGTCGGGACGACGACGTCCGATGGGGTGCTCGTCGATGAGCGGATGGTCGACGCCGGCGACTGGACGGGGCCCGGAGGCGCGCAGATGGTGCTCGCCCGACACGACATCGACGTGGCCGTGCTCGAGACGGCGCGGGGCGGGATCGTCCTGCGCGGCATGGGCTACGAGTCGAACGACGCCTCGATCCTGACCAACGTCTCTTCCGACCATCTGGACCTCCAGGGCATCCACACCCTGCCCGAGCTGGCCGAGGTCAAGGCGACTGTCGCCCGCATCACGAAACCCGATGGCTGGGTCGTGCTGAACGGCGACGACCCGCTCGTCGCCGCCGTGGCGCGCCGGGTGCGCGCGAGGGTCGCCTTGTTCACGACCGCGCCCGAGGGCGCCATGCCGCCCGTCGTGCGCCGCCACATCGCGGCCGGCGGTCGCACGTACGTCGTCCGTGATGGTTGGATGACCGAGCTCGAGGGCGACGACACCCATCGGATCGTCGAGGTCGCCCGCGTCCCGATCACCATCGGCGGGCTGGCCCGCCACAACGTCTCGAACGCCCTGGCTGCCGCCGGCGGGGCGCGCGGCCTCGGCGCGACGCTCGCCCAGGTCCGCGACGGCCTCCTCGACTTCCGGCCGTCGACCGAGAAGTCGCCCGGTCGGCTCAACCTGTTCCGACTCGGCTCGAAGCTGGTCATCGTCGACTTCGCCCACAACGAGGCCGGCATCTCGGCCGTGCTCGACGTGGCGGAGGGGATCGCCGCCGGCGCTGCCGGCCGGGCCGCGCCGATCACCGCCATCATCGGCACGGCGGGCGACCGACCGGACGACACGCTTCGCGGCATCGGCCGGATCGCCGCCCAACGCGTCCAGCGCATCGCGATCAAGGAGACCCGCAAGTACCTGCGCGGGCGGACGAGCGCGTCCGTGGTCGGCGAGATCATGGTCGGGGTGACCGCCGCCGGCTGGTCGGCCGCCGACGTGCCGATCTACGAGTCCGAGACCGCGGCCCTGCGCGCCGAGCTGAACGGGGCCGGTGCGCACGATGCGGGCGGCCGGGCGAATGCCTCGCGGGTGATCGTGCTGATGTGCCACGAGGAGCGCGACGCGGTGTTCGAGCTCCTCGACGAGGTGGGTGCGCGCCCCGTGGACATCAGCGACGAGCTCACGAAGCTGGTGCCGCGACTGCAGGAGCGGCCCCGACGCGCATAGGTTGCGCAGGCACCCGTCGGCCACCGGTCCACCCCGCCCGTGGTCCACAGTAGTATCCAGCGGTGCACGCCCTCCGCCAGGCGCCCGACCTCCTGATCGAGCACGTCCGACCATGGGAACCCGGGATCGGGTTCCTCGATGGCGATGCCGTCGCGATCGCGGGCGACCGGATCCTGGCCGTCGACACCGTCGACGCGCTCCGCGGCGTGGCCGACGGACGGACACGGAGACTCGACGGACGCGGTCGGGTCCTGATGCCAGGGTTCGTCGACAGTCACACCCACTTCCAGCGTGCGTCGATCGCCCGCGAGTTCTTCCTCGACTTCGAGGCGCTCGGCGCGGCCTCCGTCGCGGAGATCCAAGCGGCCGTCGCCGACCGGGTGGCGGGGCTGCCGACCGGCACCTGGATCCAGGGCGACGCGCTCGTCGCCCAGCGGCTCGCCGAGGGCCGGATGCCCCATCGTCTCGAGCTCGATGCCGTCGCACCCCACCATCCCGTCGTCCTGCGCGGGATCGGCCGGCACACGGTCGTCGTCAACTCGCTCGCCCTCCGGCTGGCGGGCATCTCGCGCGACGACGCTGGTCCGCCGGGCGGTCGGATCGGCCGCGACGCCGATGGTGAGCTGAACGGCTCCCTGCACGAGCGGGCCAA
>DASPHN010000320.1:0-5323 GCA_035629655.1 Saccharimonadales bacterium (SeqCode) | reverse complement strand
CTCGTTCGAGATCTTGCCCGCCGCCGGCTTTGCTTCCGCAGAGCCGACGATGGTGAAGCTCTCCTTGCCGTCCGTCGACTGGATGGTGACCGTGGAGCCGATCTGGACGTGCGTGGTCGAGTGGTTCTCGTCGATCACGACCGCGTTCTTGATCAGCGCCGACAGCGCCTGGATGCGGCCCTCGACAAAGGCCTGCTCGTTCTTGGCGTCCTCGTACTCGGCGTTCTCGGTGATATCGCCGTGCTCCTTGGCCTCGTGGATGCGCGATGCAACCTCGGCACGGCGCACGTTGACCATCTCGTCGAGCTCCTCGCGAAGCTTCTCGAGGCCTTCCTTGGACAGGTATGCGGGCTTGTTGTTCATGGGTGTTCGTCCAACTAGCGAAAAAAGGGGTCCTGAGAAGGAAACACCCCGGCACTGCCGGGGGTCGCGGACGGGTCTTTACCGGGACCGGCGGATTGTAGGCGTCGGCCGTTTGGAGCGTCAAACACGCACGATTCGCGTCGTGGGCCAGCCGCGTCAGTCCTCCGCGGCGAGCTCCTCGACCAGACTGGCCAATCGGATAAGGCGCTTGCGAAGCCGATCGAGCGAAGCTCGATCGGCGCACGCGACGAACACCGTGTCGTCGCCGGCGATCGAACCTGCCACTTCCGGCCAGCCGGTACGGTCGAGCGCGGCCGCGATCGGGTGGGCGGAACCGGGCACGGCCTTGATGACGAGCATCAGCCCAGCGGCGCGGATGTCGACCGGCAAGTCGCGCATGACCATCGCCAGGCGCTCGTCGCCCGACGTCTCCGGCTGGCCGGAGCGCGGCGGGAGCGCGTACGCACGCGATCCGTTGCGGCTCACCTTGATCAAGCCGAGCTCGGCGACGTCTCGGCTCACCGTAGCCTGAGTAGCGCGGAAGCCACGATCGCGCAGGGCCGCGGCGAGCTCGTGCTGAGTGCCGATCGAACGCGACGCTAGAAGGTCTCGTATCTGCTGCTGACGCAGCCTCTTCATGACCTCCATGGCGACACCAATTGTGCGCCTTAGCCGAGCGTCAGAAGCACCGCAAAGACGACCGCTGCGATGAGCCGGTAGACGACGAAGACGTCGGTGTTGAAGCGGCGCAGGTAAGAGAGCATGAACGAGATCGCGACGAGGCCGGAAACGGCTGCGGCGATCATCCCCGCCGCGAGGACGAGCGGATCGAACGCGCCGGCACTGCCGTCGAGCAGCTCACGCGTCTTCCAGATGCCGGCACCCATGATGATCGGCGTGCCCATCAGGAATGCGAAACGAGCGGCGGCGTCGCGCTTCATGCCGAGGAACAGGCCGGCCGAGATGGTGATCCCCGAGCGGCTGATGCCGGGGAAGAGGGCGAGGGCCTGGGCGAGGCCAATGGCCAGCGCATCGCGGACGCGAAGATCGGTCATCTCGCGCGTGTGGCGCGCGAGATGGTCCGCCAGGTACAGGATGATGGCACCGACCACGAGCAGGCCGCACACGAACAGCAGGTTGGTGCGGAAGAAGCTGTCGATGAAATCCTCGAGCAGCACGCCCACGAGCGCGGCCGGGATGACGCTCGCCGCCAGCAGGACGGCCATGCGCCGGTTCGGGTCGTCGCCGATGCGCCGATCGCGGAGCGCGGCGAGCCCGGCCTTCAGGTAGGTCCAGAGGTCGCGCCAAAAATAGATCAGCAGGGCCGCCAGCGTGCCCATGTGGAGCATCACCACGAAGGCCGGGCTGTTGAGGAACGCGTCGTCCCAGCCCAGGACCTGCGGGATCAGGATCAGGTGCGCCGAGGACGAGATCGGCAGGAATTCAGTGAACCCCTGCACGATCCCGATGACGATGGCCTGGAGAAGGGTCTCCATCAGCCGGTTATCCGCCTAGCCGTTAGCCGCCAGTAGTGGCGGGCTATCGGATGAACAGCGGAGCGAGCACCAGGGTGATCGTGGCCAGCAGCTTGATGAGAACGTGAAGCGACGGGCCGGCCGTGTCTTTGAACGGATCGCCGACCGTGTCGCCGACAACGGCCGCGGCATGTGCCGGAGTGCCCTTGCCGATGACGTTACCGTCCTCATCCTTGAGGTTGCCGGACTCGATGTACTTCTTGGCGTTGTCCCACGCTCCGCCACCGTTGTTGAGCACGGTCGCCAGCATCACGCCGGAGATCGTGCCAACCATCAGGAAGCCGGCGACGGCCTCGTGACCGAGCAGCACTCCGACGGCGATCGGCGTGGCGACGGCGATGACGCCCGGCAGGATCATCTCCTTCAGGGCAGCAGCGGTGGTGATGTCGACCACTCGCGCGTAGTCGGGTCGCTGGGTGTAATCCATGATGCCCGGCATCTCGCGGAACTGACGGCGGACCTCGACGATGATCGTCTGAGCCGTCGTGCCGACCGCGCGAATGGCGAGTGAGCTGAAGAAGTACGCGAGCATGGCGCCGATCAGCGCGGCCACGAACACGTTCACGTCGGCCAGGTTGATGCTTTCCAGCAAGGTGCCCGCCTCACGAACACCGGCCTCGATCTGGTTGGTGAGGATCAGGTTGACCTTGTCGATGTAGGCGCTGAAGAGCAGGAATGCGGCGAGGCTCGCCGAGGCGATCGCATAGCCCTTTGTGAGTGCCTTGGTCGTGTTGCCGACTGCGTCCAGCCGGTCGGTGATCTCACGTGCGCCGCCTTCAGCCTTGGCGAACTCGGCGATGCCGCCGGCGTTGTCGGTGATCGGGCCGAAGGTATCCATGGCCAGGATGTACGCCGTCGTCATGAGCATTGCCATCGTGGCAACCGCCGTCCCGAAGATCCCGCCGACGTCGTGGCCGGCTTCGTTCGTGATACCCGCCTGCGACCCGAGCCAGTGGCTGGCGAAGAGCGCGATACCGATCGTGATCGCGGTCACGAAGGTCGTCTCGTAGCCGACCGCCGTGCCGGAGATGATGTTCGTCGCGGGTCCGGTCTTCGATGCCTCGGCGATCTCCCGAACCGGCCGATACGAGCCCGCGGTGTAGTACTGGGTGATGTAGACGAACGCGACGCTCGTCGCGAGGCCGACGATTCCGGCCCCGAAGAAGTAGACCCAGACCGGGATGCCGGACGGGGCATTGCCGTTCGTCTGGAGCATGAGGTTCGTCGTCAGCAGCAGCGCGACCACGGACAGGATCGTGGTGACCCAGTACCCACGGTTGAGCATGTTCATGGGGTTCTCGTCCTCGCGACCGCGGACGAAAAAGATCGCCACGATCGTCGACAGCAGCCCGAAGGCGCGCACGACGAGCGGGAAGAAGATCCAGGCCTGCGGGTTCGGCCAGCCGAGGTCGCGGGCGATGAAGTACACGCCGACGCCCAGGATCATCGCGCCGATGTTCTCGGCCGCCGTGGATTCGAACAGGTCCGCGCCACGACCGGCACAGTCGCCGACGTTGTCGCCGACGAGGTCCGCGACGACGCCCGCGTTCCGCGGATCGTCCTCGGGGATGCCCTTCTCGACCTTCCCGACCAGGTCGGACCCGACATCCGCGGCCTTCGTGTAGATGCCGCCGCCGAGCTGGGCGAAGAGGGCAACGAACGAGGCGCCGAAGCCGAAGCCGACGATGAGGAAGGGGGCCTGGTCGGGTCGTCCGAAGCCGTCGAAGGCGACGAAGATGCCGTATACGCCGAGCAGCGACAGGGCGACGACGAGGAAGCCGGAGACGGCCCCGCCGCGCATCGCGACCTGCACCGCCTCGACGAGGCTGCGCCGAGCTGCCGCGGCCGTTCGGACGTTCGCCTTCACGCTGATGTACATGCCGATGATCCCGGACGCCATGGAGCACGCGGCGCCCACGAGGAACGCGACGCCCGTCCGCCAGCCGAGATCGATCCCGAACACGTCAGTGTCGGCGACGTCCGCGGTCTCGAAGACGGTGATGACGAGGCCGATCACGACCGCGCCGACGACCGCGAGGATGCCGATCGTCGTGTACTGGCGCTTGATGAAGGCGACCGCGCCTTCAAAGATCGTGCCCGCGACGTCCTGCATGGCCTGGGTCCCGGTGTCTCGCGCCAGCACGTCCCGGGCCAGGTACATGGCGAACAGCACGGCGATCAGGCCGGCCGGCAGGATGATGAGTTGGAGCGTGCTCGCATCCATCGGGCTTGGTGATCCTCCAGGCTCATGGGTCAGTGCACGGGCGCCAGTTGGGCAGGGCGTCGCACGTGCCGGTCCGATCAGGAAATACGCTGGTCCGACGACTCGATCGACGGGGCTGCGCCCACGATCCGATCGGCCCGTTCCGAACCGCGGCGGAGTCTAGCACGGGCCCCGCTCGTATACTCCCGCACCAGTGACTCAGACCTCCCCCCGGTGAGCCAACGCCCTGCCCTCGGCTGCCTCTTTGAGGTCGTCGAGACGCTCGTGCTGACCGTGCTCATCTTCCTCGGCATCCAGACCTTCGTCGCCCAGCCGTACAAGGTCCAGCAGACGTCGATGGAGAACACGCTCCTGCCCGAGGAGTACGTCCTGGTCGACAAGCTCACGCCCCGCTGGTCCCCGTACGCGCGGGGCGACATCGTTGTCTTCGACCCGCCGCAGACCTGGGCGCCGAACGGCGGCGGTGTGCCGTTCATCAAGCGCGTCATCGGCCTGCCCAACGACACGGTCGAGATCCGGGACGGGGTCGTCTTCGTCAACGACATCGAGCTCGATGAGCCGTATCTCTACGCGGACACCGACGGCGACGTGGAGCCGACCGAGCCGACCGTCGGCGGGGAGAACGAATGGCTGGTCGCCGAGGGCCAGCTCCTGGTGATGGGTGACCACCGCCAGGATTCCGCCGATTCGCGCACCTTCGGCCCGATCGAGACCTCGCACGTCATCGGGCGCGCCTGGCTGCGCTACTGGCCGTTCGACACGTTCGGCGTCCTCCCGACCCCCGACCACCCCGAGCTCGAGCCGACAGCCAGCCTCAGCCCATGAGCCCGGCGCTCGTCGCTGTCGTCATCGTCGTCTGCGCCGGCGCCGTCGTGGCGGTGTCGACACGGGACTGGGGTGCAGCCGCGATCGGCCTCGCGGTCGCGCTCGTCGCCTCCGCCCTCCTCAGCGATCCCCTTCCTTCCGTGGCGATCCTGGGCGTCCGCGTGGTCGCGGGACTGCTCGTCGCGGCGATCCTGCGCGCCGCCCTCCAGGGCGGGCCGCGCCAGCCGTCGCCGCTTGGCTGGCCCGCCGAGGCGCTCCTGGCCACGTCGGGTGCGGTGGCCGGCCTCGGGCTGGCGGTCGGCCTCGCGGGGCTCGCCGCTGCCGCTGGCGGACCGATCGGCGCCCCGAATCTGCCCGGCCCCACGAACCCGGGCGA
>DASPHN010000319.1:0-3100 GCA_035629655.1 Saccharimonadales bacterium (SeqCode) | reverse complement strand
ACGGAGTAGTAGCCGACCCCGGCCCAGATGGTCAGGAGCATGGCGATCGGCAGGACCAACGACGGGGTGGTCAGCCACTGGATCGGCTGGTCGATGACGCCCCACGAGACGAGCAGGCTGTTGATGAACCCGTTGCGCTCGAAGAGCCAGCGCCAGGCGAGCCCGATGGCGATGCTGCCGCTCACCGCGGGCACGAAGTAGAGCGCCCTGAAGAGATGGATCCCGCGCAGCCGCCGGTTGACGATGATCGCCAGGCCGATGGAGAGGGCGATGAGGATCGGCGTGACCAGCAGGTAGACCAACGAGTGGGTCAGCGCCAGCCAGAAGGTCTCGTCCTCGAGCAGCCTCGCGTAGTTGTCGAGGCCGACCCACACGGGTGGTCGCGCGATGTCGTAGTCGGTGAAGCTGTAGTAGACGACCGCGATGATCGGATAGACCACGAAGATGCCCAGCAACACGAGGGCCGGGGCCAGGAAGGTGTACGGGGTGATCGAGCGCTTCCGGGTCATGGCGTGGGTCCGTGGTCCTCGCGTCGCGTGGGTACTGATGGGGTCATGGTGGCTGGATAGTGGCTGACCCGCCCCGGGGGGATGGGGCGGGTCAGCACTGGGTCGCCGGACGGTCTGGGGGCGCCGCCCGGCGTTGGGCTGGCTAGGGCAGGAGCTCGTTCGCGTCGGCGACGGCCTTGTCCAGCGCCTCCTGGACGGGCACGTCCGCGAAGAGCGCCGATTCGACCGCGTCGTTGACGATGTCGTTCACGTCGGCCTTCTTCGGGACCGTCGGGACGATGTCCTGGTAGGTGGCCACGGTGTCCCTGGCGAGACCACGAGCGCTGTCCTCGACGGCCGTCGCCGGCTCCGAGAAGAACGGATCGTCGTACGCCGACGGGGACGAGGGATAGACCGGGACCTGCTTGGCGAACTCGACCATGCTCCGCGGGTTCGTGAAGAACTGCGCGAGCGCGATGGACGCGTTCGGGAAGGCCGTGTCCTTCTTGACCGACATCGACATCAGGCCCTTGCCGGCGACGCCGGACTTGCCGAGCGGCGTGGGGACCATGCCGAGGTTGTCGTACAGGGTGGCGTTGGTGTCCTTGACGTTCCGGGCCAGGTTCGGGCCGGTCGCGTAGAACGGCGCCGCACCGGCGGAGAACGCATTGAGTCCGACCCGGTCGTCGCCGGTCAGGACGGTCGTGTCGACCGTGCCGGCCTTGACCATGTCGACGTACATCTGCAGCCAGGCGACGCCTTCGGGCGAGTTGAACGCGAACTTGCCGTCATCGCCGAAGACCTTGACGTCTCCCTCGTAGACCATCTGGGCGAGCAGGTCGCTCGTGGTCAGACGGATGGCGCACAGCGTATTGGTGGCCTTGAACACCGTGTCGCACAGCGCCGGCAGGCCGTCGATGGTCTTGGGGAAGGCGTCGATGGAGACGCCGGCCGCCTCGAGGATCGCCTTGTTGACGAGCTCCACGTTGAGGCCCTGATACCACGGGAACTGGTAGTTCTTGCCGTCGATCAGCTGCTGCTGCCACAGGTTCGGGAAGTAGATGTCCTTGACGTTCTGCGGGACGGCGGTGTCGAGGTCGAGCAGCAGGTCCTTGCCGGCGTACTCGCTGACCCAGCCTTCGCTGACCGACAGGTTGATGACGTCCGGGGCGTTGCCCGCGGCGAACGCGTTGTTCAGGTCGTCCTTGAACGTGCCCTGATGGTCTTCCCAGTTCACCTTGACGCCCGGATAGGTCGCCTCGAACCGGGCGATCGTGTCCTTGATGTAGCCGTCGAAGGTCGGCGACAGGAAGAAGGTCCAGAGGCCGACTTCTGCGTTGGCTTCGACGCCCTGGATGACCGCCTCGGCGGGATCCGGGGCAAGCGGGGCCGGGCTGACGGCGGCCTCGGACGGGGCGGCCGAGGGCTCCCCGCTCGGTGCGGTTGACGCCGGCGCCGCGCTGGCCGGGGCGGTGGACGCCGTGGTCGCGCTCGGCGCGGTACTGGCGGTCGTTCCGGCACAGGCGCTGACGGCGAGGACCGCCGTCAAGGCCAGGACCAGGGTTCGCTTGCTGTGCATCACTCCTCCTCTGTGCTCCTCTCGAGTTCCGCTGTGACGGGTGGTGGTGGGTCGCGTCGATCGCTCGGGAATGGGGTCGGCTGCATCAGGCGTGGCGGACCACCTCCGTTCCCTTCCCCGCGCTGGCGCGGTCTGCCATCCTGGCGACGGCCACGGCGCCCCAGGCGCCGGCTTCGGCCTCCGGTGGGAGGACATCGACGATGTCGGCCGGCAGCAGCTCCGCCGCGAGCGGCGACGCGGCACGCAGCCGCGCGAGCTCGCGCCGAAGCGGGGCCTCGAACTGGGCGCCCGCGTGCGACACCCCGCCACCGACCACGACGCGTTCGACGTCGTAGGTCATGACGAGGAGGTGGACCGCCCAGGCGATCCGTCGCCCGACGTCGTCGATGAGTTCGCCCGCGACGGGATCGCCGGCCGCGGCGGCCTGGTAGACCTGGACGGCAGTGGTCGCCTCGCTCCCGCGTTCGGCCGCGCGCCGGGCGATGGACGGGCCGGAGGCGAACGCCTCGAGACAGCCCTGCTGGCCACAGCCGCAGATGGGTCCGTCGCTGTCCGCGATGGCGTGACCGATCTCGCCGGCCAGCCCACGGGCGCCGCGATGGAGTCGGCCATCGAGGATGACGCCGGCCGCGATCCCGGTCCCGACCGCGAGATAGGCAAGATCGTCGCTGGCGCCCGCCAGGCCGCGGGCGTGGAGGCCGATGGCGGCGGCTCGGGCGTCGTTCTCGATGACGACGGGGCGGCCGAGCTCGAGCTCGAGGGCGTCGCGCAGCGCGTAGTCGGTCCATCCCAGGTTCACGGCCAGGGTCACCTGGCCCTTCTGCCGGTCGACGCGACCCGGGACGCCGACGCCGATGGCGTCGAGGTCGTCGCGGGTGAGGCCGGTCGTCGCGAGTGCCTCGTCGAGGCAGGCCGCGATGGCCGAAGCGGCGCCGTCCTGGTCGGCCACGGAGGAGGACCGGGTTGCCCGGCCAAGGACGGCGCCGTCGGCGTCGACGATGAGGATCGCGATCTTGGTGCCGCCGATGTCGAT
>DASPHN010000318.1:0-3262 GCA_035629655.1 Saccharimonadales bacterium (SeqCode) | reverse complement strand
TTCGTTCGCCTGGACAGCGGTCTCGACGGCGATCCGGAGATCGACTATGACTGGAAGACCACGGCCGACTACCTGGCCCGCTACGACGGGACGGTCAGCGTCAACGTCGGCACGCTCATCGGCAACAGCCAGCTCCGGATCGCGGCCATCGGGTGGGACGAGGATCCCGCCACGCCCAAGCAGCTCGACCGGATGGGCGCCATCCTGCGCGACGCGATGGCCGAGGGCGGCGTCGGCCTGAGCTCCGGCCTCGATTACCCGCCCGGCGCCTACGCGACCACCGACGAGCTGGCCACGCTCACCCGGGTCGCGGGCAAGGCCGGCGGGTTCTATCACTCCCACGTCCGCTACGCGCTCGGCGACCGCTACCTCGACCCGTTTCGCGAGGCGATCGAGATCGGCCGGCGTGCCGAGGCGCCCGCCCACATCACCCACTTCTATCACCGCGAGACCCATCCGGGGCCGGCCGAGCCGCTGCTCGCCCTCGTCGACGACGCCCGTGCCGAGGGGCTGGACGTGACCTTCGACTCCTATCCGTCCGAGTGGGCGAGCACACGCCTGCTCATCCAGCTCCCGCTCTGGATCCAGGCGGGCGGCCCGGGTCCGCTGAAGGAGCGCCTCGCCGACCGCACGGCCCGCGAGCGTCTCCGGGACGAGCTCCGGCAGCGTGGCGCCGCCTACACGAGCCCTGCCGGTTGGGCCGACCTCCGCCTCGGCAACTTCCGTCGCGCCGACCTGCTGCGCTGGGAGTCGAGCACCCTCGCCGACGTGATGGCCGAGACGGGCCACGACGCCGTCGACGTGATCTGCGACCTGCTCCTCGCCGAGGACCTGGCCGTCAACCAGGTGACAAGTGGCCCGTGGGTGAAGACCTTGCCCCAGTTCGTCGCGCACCCGGTGGGGATGGTCGGCACGGACTCCACGTTCATCGGAGCCAAACCGAGCCCGCGGACGTACGGCTCGTTCCCGCGGATCCTCGGCCAGTTCGTCCGCGACGAGCGATTGCTCAGCCTCGAGGAAGCGATCCGCAAGATGACCGGAGCCGCGGCCGACCGCCTCGGCCTCCGCGACCGGGGCCGGATCCGCGACGGCGCCTTCGCGGACCTGGTGGTGTTCGACCCGGCGACGATCCGCAACGAGGCGACCTACGACGAGCCGCGGCGCTTCCCGATCGGGATCGACCACGTCGTCGTGAACGGCACGCTCGTGGTCCGGGCGGGGGAGCACACCGGCGCGACCCCTGGCCGCGGGATCCGACTCGGGACCGACTAGGAGGCGGCCCGCTCCATCGACGGCTCGCTGCCCTCACCGCGGCGCGCGCCGCGACGGAGCTCGGTGTACATGCGCTCGGTGGCGAGCCGCTGCGCATCCAGCAACGTGAGCTCGCGGCTCGCGCCCGCCCAGCCCGTGACGAGTCGCAGCGCGATCGCGCCCGAATCAAGCCAGAGCTCGCAGGCGCGTCGGACGCGCTCGATGTAGTTGATCGCCTGGACGTCGTCGGTCTCGGTCAGCAGGACGCCGAATCGGCCGCTGCTGAGACGGGCGACGTGGTCGGCATTGCGAGCGAGGCGAAGCACGGTGTCAGCCAGGGCCGCGATGATCCGGTCGCCGGCGTCGTCCCCGAGCCGCTCGACCAGCCGGTCCAGGCCGTCGAGCTCGAACACGACGATGGTCGCGGCGCGCTCGTAGCGGCGCACCCGGGCATCCTCGTCGGCCACGAGTCGAGCGAACGTCTCGGCATCGATGAGTCCGGTCAGGTCGTCGCGACGCCAGGCCGTACCGCCGCCAGCGTCGGGTGCAACGAGGGCGGCCGGCGCGGCGTCAGCCCCGGGCAATACCTCGACGGTCGGCGCGGCCTCCTGGACGGGCACGCGCTCGAATGTCGCCTCGGGTGACTCGACTTCGAAGGCCGAGTCCGGCGACATGATCGCCGGGGCCTGCCCCGCGGGATCCGGGTCGGCGGCCGAGGCGGCCACCAGCGCGCCGACCGGCACGCCGGCGTCGGAGCCGTTGTTCCCGTCGTTCCCGCGGCTGTCCGCCCGACGATCCCAGCCGCCGCGGGCCGAATGCGTGCTGAACGAGGACGAGCTCGACAGCGCCTGGTCGACGGCTGCTCGATCGACCGGCGCCTCGCCGGGCCGGCGGAGGCGGCCGCTCGCGACGAGCATCGCGAGGATGGCCATGTTGGCGATGACGGCGATGAAGAGGAATGAGAGCGCCAGGTCCGAGGACAGGTCCATGATCGCGATGACTCCGATGATGGCAGTGACGGCCGTCGCGATGGCGAACGGACGCCGATGATTGGCCGCGCCGCCCGGTCGGTGCAACCATCGGAACGTCCCGTAGGACCTCTTCACGTTGTCCCGCCGCACCGCGCAAGGCGGTCGGCACGGGTCTGGGCACGACTGGTGTGGTCGGGGTCGCCGGCGGGAACGCGTCCCCGGACCGGCGCCTGGAGACCCGCCGCGACCATCGCCGGGTGGTATCGTCGCAAGCCATGACGACCCGGACGGACCCCACCGGCGCGCTCGTCATCCCGCCCGCGACGACCGTCCCGGGACGCGCCCGACCGGCCGGGCCGCTGCGCCGCGAGGGCCCGGCGAAACTCACCGGCACCGCGCTCTACACCGACGACATCGTCGTGCCCGGCGCCTGGTTCGGCACGACCGTCCGATCGACCGACGCGCACGCCACCTTCGATGCCCTCGACCTCGATCCTGCCTTCGACTGGTCGAAGGTCGTCGTCGTCACCGCGGCCGACATCCCGGGCGACAACGTGGTCAGCTCGATCAAGAGCGACCAGCCGATCCTCGTCCCGCTCGGTGGCGAGATCCAGCATCACGCGGAAGCCCTGGCCCTCATCGCTGCGCCGGACCGTACGACCCTGCGGGAGGCACGTCAGCGGACCACGCCGCGGACGACGAAGCTCGAGGGCGTCTTCGATCCCGACGTCTCGACCCACACGTTCGCGAGCTATCACATCGAGTCTGGCGAGGTCGAGGCCGCCCTGGCCGCCGCCGACGTCATCCTCGAGGGCGAGTACCGGGTCGGGCACCAGGAACAGCTGTACATCGAGAACAACGCGATGATCGCGGTCCCGACCGAGGGCGGCGGCGTGACGGTGACCGGGTCCCTCCAGTGCCCGTACTACCTGCACGGCGCCCTCAAGCGCGGCCTTGGGCTCGACGACGACAAGGCTCGGGTGGTCCAGGCCGAGACCGGTGGTGGCTTCGGTGGCAAGGAGGAGTTCCCGAGCGTCATC
>DASPHN010000317.1:0-4288 GCA_035629655.1 Saccharimonadales bacterium (SeqCode) | reverse complement strand
GGTCAGCTCGGCGAGCGCCGTCCCGTCCGTCAGCTCGAACGGTCCGAGTGACGCAGCCTCGAGCCGGCCGGTCCCCGTGGGGAGACCGGCCGGCCGGGTCGTGGTCGTCTCGACGGTCATCCCGCCGCGCCGACGAGCTCGCCATCGGCCCTCACGGCGGTTGTGGCAGCTGTCAGCGCCTGCTCGAGGTCGGCCAGCAGGTCGTCGACGTGCTCGAGACCCACCGACAGGCGGATGAGGTCGTCGGTGACGCCGGACGAGGCCTGCTCGGCCGGATCGAGCTGCGAGTGGGTGGTGGATGCGGGATGGATGATCAGCGACTTCGCGTCGCCGACGTTGGCCAGCAGCGAGAAGATCTGCACGCTGTCGATGAGGCGACGACCTGCCTCGACGCCGCCCTTCACTCCGAAGGTCACGATGCCCCCGAAGCCACCGGTCAGGTACTGCTTGGCCTGCTTGTGGCTCGGATGGGACTCGAGCCCCGGATAGCTGACCCACGTCACCTCCGGCCGGGTCTCGAGCCAGCGGGCCACGGCCAGCGCGTTCTCGCTGTGCCGGGTGATGCGCAGTGGGAGTGTCTCGAGGCCCTGCAGGAACAGGAAGGCATTGAACGGGCTGAGCGCCGCGCCGATGTCGCGCAGGCCCTGGAGCCGCAGCTTCAGGATGAACGCGAGGTTGCCGAATGCCGTGGTGTAGCTGATGCCGTGGTAGCTGGGATCGGGATCGACGAAGTCCGCCTTGAACCGCTCGCTCGCTGCCCAGTCGAAGGTGCCGCCATCGACGACGACGCCACCGATCGCCGTGCCGTGACCGCCGATCCACTTCGTGGCGGAGTGGATGACGATGTCGGCGCCGTGCTTGATCGGTTGAGCGATCAGCGGGGCGAACGTGTTGTCGACGATGACCGGCACGCCGCGCGCGTGGGCGACGTCGGCGATCGAGGCCAGGTCGTGGACGTCAAGGCGCGGATTGCCGATCAGCTCGAGGAAGACCGCCTTGGTCCGCTCGTCGATCGCGCGCCCGAAGGCCGACGGGTCGCTGCCGTCGACGTACGTCGTGGTGATCCCGAGCTTGGGCAGCGTGTGGGTGAACAGGTTGTAGGTCCCGCCGTAGAGCGACGACGAGGACACGATGTTGTCGCCGGCGCGGGCGAGGTTCAGGATCGAGAGCGTCTCGGCCGCCTGGCCCGACGCCACGCCCAGGGCGGCGACGCCACCCTCGAGCGCCGCGACCCGCTGCTCGAAGACATCGGTGGTCGGGTTCATGATCCGGGTGTAGATGTTCCCGAACTCCTGCAGCCCGAACAGCCGGGCCGCATGCGCGGCGTCGTCGAAGACGTAGCTCGTGGTGGCGTAGATCGGAACGGCGCGGGCGTTGGTCGTCGGATCGGGCTTCTGGCCGCTGTGCAGGGCGCGCGTCTCGGGTCGGAACGTGGCGGGATCGAGGTCGGTCATGGGATACGGGCCTCCGAAGGCAGGTGGTGGGTGGGGCGCGGTCGCGCCGATCGGTCGAGGCCCGGGGCCCTGGGAGGGCCGGTGCTCGGCGGTCACCCGTCGTGTGCTTCGAAGGAAAACGAAAAGCCGCGGCTCCTGTCGTGGAGTCCGCGGCCCCGGGACCTCGTCTGTGGTCCCGCTCCTACCCGTTCAGGTTGCGCGTGACCTCAGACCCCATCCTCCGCACGGCGGGGCCGCCAGCGCATACACATGTTCCAGGAGTGCGAGGTGTGAGTCACAGCCGCTCGATCGTGACGCACGGGTCGTTGCCTCGTCAACCCACGTTCCGAAACGCAACCCACGGGCTCGGGCAGGTGCGCCCGCGCTAGGCTTGCCCGGATGGTCGCGATCCCTGCCTCGTTCCGCGCCTACGTCGCCGAGAAGGTCGAGCGCGATGGCGTGCCGGCCGTCGAGCGCGGCGTCCGCGAGCTCGCGGAGACGGATCTGCCGCCGGGGGAGGTCGAGATCCGGGTCGGCTGGTCGAGCGTGAACTACAAGGATGGGCTCGCAACGCGGGTCGACGGCAAGGTCGCCCGCATCAGCCCGCTCATCCCCGGCATCGACCTCGCCGGCGAGGTCGTCACCTCGAGCGATCCCTCGATCCGGCCCGGAACCGCCGTCCTCGCCCACGGCTACGAGCTGGGCGTCGCGAGGCACGGCGGGTATACCGAGTACCAGCGCGTGCCCGCCGGCTGGGTCGTGCCGCTCGCGCCGGGCCTCACCGGGCGCGACGCGATGGCGATCGGCACGGCCGGCTTCACGGCCGCGATGTCGGTCATCGCCCTCGAGGACCGCGGGCTCACCCCCGATGACGGACCGGTGCTCGTGACCGGCGCCAGTGGCGGCGTCGGTGGGACCGCGGTGGCCATCCTGGCCGACCGGGGTTATGAGGTCTGGGCGGCCACGGGCAAAGCCGAAGAAGCGGATCGCCTGCGGTCCATCGGGGCGGCCGGCATCCTGGCCCGCGACGACGTGACCGGCACGGGACGCCCACTCGAGACGGAACGCTGGGCGGGTGCCGTGGATGCGGTCGGTGCAGCCACGCTGCCGTACGTTCTGCGCACGCTCAAGACCGGCGGCGCCGTGGCGGCCAGCGGGAACGCCAGCGGTCCGGCGCTCGAGACGACGGTCTTCCCGTTCATCCTGCGCGGCGTCTCCCTGCTCGGCATGGACTCGGTGCCGGTCGAGATCGGTCGCCGCCGGCGCATCTGGGACCGCCTCGCGACCGACCTGCGTCCCCGGGCACTCGGCGAGCATGTCCAGGAAGTCACGCTCGAGACCCTCGACGACGCGCTCGACAGGATCGTCGCCGGCGCCGCGCGTGGTCGATGGATCGTCCGCATCGGCGGTTGAGCATCCCGCGGACGACCGTCACGGGCTAGGCTGGACCGATCCACGGCGACCCCCAGCGCCGAAGCCGTAGCGGAGGTCCAGACCATGTCCGTCGCCCGTGTCACCGAGATCAGCTCGCGTTCGGATCGCAGCTTCGAGGCCGCGATCAACGAAGGCATCGAACGCGCCCACAAGACCCTGCGCAACGTGAAGAGCGCCTGGATCAAGGAGCAGCAGGTCGACATCGAAGGCGGCCGCATCGTCGCCTATCGGGTGAACATGCTGATCACATTCGTCCTCGACGACGACTGAGTCAGGAGCGGCGAGGCGCCGCTGCTGCGACCGACGCCCGCTGGTTCGTCGCGAGGGCATGGGCGACCGTCCGCGTCGCCGGGTAGAGGTCGAGGTAGAGGCCGTACGCCTCGTCGTAGCGGGCCGCGAGCGCCGGATCCGGGCGACGGAGCGCGACCGGCGGGTTCCACTCGTCGATGTCGACCTCGACCTGGGTGCTCGCGGCGAGGAACGCCGCCCCGAAGCTCGCGCCGATGGTCTCGCGCGGGATCACCTGCTCGAGACCGGTGACGTCGGACACGATCCGTGTCCAGAGCTCCCCCTGGGTGCCTCCGCCGACCGCCACGATCCGGTCGATCGGCGCGCCGGCGGCCCGCATCGCGTCGACGTTGTGGCGGACCCCGAACGCGGTGGCCTCGAGGGCCGCTCGGTAGAGGTCGCCCCGGGTCGTGTCCATGCTCAGACCGACGATCAGGCCGCGGGCATCGGGGTCCTGGATCGGCGTCCGCTCACCGGCGAAGTAGGGGAGCAGCAGCAGCCCGTTCGCGCCCGGTCGGGACGCGTCGGCGAGCGCGAGGAGCTCGGCGTAGTCCGGCGATCCGAACAGCTCGCGGAGCCAGCTGGTGATCGCGCCCGAGGTCGCCATGCCCCCGGCCAGTGAGAAGGTGCCGGGCAGCGCCCCGACCGTCCCCCACAACGACGGGGAGTGGATGGGCTGCTCCACGACGGCGATGAGGAACATCGTCGTCCCGTACATCAGCATCAGGTCGCCCGGCCGGGTCGCGCCGACGCTGATCGACTCCGACCACGCATCGATGGTCCCGGCGACGACCGGGATGCCGGCCGGAAGGCCCGTTCGAGCTGCGGCGGCCTTGGTGACCGTGCCGGCGATGTCGCCGGGCCAGATGAGCGTCGGCCATTCGAGCTCGGGCGCGATGACATCGGCCCATGGCGCGTACCACGCCCCTGCAGCGACGTCGTAGAGCGGCCAGGCCTGACTCGCCGAGGTGTGGTCGAGGACATACGCTCCGGTGAGCCTCCAGGCGAGCCATGAGCTCGTCATGAACAGGCGGCGGGTCCGCGCGAACACGGCGGGCTCCTCGTCGGCGATCCATGCGAGCTTCGGCCCG
This sequence comes from Saccharimonadales bacterium (SeqCode), assembly GCA_035629655.1. Taxonomy (GTDB): domain Bacteria; phylum Chloroflexota; class Limnocylindria; order Limnocylindrales; family CSP1-4; genus SPCO01. The sequence goes on along the minus strand of DASPHN010000317.1, from coordinate 42 downwards.
ACGGCCTGGGAGGTGAGCCGCGCATGACCGCGTTCCACGATC
>DASPHN010000316.1:0-3268 GCA_035629655.1 Saccharimonadales bacterium (SeqCode) | reverse complement strand
CGATCACCTCGGCCTCGGTGGCATCACCTCCCTCGGCCAGCTCGCCAACGTCAAGGGCGTCGTGGTGGAGGCGGTCCCGCGCTCGGGCACGGCCGTGCTCAACGCCGACGATGCGCACGTCTACCGGATGGGCCGCCACTGTGCGGGCCGGGTCGTCCTGTTCAGCATGTCGACGACGAAGGGCGAGGACGGCTTCGACCGGGTCGACGGCCACACCTCGCGCGGCAACGCGGCCTTCATGCTCCAGGAGACGAAGGAAGGGGAGCTCATCGTGCTCCGCCTCGGGGCACGCACGATGCCGGTCCTCTACACGCACCTCATCCCGGCGACCTTTGGGGGTCGAGCCCGGATGAACGTCGCCAACGCGCTGGCAGCGGCCGCCGCGGCCTGGTCGGCGGGAGCGCACCTCCACGACATCCGCCAGGGCCTGCGTACGTTCTCGACCTCGTTCTTCCAGGCGCCGGGCCGCCTCAATCTCGTCGACGTTGGCGGCGTGCGGGTCGTCATCGACTACTGCCACAACGTGGACGGGATGCGCGCGCTGGCGGACTTCGTCAACCGGATGATGGTCGCGACGCAGACCAAGGCCGGCCGCATCGGCGGCGGTCCGGAGGCACGCAACGGGCGGGCCATCGGGGTCATCGGCATCCCGGGCGACCGACGCGACGAGGACCAGCGCGACTATGGCGGGATCGCCGCGGGCGCCTTCGACGAGATCATCGTCCGCGAGGACAAGAATCTGCGCGGCCGGTCGCCGGGCGAGACGGCGAGCAACGTCCTGGACGGGGTCAAGGCCGCGAAGACCTCGGGCTCAGCCCGGACCACACGTGCCGACAAGGTGCTCGAGGAGATGACCGCGGTCCGTACCGCGCTGCGCCGGGCGATCCCGGGCGACCTCGTCGTGTGTTGCGTGGACGACGCGATCGGCGTCTACCGAGAAGCGATGGCCGCGGCGGGCGCGTCCCGGGGCGGCAGCGCCTTCGCGGATCCGGGCGAGCTCGAGGCTCCGGAAGGCTGATCGTCCTGCGCATCGTGGCTCGGGTCGTCTTCGCGTGAGCCGCCGGCGGCCGTGGGTGATGCGCATGCGCTGGGTCGACCTGCTGTTCGCCCATTGGCCGCTCCCCGCCGAGCTGCTTCGGCCGTTGCTGCCGCCGGATCTCGAAGTCGACACGTTTGACGGCCGAGCGTACTTGGGCATCGTCCCGTTCCGGATGGAGGACGTGGCCCCGCGCGGCCTCCCGGCGATGCCGGGGCTGAGCGCGTTCCCCGAGCTGAACGTGCGCACCTACGCGACCCACCGCGGCCGGCCAGGCGTGTGGTTCCTCAGCCTGGACGCGGCGAGTCCCCTGACGGTCGTCGGGGCGCGCCGGTTCTTCCACCTGCCCTATGTCCACGCCCGGATGACCGCCGATGCCGAGCCCGACGGCTCGATCGCCTACCGCTCGGTGCGCACCGACCCCGGCCGGCCGCGGGCGGCCTTCACCGCGACCTACGCGCCCACGGGCCCGGCGCAGCCTGCCGAACCGGGCAGCCTCGAGGACTGGCTGACCGCCCGCTGGCGCCTCTTCTCGGTCGATGGGGACGGCCGAGTGTTGCGCGGCGAGATCCGGCATCGGCCGTGGCCGCTCCAGCCGGCGACGGCCACGATGGACGCGGCCGGGCTGGTGGCCGCCCATGGTCTATCGCTCCCGGACGAGCCGCCGCACCTGCGGTTCGCGCGACGCGTCGACGTCCGTGCGTGGTGGCCGCGCCCGGCCTGAGCCGACGTCCTGGGTGGGCCGCCGCCTGATCAGCGCGTGGCGGCGGGTGCCCCGTCGTCCGGGCCGTGGTCGAGGTCATGCACCACGGCGCCGGCAAGGATCGTCGTCGCCACCTCGATCCGGTCGAGGGCGTCGGGGTCGGTGCTGAACGGGTCCTCGGTCAAGGTGATGATGTCCGCCCGTGCGCCCGCGGCAAGCGTGCCCACCCGGCCCTCCTCGAACGCGCTCCAGGCCGGGGCGGTGGTCCACATCGCGATCGCCGCTTCGAGGGTGATCGCCTCCGCTGCGCCAAGACGGATGCCGCCGCGGGTCAGCCGCGCGACCGCGCCTCGGATGCCGAGCCAGGGTCCCATGGGCGAGCACGGGTAGTCGGAGTTCGCCTGGACCGGGATCCCGAGATCCAAGAGGGTTCGCAGGGGCATGGCACGCTCGAGCGTCGCGTCGTCGTACATGCCGCGCCACAGGTCGCCGGTCGCGTCGACGAAGCCCGGCTGGGTCGACAACAGCAACCCGAGTCGCGCGACCCGCTCCAGCTGGCCCGGTCGCGCGGGCAGGTAGACATGCTCGATCCGGTGGCGCAGCGGGTTGGCCATCGGCCGCTCGCCGAGCACGGCCGTGTAGGCATCGAGCGCAGCGTCGACGGCTCGTGGCCCGGCCGCGTGCACCGCGATCTGCAACCCGCTGCGATCGGCCGCGGTCATCTCCTCGACCAGGCGCTCGGGTTCGATCCGGATGATCCCCGTGTTGTCGGGCTCGCCTGGGTACGGGTCGTACGTGGCAGCCGTGCCGAGGACCTCCCAGCCGTCGACGCTGAGCTTGACGCCACCGATGCGCAGCCAGTCGTCGCCGAAGTTCGACCGCAGCCCGAGACGGAGCAGGTGCTCGAGCTGGGTCGACGACTCGACGGAGCGGACGTAGAAGCGGACTCGGATCGCCAGGTCACCGGCCTCCCGAAGTCGGAGGTAATCGCCGAGCTCGATCGGCTCGCGGACCATCTCGTGGATGCCGACGATCCCGACCCGGTGGAGCGCCCGGATCCCAGCGCCGATCGCCCGCAGGCGATCCGCCTCGCCGAGGCGCGGGATCACGGTGTCGGCGCTCGTCATGTCCAGGCGCGCCTTGGCCCGCTCGTGCAGGGAGCCGTTCAGCTCACCATCGGCGTCGCGGCCGATCCGACCGCCCGGCGGATCGGCGTCGTCGCGCGAGATGCCCGCCAGCCGCAGGGCGAGCGAGTTGACGACGACCGTGTGCCGGCCGATCCCGCGCAGGACGACGGGATGGTCGGGTGCGACGGCATCGAGCTCGAGACGGTGGGGCATCCGGCCCTCGGCGAGCCGCTGGGCGACGAGCGCGTCGCCCTGGATCCAGGTGCCGGTCGGCAGCGCCGCCACCCGGCCCGCGACGGCCGCTTGGATCTCCGCGACGGAGGCCGCACCGAGCGCCTCGAAGTCGAGGAAGAACTCGCGGGCGATCGACGCACGCTGGAAGTGGGTGTGACTGTCGACGAA
>DASPHN010000315.1:0-9692 GCA_035629655.1 Saccharimonadales bacterium (SeqCode) | reverse complement strand
GCCGCGATGGTAGCGCGCGGTCGCCGGCCGACCGCGCGCGCGAGGTCAGAAGCGGGCGATGCCCGTCGCCTCGACGACGACCCAGATCGCGAGCAGGAGCGCGATCAGCGACCCGCCGATGAGGGTGATGCGCTTGATGTCCCGAGCGACATAGGCGTACTCGTCGGCGGCGCGCACGGCCAGGGATCCGCCGCGGGCGACGGACTCCACCTCGACCGGTCGACGACCGCGCTCGCGTCGCCCACGGGAGGCCGTCTCGGCAGCGCGCTCCTCGGCCAGGATCTGGGCCTCGAGCTCGGCGGCGCGTGCCTCCTCCTCGGGCGTCAGCGTGGCGGGTCGCGGCGCGGTGGTCGGCGACCCGACACCCGCTCCGGCGGCAGGGCGGGTCGCCCCGCGCTGGAGGGGGGCACGCTGGCCGGGTCGAGTGGTGCTGCCGCGGGCGCGCTTGGCCATGATGTGGTGGGAGCCTCCGGATGGTCGATCGATGACGGGCGATGCCGCAGGTCTGCGCGTCGCGGGTCCGCCAGCGGCAGAGGATAGCACCCTCCCGGCCCGGACCCGCCCAGGTGCGTGGCCGGCGAGAGCGCGCTGCTAGACTCGGCCGACCGTCCACCACGCGCGTCCGGAGGACCGTCCCATCGACCTGAACGCCATCGTGGCGCCGTACCTCGGGCCCATCGTCGTCGGCCTCGCGATCGCGGTGCTCGTGCTGCTCGTCGCGCTGCTCGTGGTGGCTCGACGCCAGTCACGCCTCGACGTGCGGCTGCGCGGGCTGACCCGCGGTGAGGACGGGGCCAACCTCGAGGCCGTCCTCGACGCGCACCTCGACAAGGTGTTCGCGGTCTCGACCGCGCTCGATGACCTGGCCGCCCGGACCGCGGCCGTGGAAGCGTCCTCACGTCAGATGTTCCAGCGGGTCGGACTCGTGCGCTACAACCCGTTCGAGGAGACCGGCGGCAACCAGAGCTTCGCGCTCGCGCTGCTCGACGCGGATGGCAACGGCTGGGTGCTCTCGAGCCTGCATGCCCGCGCAGGCACCCGTGTCTACGCCAAGGCGATCTCGGCCGGGACGTCGGACGCCGCGCTCTCGGACGAGGAGACGGCGGCCATCCGCCAGGCGACCTCCTGACACCCTAGGTGGCACGGCCGCCGGCGATGCTCCGCTCATGGCCCCCACCCGTTCGCCCGCGGCTCCGCCGGCGATGACCCGCACCCGACCTCGGACGCGACGCCGCGAACCGGCGCCGCTCGACCAAGTGCCGGCCTGGCGGGAGCTCGTGCCCGTCATGGACTCGGCCCTCACGACCGGTGGCCGGCGCGACGGGATGGACGCCTTGCTGGGCGGCCTCGACCCTGACCAGCTTCGGGCCGTGACCCACGGCGACGGCCCGCTGCTGGTGATCGCCGGCGCTGGGACCGGCAAGACGCAGGTCATCACCCGTCGCATCGCGTGGCTGATCGCATCGAGACGGGCCAAGCCATCCGAGATCCTGGCCCTGACCTTCACGGACAAGGCCGCCGACGAGATGGCGGTCCGGGTCGACCAGCTGGTGCCCTATGGCTACACGGACACGAGCATCGCCACCTTCCACGCCTTCGGCGATCGGCTGATCCGCGAGTTCGCCCTCGAGCTCGGATTGCCGCCCGACGTGCGCGTCCTGTCGCGTGCCGAGGTCGTGATCTTCCTGCGCGAGCACCTGTACGAATTCGACCTCGACCAGTACCGCCCGCTCGGCGACCCGACGCGCTTCCTGTCCGCGCTCGCGACGCTCTTCTCACGATGCAAGGACGAGGACATCACCCCGGCCACCTATCTGGCCCACGCCGACCGGGTCGCGACCGAGGCGGCGGCCGTCGCGACCGCCGTCGAGGCGGCGGGAGACTCGGTCACGGACACGGAGCGGGATGCCGCCGAGGCGCTCGCCGAGGAGGCGCGCCGCCAGTCGGAGCTGGCCAGGGCGTTCGGCACGTATCAGGACCTGCTCGCGGCGAACGGGTTCATCGACTTCGGCGACCAGGTCGCCCTGGCCCTCCGGCTCGTCCGCGATTCGGCGGCCGCCCGGACCGCGATCGCCGGCCGCTTCCGGTATCTGCTCGTGGACGAGTTCCAGGACACCAATCGGGCGCAGGGCGAGCTCGTAGGGCTGCTCGCCGAACCGCACCGCAACGTGACGGTGGTGGGGGATGACGACCAGGCGATCTACGCGTTCCGGGGCGCGGCCATCGACAACATCCTCGACTTCCAGGCGCGCTACACGGGAGCGAAGCGGATCGTCCTCCGGCGGAACTATCGCTCGCTTGCGCCGATCCTCGACGCCTCGTACCGGCTCGTCCGGCACAACGACCCCGACCGTCTCGAGGCCCGCACCGGGATCGTGAAGCGGCTGCGACCGGTGCGCGTCGACCCGGCCACCGCGCCGGTGCGGCTGGAAGCGTTCGCTACCGGCGCCGAGGAGGCCGACTGGATCGCCGCCGAGATCGGCCGGCGCATCCGGGCCGGGGCCGCGCCGCGCGACCATGCCGTCCTGGTGCGAGCCAACGGGTACGCGGACCCGATCCTGCGCGCCCTCAACGTGGCGGGCATCCCGTGGCGGTTCTCCGGCGCCTCCGGTCTCTACGCTCGCCCGGAGGTCCGGCTCCTCATGGCGTTCCTGCGGACGCTCGCCGACCCGGAGTCGAGCGTCGACCTGTACGCGCTCGCATCGTCCGAGGTGTATGGGCTCGGTGGCGAGGACCTGACCGCCATCGTGAACACGGCTCGGCGACGCAATCGGTCGGTCGCCGCGATCCTCGACGAGCTGGAGCGCCAGCCGGGCAGCCTCCGCGTCTCGGCGGCGACCCGCGCGGGCGTCCACCGGCTCGTCGTCGATCTGGCCCGCTACGGCGACCTCGCGCACGCCCGGCCGGCAGGCGAGGTCCTCTATGCGTTCCTCCGCGAGCAGGGCATCCTGGGCCGGCTGGCCGCCGCCCAGACGACCGCGGCCGAGGAAGCGCTCGCCAACATCGCACGCTTCTTCGACATCGTCCGTGCGCAGTCCGCGCTCCTCGCCGACGATCGGGCGGTCTTCGTCGCACGCCATCTGCAGACCCTCATCGACGCCGGCGACGACCCGGCGACGGCGGACCTGGACCACGAGGTCGATGCGGTGGCGGTGCTGACCGTCCACAAGGCGAAAGGCCTCGAGTTCGGGGTCGTCTTCCTGCCCGGACTGGTCGCGGGGCGCTTCCCCGGGACGGGCCGTCCGGAGGCCCTGGCCCTTCCGGCGGGTCTGGGGCGGGGCGAGCCGCCGACCTCCGAGCGAGCGCTCGCCGAAGAGCGGCGGCTCTGCTACGTCGCGATGACCCGGGCACGCGACGAGCTCGTCCTCTCCCACGCTGCGGACTATGGTGGCGCGAGGGCACGACGCGTCTCCCCGTTCGTCCTCGAGGCCCTCGATCTGCCCGGCGGCGGCCTCTCGACGGGCGGCGGCGCGGTCCCGGCCGGGCCGGTCCAGCGCCTGGCCGCGTTCGAGGCACCGGCCACGCCCGTCGACCCGGTCCGTGCCCCGATCACGGAGCCACTCTCGCTCAGCTTCTACCAGGTGGACGACTACCTCACCTGCCCGCGCAGGTACCAGTACGCCCACGTCCTCCGCGTGCCCCTGGCGCCGCACCATGCGCTCGTCTACGGCGCGGCGCTGCACAAGGCGGTCCAGCTCTTCCACCATCGCCATGCCAAGGGTCACGTGATGAGCGAAGCGGAGCTCGACGAGGTCCTCGAGTCGGCGTGGTCCAACGAGGGCTTCGTGAGCCGCGAGCACGAGGAGGCGCGCCTTGCCGCGGGTCGCGCCGCCCTCCGCCGGTTCCGCGAGGACCAGCTCCAGCCGGGTGCGGTGATCCCGACCTACGTCGAGCGTGACTTCAGCTTCCAGCTGGGCGGCGATCGCGTGCGCGGACGCTGGGACCGGGTCGATGTCGAGATCCTGCCGCCGGACGCTCAGACGACGAGTGCAGGTTCGGAGGCCCAGCCCGAGCCGACCAGCGACGTCGTCCATCCGACGCTCGGGATCCTCGGACGGGAGCGGGTGACGATCACGGACTACAAGTCGTCGGACGTGCGTGACCCTGTCCGCGCACGGCAGCGCGCGCGGGAGTCGCTGCAGCTCCAGATCTATGCCATGGGCTACGAGGCGATGACAGGACGCCTACCCGACGCGCTGGCGCTCCACTTCCTCGACTCGGGGCTCATCGGCAAGGTCGAGGTCGATCCCAAGCGATTGGCCAAGGCTCGCCAGAAGATCGCGACCGCCGCCGCCGGGATCCGTGCCCGCCACTACGACGCGACGCCTGATCAGCTCGCCTGTTCCTGGTGCCCGTTCCGCGACATCTGCCCATCGAGCGCCGCCCGCTGATGGCGCTGATAGGGCATCCGCCTCACTCGACACCGGTGGTGCGTAGGCCCATCGTGCGCCGCCCGGGGGACCGGGCCGCCGGCCCGGAGTGGATGGAGGACGGATCGACGATGCGCGCCGAGCGGCTCGTGCGCCCATGGGCGGTGGACGGGTCGGACACCCTAGACTCGCTCGTCATGGAGACGCGCGACCGGATGGCCAACCTCGCCATCTTCGGCGCGGCGGCTGTCGTCTGGGTGCTCGTCGCGCTCGTGATCACCACCCGCGATCCCATCGAGGATCCGACGGCCGGGTTCATCGGCGCGGCCCTCATCGGGCTGGCCATCGGGTTGACCACAGTGCCCATCCTGTGGCTCGTCGTCTTCGGTCGCCACCGGCGGATCGCCTACCACGGCGACTGGATGCGGGCCGCGCGACGGGGCGGCTGGATCGGGCTCGTCGTCGCGGTCTTCATCGTGCTGCGCCTGCAGGGCGCGCTGGAGCTGCCGATCGCGCTGTTCATCGTCGCGCTGGTGGCCGTCGCGGAGGCGACGCTCTCGGTCGAGCGCTGAGCCACGCGCCACGGTACCCTCCCGGGACCCAGTGACATCGTTCCGTGGAGGTCCCCCTGACTGCCCTGACCAGCGTCAAGCCCGCCGAGCCGCACGCGCCCGCCAAGGCTCGCCTGGCCGCCGCCGTCGACGCCGCCCGCGCCCAGATCATCGACCTGTCGCACCGGATCCATGCCCAGCCGGAGCCCGCCTTCGAGGAACGGCAGGCGGCGACCTGGATCGCCGAGATCCTGCGCGCCCACGGCTACGAGGTCGAGCATCCGGCCGGCAGCCTGGAGACCGCGATCCGCGCGGTGCGGCGTGGCGGTCGAGGCGTGGACGGTCCGCGGATCGGCATCCTCGCGGAATACGACGCGCTTCCGGGGCTCGGTCATGGCTGCGGCCACAACACGATGGCGGCATCGGGAGTGGGGGCGGCGATCGCCCTGGCCACCCTCGCCGACGAGCTGCCGGGCGAGATCGTCTTCCTGGGGACCCCGGCCGAGGAGCGTGGCAGCGGCAAGCAGATCATGATCGACGACGGCCTGTTCGAGGGCATCGACGCGGCCCTGCTCTACCACCCCTGCGATCGCAACCACGTGGAGAGCTATCCGCTTGCGTCGGAGGACGTCGACGTCGCCTTCCACGGGCTCCAGGCCCACGCCTCGTCCGACCCCTGGAAGGGCAAGAACGCGCTCGACGCGATGATCCTGCTCTTCACCTCGGTCGGTCTCTGGCGCCAGCAGCTCAAGTCGACGGCCCGGGTGCACGGCATCATCCGGGATGGCGGGACCGCGGCCAACATCATCCCGGAGCACGCCTCGGCGTGGTTCATGCTGCGCAGCGACGATCAGGCCTACTACGAGGTCATGAAGGGCCAGTTCACCAAGATGGCCGAGGCCGCCGCGCTGGCCACCGGGACGTCCGTCGAGGTGACCTATTCGGGCGGTGCCACGACGATGCGCAACAACGCGGTGCTCGCCGAGCGCTTCCGCGCGAACATGGGCGCCTACGGCATCGTCGACATGGGCGATGACCCGAATGCCGGGAGCACGGACATGGCGAACGTGAGTTGGGTCTGTCCGACGATCCACCCCGACCTCGCGATCTGCGAGGAGGGGGTACCCGGCCATTCGATCCTGTTCCGCGATGCCGCGGTCACACCGCGGGCCGACGAGACCACCCTGCTCTCCGCGGTCCTCGTGGCGCAGACGGCCTACGAGCTCTTCGCGGATCCAGCCCTCGTCCAGGCCGCCTGGGCGGAGTTCCGCGCCGGCTGATCGAGAGCGCCGTGGTCGCGCCATCGGCCGGTGCTACCATCGCGGCGGCGCGCCCCGCTGGACGAGCGGTCTTCGAACCGGCGGCGCCCCCGTTCGAGACGGCACGCATCTGGCCGCACTGGCCAGCCATGTCTCGCGGTCCGCCCGTGCTGGCCGTGTCCGTCCCCGGAGGATCCCGTGGCCGAGCGCCCCCCTGAACCCGCTCCCGACTTCGCCGCGGCCAACGGCTGGGACGCGCCGTTCGAAACGTACAGCGACTTCGACCTGCCGACCTACGTCGGGCCGACGACGTTCATGAACCTGCCCTGGATCATCGATCCGGCGGAGTTGCGCCGCCGCGAGGTGGACGTCGCGATCGTCGGCGCGCCGTTCGACGACGCCGTCAGCCACCGGCCGGGGACCCGCTTCGGGCCGCGGGCGATCCGCGAGGCGCAGTACACCTCGGGATCGATCCACTCCCTGCAGCTGGACGTCGACGCCTTCGAGGTCCTGACCGTCGTCGACGCCGGTGACGCGAACATCGTGCCCTCGTGGATCGAACGTGGCCACGCGATGATCTACCGCAAGGTCCGCGAGGTCGCGGCCACCGGCGCCATCCCGATCATCCTCGGCGGCGATCACTCGATCACCTGGCCGGCCGCCACGGCCATCGCGGAGGTCCGACGCCCCGGTTCCATCGGGATCGTCCACTTCGATGCGCACGCCGACACCGCGAATGATTCGCACGGCGTGCTGGCCAGTCACGGCACGCCGATGCGCCGCCTCATCGAGTCTGGCGCCATCAGTGGCAAGAACTTCGTGCAGGTCGGCCTGCGCGGCTACTGGCCGCCCGTCGAGACCTTCGAGTGGATGCAGGAACAGGGGCTGCGCTGGCACTTCATGCGCGAGATCGAGGAGCGCGGCGCGGAGGCGGTCATCGCCCAGGCCATCGAGGAGGCGCTGGACGGGCCGGACCACATCTACCTGAGCCTGGACATCGACGTCATCGACCCGGGCATGGCGCCGGGGACCGGGACGCCCGAGCCCGGCGGCATGTTGACCCGCGAAGTGCTCCGCGCGATCCGCCAGATCGTGGGCGCGACCGATGTCGTCGGCATGGACATCGTCGAGGTCTCCCCGCCCTACGACCATGCCGAGACGACGGCGATGGTCGCCAATCGCGCCGCGCTCGAGGCGATCTCCGCGCTCGCGCTCCGACGACGCGACCACGGGACCACGCGATGGGCCGGGATCGCGCCCGACGAGGGCTGACCCGCTAGCATCGACCGATGTTCGAACCGGCCGACCCGGCGACCGCGGCCGCCCTTGCCCGTCTCTACGACCTGGACCTCGTCGAGGATCCCGGCGATCTCGACCTGTACCTGGCCCTCGCCGATCGCGTCGGCGAGCCGATCCTCGAGCTGGCCGCCGGGAGCGGGCGGCTGGCGGTGCCGCTGGCCGCCGCCGGCCATCGAGTGACGGCCGTCGATATCGATCCCGCGATGCTCGAGCGCGCCGCGCGCTACGGCCGCGAGGCCGGGGTGCTCGAGGACCGGCTCGAGCTCGTGGAGGCGGACCTGCGAACCCTGGCCCTGCCGGGAGCCGGCACGTACCGGCTCGCGTTCATCGGCCTCAACTCCATCCTGCTGCTGGCGGACCGGCAAGACCAGCGCCGCGCGGTCCAGGTCCTGGCCGATCACCTGGCGCCGGGCGGCCTGGCCGTCGTGGACGTCTGGTTGCCGGACGCGGAGGACCTCGCCCGATTCGATGGCCGCGTGTTGCTGGAGTGGCCGCGCTCCGACCCGGAGACGGGGGCGATCGTCACGAAGGCCGGCTCGGCCCAGCATGACGCGGCGACCGGGACGGTCGTGCTGACCGCGATCTACGAGGAGGGGGGCCAGGGGGAGCCCGCCCGCCGCTGGGTCCGTCGCGACCGATTGCGGCTGCTGGGTGCCTACGAGCTCGCGTCGTTCGCGGAGGAAGCCGGGCTCCGGGTCGAGCTGCTGGCCGGTGGGCACGACCTCGAACCGTTCGGGCCTGGCGCCGAGCGAGCCGTGCTCATCGCGGAGCGTCCCTGACCGACCGGATCGCGCCCATCGTGACGACCGGCTTCGCCGCGACCCCGGACCGACGACCCGCCGCCCGCACGGGACCGTTGGGTGGGTCCCGTGCGAGACCCTCGTGGTATCGTCGAGGCCCATGTCAGGCTCTTCCGGCAGCAGCGACCAGACACGCCTCCTGATCGTCGAGGACGTGCCGCAGGTCGCGCAGTACATCCGCGGCCTCCTGAACGCCCAGTCACAGGTCAAGGTGCTCGATGTGCTCTCGGACGGGGGCAAGGCGGTCGCCCAGATCGGCCAGCTCCGGCCGGATGTCGTCCTCGTCGACGCCCTGCTCCAGGGGCGGATCAAGGGGCCGAAACTCATCGAACAGATCATGGAGGCCAAGCTCGGCGTCCCGGTGATCGTGCTGACCGTGCCCCAGAACCCGGTCGAGGTCGACCCGGCGGCCGGCGTCCACGGCGTGCTGTCGATGCCCTTCTCCGGCTTCGACCTGATGAGCCGGATCGGCGCGGTCAAGAAGGAGTACGCGCTTCAGTCGAACGTCGGGCAGACGCGCGTCTATTCGGTCTTCGCCCCGAAGGGCGGCGTCGGCAAGACGACGATCGCGTTCAACCTCGCGGTCTCGATCGGACAGCTCGACCAGAAGACCGTGCTCATCGACGGCAGCCTCCAGTTCGGCGACCTGCGCTCGCTGCTCAAGGTGCCGGCCGACGCCCCATCGATCCTGGACCTGCCCACCGACCGGATCGCCGAGGCCGACCTGTCCGACGTCCTGTGGCGTGATCCGTCCGGCATCGACATCCTGCTCGCCCCGCCGCGCGTGGAGATGGCCGAGATGGTCACCCCGCGCGACATCGACAAGATCCTGTCGCTGCTGCGGCGGGTCTACAACGTGATCGTCATCGACATGTCGTCGGCGATCAGCGACATCAACCTGTCCTTCTTCGACGCCAGCGACAAGATCATCGAGATCGTGACCTACGACTCGACGACGATCCACAACACCATCGCGATGGCCGACACGTTCCGCTCGATCGGCTATCCGGCCTCGAAGGTGGCTTACCTCGTGAACCGCGCCGACAGCGCGGGCGGGATCGAACCCGACGACCTCCAGCGGGCGCTGGGGCGCGTCCCCGAGTACCGGGTCGTGTCCGACGGTCAGCTCGTCGTGCGCTCGAACAATGAAGGCGTCCCGTTCGTGCTGGCCAACCCGACGGCGCCGGTCAGCCAGGACATCGGGAAGGTCGCCGTCGCGCTCGCCGGGTCGGAGCGGGTGCCGGCCGCCGCGGGCCGCGGGTAGGACGCATGTCCGACCCCCGACCGATCGGCGTCTTCGACTCCGGGGTCGGCGGCCTCACGGTCCTGCGGGAGATCATCCGCCGCACACCACACGAGTCGACGCTCTACCTCGGCGACAACGGCCGCGCGCCCTACGGCGTCCGCCCCGAC
>DASPHN010000314.1:0-2357 GCA_035629655.1 Saccharimonadales bacterium (SeqCode) | reverse complement strand
GGCCGCCTTGCCGCCGGTCACGACGAGCGTGGGTGCGATGCCGTCCTGGTATAGCTCGATCGCGTGGTCGAGCCGTGCCTGGAACACCGGGGAAGGCCGGCCGTCGTACTGCGCGGCGCCCATCACGACGATGGCGTCAGCTGGGCGCTGGTCATCCTGGGTGCCCTGTTCCCAGACCCGGAACGTCGTGTAGCCGAGGACCAGCGCGACCCCCAGCACGGCGATCGTCCCGAGGCGTCCCAGTTCGCCGCTCAGCGGCCGTGACACTTCTTGTACTTGGCCCCGGAGCCGCACCAGCACGGATCGTTGCGCCCGATCCGCGCACCCGATGGCGTGTAGCCCGGTCGCGGGCCGGACCCATCGCCGCCGCTCGACCCGCCGCTTGTCGACCCGCCACCGATGACCTCGTCACCGAGCGCTTCGCGGACGTTCCGCACGGCCGGGGCGTTCGGCACGGCGCCGCGGATGATGGCCGAGCCGGCAGCCGGTGCGGCGGCCGTCGTCGAGGACGCGGTGGCCACACGCTGTGTCGCGGACGGGCCAGCCGCCGGGCTGGCGGCGACGCCGTTGCCGTCCGCGCCACTCTCGCCGCTCGCCGTGCCCGCCAGCGCCGCCGCGCCGCGGGCGAGCGCCTGGTTGACGGCGGCATCACCGCCGGCCGGTTGCTTCTGGACGGTCACCCGGAAGATGGACGACGCGACGCCATGGCGGATCAAGCCCCGCAGCTCCTCGTACAGGCGGAACGCCTCACGCCGGAACTCGTTGAGCGGATCCTGCTGGGCGTAGCCGCGCAGCCCGATGCCGCGACGCATGTCGTCGAGCTCGGTCAGGTGCTCGACCCACAGCGAGTCGATGGTCCGCACGAGGACGATGCGCTCGACCTGGGCCCAGTCGGTCTCGCCGACCTCGGCCTCGCGGGCTTCGAGACGGGCGTCGGCCAGGTCCTGGAGGTGCTCTGTCAGCGCCTCGCGGCCGCCGACGTCCCACAGCTCGTCCTCGGTCGTGCCTTCGCCCGACAGACCCATCGCGCCCAGCGCGGCGGCCAGCGCCTCGATGCCCCAGGCGTCCGGATCCTCGCCGACGGTGTGCGAATCGACGAGTGTCGCGATCTCTTCATCGAGGAACTCGCGGACCGTCTCGGTCAGGTCCTCGTTGTGGAGGACCTTGTCCCGCTCGGCATAGATCGTCTCGCGCTGCTTGTTGATGACATCGTCGAACTCGACGACGCGCTTGCGGATGTCGAAGTTGAAGCCCTCGACGCGGCTCTGGGCGCTCTCGATCGTGCGCGACACGAGGCGCGATTCGATCGCCACGTCCTCGTCGAGCCCGAGCCGTTCCATGAGCCCGGTGACGCGGTCAGAGGCGAACCGCTTCATCAGATCGTCCTCGAGGGACAGGTAGAACCGCGACGATCCGGGGTCGCCCTGCCGGCCGGCACGACCGCGGAGCTGGTTATCGATCCGGCGCGAGTCGTGGCGCTCCGTGCCGATGATGTGCAGCCCGCCGGCCTCGACCACCCTGACGTGCTCCTCGGACGTGGCCGACTTGGCCTCGGCGAGGGCCGCGTCATAGGTCGCCTCGTCCACCTCGGCCGGGTTGAGACCGCGCTTGTGCAGCGCATCGGAGGCCAGGCCCGCCGGGTCGCCGCCGAGCTTGATGTCCGTGCCGCGGCCGGCCATGTTGGTGGCGATGGTGACCGCTCCGGTCCGGCCGGCCTGCGCGACCACGCCGGACTCCTTCTCATGCTGCTTGGCGTTGAGGGTCTCGTGCCTGATCCCGCGACGCTTGAGCATCGTCGAGAGGATCTCCGACTTCTCGACGCTCACCGTGCCGACGAGGACCGGCCGACCGACCTCCTGCATCTCGACGATCTCTTCGATGACCGCGTTGAACTTCGCGTTCTCGTCGCGGTAGACGAGGTCGGGGAAGTCCTCACGGATCATGTCCCGGTGGGTCGGGATGGCCACGACCTCGAGCTTGTAGATCTTGTGGAATTCCTCCGCCTCGGTCATCGCCGTGCCGGTCATGCCGGCCAGCTTGTCGTAGGTCCGGAAGTAGTTCTGGAACGTGATCGTCGCGAGGGTCACGCTCTCGCGCTGGACGCGCAGGCCCTCCTTCGCCTCGATCGCCTGGTGGAGTCCCTCGCTCCAGCGGCGACCGGGCATCTGCCGACCGGTGAACTCATCGACGATGACGATCTCGCCGTCCTTGACGATGTAGTCGCGGTCGCGCTTGTAGAGGGCATGCGCCCGAAGCGCCTGCTCGAAATGGCGGGCGAGGCGCGGGTCGGCGTCGTACATGTTCGGGACGCCGAGGAAGCCCTCCATCCGGTCGATGCCGGTCTCGGTCGGGCTGAC
>DASPHN010000313.1:0-3300 GCA_035629655.1 Saccharimonadales bacterium (SeqCode) | reverse complement strand
CTACAACGACAGTTCACGGGCGACCCAGGCCTGGTCATGGCCGGCGCCATCGTCGCGGCGCTTCCGGTCCTCGCGCTCTACCTGCTCCTGCAGCGGTACATCGTGCAGAGCGTGGCGTCGACCGGGATCAAGGGGTGACGGGGGCGGACACGAGCTCGCGTGGTCGCGTCGATCTCGATGGAACGTGGCGGTTCATCCCGGATCCGGAGCGCATGTACGGACCGGACGCGCTTCCAGACGGCGAGGCCATCGCGGTCCCCGGCTGCTGGGAAGCGCAGGTCGCGCGGCCGTACGGCATCGTCTCCGCCTGGTATCGACGACCGCTCCTGATCCCGGCCGGCTGGGACGGCCAGCGCGTGGTGCTCCACTTCCAGGCGGTCATGTACCGCTGCGCGGTCTTCATCGATGGACAGCACATCGGCGGGCACGAGGGCGGCTATACGCCCTTCGAGGTCGAGGCGACAGGGGTCGTCCGGGCAGGCATGGAGCACGACCTGGCCGTCTACGTCGTCAACCCGCTCAACGCGCTGGACGAATATCCGGCCTTCTCCGTCGAGGAACCGTACAGCGACATGTCGGAGACGGAGCTGCCGCTGGCTGAGGCACCGCACGGCAAGCAGACCTGGTATTCGAGTCAAAGCGGGATCTGGCTGTCGGTGCGTGCCGAAGCCCGGCCCAAGGTGGCCCTGGGGGCACCTCGCCTTCGCGCTGACCTCGCGGCCGGTGCCGTCGTCGTCCGTTGGACCCTGGATCCCGGCGGGGACCAGGACATCCCCGACGGGGCGACGTTGCGGATCGAGGTGGCGGATGGCGATCGGACCACGGTCGCCACCCGGGATCTTCCGAATGCGGAGCTCGCGGCGATGCCCGAGGTCGCCGTGACGATCCCCGAGCCCCGACTGTGGGATCTGGACGACCCGCACCTCTATCGGGTGACCCTCCGTCTGCTCGATCGCGACGGGTCGGAGTTGGATGCGGTAAACGACCGGTTCGGGATGCGCGAGGTTCGGACCGAAGGCGGACGGGTGATCCTGAACGGGCGACCGGTCTTCCTGGTGGGCGTCCTTGACCAGGACCTCTATCCGACATCGATCTCGACGCCCCCGGACCGCGCCTACCTCGACGAGCAGATGCGGCTGGTCCGCCAGATGGGCATCAACCTGTTGCGCTGCCACATCAAGGTCCCGGACCCGGCCTATCTGGAAGCGGCCGACGAGGCCGGGATCCTGGTCTGGTGCGAGCTGCCGAACTGGTCGACGCTGACCTCGCGCTCCGCCCAGCGCGGACGGGCGACGCTCGGGGCGATGGTCGATGCGATGGGCAACCACCCGTCGATCATCATCTGGACGATCATCAACGAGGATTGGGGCACCGACCTGCGGCACGAGGCCCGGGATCGGCGCTGGCTGCGGGAGATGGTCGCCGACATGCGGGAGCTCGATCCGACCCGCCTGGTCGTCGACAACTCGGCTTGCGAGACGTTCACCACGCCCAACTTCCACCTCGACACGGATCTTGCCGACTTCCACGTCTACTTCCTTGCCCCGGACAACGCCGTGCGCTGGCGGAACCAGATCGAGGACTTCGCCAAGCGCCCGCGATGGCTGTGGAGCCCGCACGGCGACATCGCCGAGGACGGTGACGAGCCGCTCATCCTCAGCGAGTTCGGCAGCTGGGGATTGCCTCGGCTCGATCGGCTGATCGCCCATACCGGGCGCGAGCCGTGGTGGTTCGCCACGGGCCGCCAGTACTACCGCCCCAGCGGCATGCGGCGACGCTTCGAGGCCTACGGGCTGGAGCGCCTGTGGCCGACCGTCGAGGCGCTCGCGGAGGCGACCCAATGGCACCAGTTCGAAGCGATGCAGTACGAGATCGGACAGCTTCGTCGCCACGACGCCATCAGCGGGTACGTCTATACCGAGCTCACCGACGCCTATTGGGAGGCCAACGGCCTGCTCGATGCGATGCGCGGCCCGAAGGTCTATCACGACCGGCTGCCGTCCATCCTGTCGCCTGACGTCATCCATGCTGACATCCCGCGACGCGACCTCTTCGCCGGGGAGGTCCTTCGTGCAGACCTGTCGTTGGCGGCCTACGGCGCCCGATCACAGGACGGCGAAGTCCGGTGGGGCCTCGAGGTCGACGGGCAGACCATCGACGAGGGCACCGTCTCGACCGGGCCATGGCCGGAAGCTGGCACACGTCCGATCGGGGGCCTGGAGATCACCATGCCGGACGTGGCGACGACCACGGACGCCAGCCTGCGGCTGGAGGCGTTCGATGCATCCGGCGCGATCCGCGCCCGAGACGACCTCCGGCTGGCCCTCCTGCCGGCGGCGGCCAAGCGGACGTCGGCGTCCCTCCGGGTCGCGGCCCATGATCCCTTCGACATCTGGGGCATCAGCGACCGACTGCGTGGGCTCGGGCATGACCTCGTGCCGCCGGCCGAAGCGGAGCTCATCGTCGCCAGCGACCTGACGCCCGACGTCGTGGACCACATCGAGGCCGGCGGACGAGCGCTCGTGCTCGTGCGCGGCCGCGCGGCCATCCCGGCGGATCACGACCTCGCTCGCCGGGTCAACGTCCATCTGCGACGACTCCCCCACTCCGGCTGGCCGGGCCAGCGGAGCCCCTGGGAAGGCGATTGGGTGACCTCGTGGAGCTGGATCCTCCCCGAGATCCTCGGCCAGTCGCCCGTGCGGGCGCCGCTCGACTTCGCCTACGAGGAGGTCCTCCCCGATCACGTCCTGCTGGGTCACGACCCGATGCGCCATCGCGACGAGGTGACGGCTGGGATGTTCGTGGGCTGGGTCCATGCCCCGGCGGCCCTCATCTGGTCGTTCCGGCAGGGCGCCGGCGCGGTGACCCTGACGACCTTCCGTGTCTCGCCGGAGCGAGGTCCCGTCGCGACGGCCCTGCTGGAGGCCCTCATCCAGCACGCCGCCCGCACGGATCGGCGCGGCCAGACCGGCGACCGCCGCGAGACCCTTGAGGATGTCCGGGTGGGAGCGTGAGCCGCCGCCTCCGACCATGGCCCGTGGCCGTCGCGACCCTCCTGCTCGTCGTGACCGGCTGCGCCGGCGGCGGTGGCGGGTCGACCGCGCCGAGTGTCGTCCCCAGCGACGCCACCTCGCTTCCCAGCGCGTCGGCCGCAAGTCCCGCCGCCGGCAGTCCGGGGACGACTACGGCACCCTCGGCCAGCCTGTCCGCCGATACCTTCCAGAACCCGGTCATCGACCGGAATTACGCCGACCCGTTCGTGCTCCGGGATGGCGACCGCTATCTCGCCTATGCGACCGG
>DASPHN010000312.1:0-2466 GCA_035629655.1 Saccharimonadales bacterium (SeqCode) | reverse complement strand
GCCGGCGTTGACCGGCTGACGGTCGCCCACGCGTCCTCGGTGTATCATGCCGCCCGCCCCATCAGCGACCCCGGCGAGCCCAGCCGGCCTCATCCCGACTCGCCACAGGAACCACATCACCGATGACCTTTCGAGCCAAACCCGTCGTCAAGCGCGAGCAGCGCTCCCCGTGGCACAGCCAGGACCGACGGAACTTCTTCCTCAACCTGGGCTTCGGCGTCGTCGTCGTGGCAGCGGTCGTCATCCTCGCCGTCGCGGTGGGATTCACGTACTACAACGACCACTTCGCGAGCGTCGGCAGTGTCGGCGGCACGTCGATCTCGAAGGACGAGCTGCGTGACCGCGCCCGGATCGAGCAATGGCGTCTCAGCGAGGCGGGTGCCCGCATCCGGACCGAGGTCGCCGCGGGCCATCTCACCCAGGCCCAGGCAGATCTGCAGAACCAGATCATCGCGCAGCAGGAGCAGCAGCTCGTGCCGCTCGCGCTGGAGCGCCTGATCGACACGAAGATCCAGTCGGGCCTTGCCACGACCGAGGGGATCGCCGTCACCGAGGCCGATATCGACGCCCAGATGGTCGTCGAGGCGACGACACCCGAGAAGCGCCATGCCTGGGTCATCGAGGTCGCCCCCGAGGTGACCGGCGAGGCCGTCGAGCCGACCGAGGCCCAGAAGACGGCGGCCAAGGCCAAGGCCGACCAGGCCCTGCGCGACCTGCAGGGCGGCAAGGCATGGGAGGAGATCGCCAAGGTCGCCTCGACCGACGCGTCGACCGCCCCGCAGGCCGGCGATCTGGGCTGGCTCCAGGCCGACGACAGCCAGGCTGACGAGGGATACCTGTCGGCGATCTTCGCCGCCGAGGCGAATGTGCCGACCGCCGTCGTCGAGGGCGCGGACGGGGTCTACCGGATCGGCCGCGTCACGGAGATCGCCCCCGAATCGGTCGACCCCGCCTACGACGACAAGATCGTGAATGAAGGCGCCCTCGAGCTCGCCAAGTACCGCGAGGTCGTGCGCGGCGATGTCATCCGCGACCGGCTCGAGGACAAGGTCGTCGCCGAGGCCATCAAGCCGGGGCCCCAGCGGGACGTCCAGGAGCTCTACATCAGCGAGGCGACGGCGACCCTGCCGGCCGATGCCGTCAAGGTCCGGCACATCCTCTATTCGCCCAAGGACGACCCGGCCGCGGCACAGGGCGGCGAGATCCCGGCCGACGATCCCTCGTGGGCCCAGGCGAAGGCGGACGCGGACGCGGCATGGGCGAAGATCCAGGCGGACGCGGACCTGTTCGACTCGATCGCCCGGGCGGAGAGCGATGAGGAGCCTGCTCGAGGACCCGATGGCAGCGGCGGCGTCCTTCCGTCCTACGTCTCGGCCGATAGCACCTACGTCGAGTCGTTCTCCAAGCCGATCCTCGATGCCGATCCGAGCGATGGGCAGCTCATCGGGCCGATCAAGACGGAATTCGGCTATCACATCGTCCAGGTGCTGAACCACCGCCCCGACCCCAACGAGATCAAGGCCGAGGCCGACGGTGGCGCCGACTTCGGCCAGCTCGCCAAGGACCTCTCCGAGGGAGCCGAGGCCGAGCAGGGTGGCAGCCTGGGCTGGGTCGCGAAGGGCCAGCTCGATGAGCGCCTGATCGCGGCGATCTTCGACACGGAGATCGGCAAGACCTCGCAGGTGCTGCCCATCCCGGAGGACGGCATCTACCTCTACAAGGTCCTGGCCGAGGAGACTCGAACGCCCGAAGGTCGCCAGCTCGAGGAGATCACGGCGAGCGCCTTCAACGAGTGGTACGCGCTCAAGAAGGCCTCGGTCCAGATCACTCGGGACGAGACGATCACGAACGCGGTCGGCTAGGCAGCACGGGCCGTGCTCGACGCGCTCGTCACCGAGGCGCGGTTGCGTTGGGGCCTCGATCCGGCCGCCGGCCTGCAGGTCGTCGTGGCCGAGACGCTGATCGCGACGCCCATCGAGGCATCCCGCCCGGTCCTGGTCGTCCCCGTGGCGATGCTTCGACCGGGGCCGAGGCTGGATCCGGCCGAGGTCCAGCCGCTTCCCGGACGGGCCGGCCCCAGCGGCCGTGATCCGCTGGCGGTGCTTCGTCGCCTCTATCCAGCCGAGCACCCCGTCGGGCGGTTCGGCACGTTGCCCCCGACCACCATCGGCGAGCTGACGCTCGACGGCCTCGAGGCTCCGGCCTATCTCGCGCCGATCGCCCCGGAGCTGGCCGTCGCCGGGCCGTGGGCGATGCCCTGGATCAGTGCTCGCCTGCGGGCACCCGACGGCTGTCCGTGGGACCGCGAGCAGACACACCAGTCTTTGCGCAAGCACCTGCTCGAAGAGGCCTACGAGGTCGTCGACGCGCTCGATGGCGACGCGACGCCCGAGCTGGCCGGCGAGCTCGGCGACCTGCTGCTCCAGATCGTCCTGCACGCCCAACTGGCCGCCGAAGAGGGCGTGT
>DASPHN010000311.1:0-2339 GCA_035629655.1 Saccharimonadales bacterium (SeqCode) | reverse complement strand
AGCAACGCGAGCGGCAACGTGCCGGCGAGATAGCCCGGCCAGTCGGGCGGGACCGGCTCGGCCAGCGTGACCGCCGCGGCGACGGTCCACGCACCGCCGGCGAGGAGCGCGGCGATGACGCCGATCCGGGTGGGTCTCTCGACCTGGCGATGGGCATCGATGGCGCCGCGGACGAGATCGAGGCGGCCTCGGACGTCGATGGCCCGGTCCTCGAGGAGGGCTCGCACCTCGGGTTCGTAGCGGGTGCGCCAGTCAGCGGGGTAAAGCCGAAGGAGGCCAGCCCCGGCGGGCGCCGACCGACGTCCCGGTCCGCGCCACGACCCACTCATCAGACGCAGCCGTTCGGGACGAGCGACGGGATGATCCCGGGCTGTCCCAGGGCGACGGGCAGCGGCCCGAGCGTGATGCGCGAGGTGTCCACCGTGAGCACTCCCTGTGCGTCGACCTCGATCGCGTATCGATCCAGGCTGCGCGGCGCCGGCCCGAACCGTTCGCCCTCGGCCTTCGTCCCGAGCCGGTCGTAGCGCGATTGATGGCATGGGCAGTGGAACCACCGGTCGTCCGGGCAGAAGTTCGGCCGGCAGCCGAGGTGCGGACAGCGTTGTGACATCGCCCGTACGTTCAGCCTACTCCCGGCGCCGGTGGGATCCGTTCCGGGAAGCCAGCCGCCACGCGTCGGGTCGACGAGGACGATGAAGGCGCGAGCGGCGGGCACGTAGACCGGATAGCCCGTTGCGAGCGGGAGGCCGGGGTTCGCGGCCTGCAGGTCGTCGAACGTCCCGATCCGCACCTTGGGGGTCGCGCTGGCGACGGCCGACCACAGGAAGCCGATCGTCCCCGCGCCGACCTCGACCAGCCACAGGCCGACGCCGGCCGCGACCGCACGGCGAAGGAGCTGTCGGCGCGAGAGTCCGTCGACCTGCCGATCGCGCGCAGCCCGGATGACGGCGCCCGGCGTCGGCGTCTGGACGGCATCGACCGACCGCGAGCCCATGACCGTTCAGCCGCCCCTTGGGGACGCCGTGGGGCCCAGGCGGAGCCCCGCCGCGAGTCCCACGCCGAGGAGGATCCAGGCGACCCCGAACGGGATCGTGAAGAGCGCTCGCGCGTCCTCGGTGTTCATCCCGAGCGCCAGGGTGCTGGCAACCAGCAGCAGGAGCCCGATGAGCCGGGCGCCCTGCAGGGCCAGGAGACCGCCGAAGACCGCCGTGAGGACCCAGACGGCGAGGGCGCCGAAGAACAGCAGCGGCCATGGCATGACGAGCAGCGCGCTCGCGACGACGAGCCCGACTCCGATCGCACGTTCGGCGGTCGCCCGGTGTAACAAGACGTCGGCCGCGGCGATCACGGCCCCGGCCAGACACAGCGAGCCGATCGCGAACAGGACCATCCCGACCGTGGCGATCGTGTCGCCATACAGGTCCTTCGGTGCCAGGACCAGGGCGATCCCGCCGGCCGCCCAGATCAGCCCTCCGGTGACCGCCGCCAGGGCGGCGCGTCGACTCGGCGGCGCGCGCCGGACGTCCGTCTCGGTGGGTCGCGCGTCGCCCGGCACTTCGGGATGCAGGCGGGCATCGATCGCCCCGACGACGATGTCGATCCGGTCCAGGAACGACGGGGGCGCCTCGGCCAGGACACCGAGGAACTCGTCCTCGTAGCGGTCGCGCCACGCGCGGGGATAGAGGCGCATCAGGGCGGTCATGGCTGCGTCTCCCGCAGGCGGCCCATGCCCGTCTGCGCCAGCCCGGCCAATCGCTCGAGCTGCGCTCGTACGGTGGCTTCACCGAGGCCGGTGAGCTTGTACGGCCGGCGCCGCTCCACCGGCTCGAGGGCCTCGATCAGGCCCCGGCGCTCCAACCGTGCGAGCGCGCCGTAGAGGGTGCCCGGTCCCATCGCCGAGCCTGAGATCGCCTCGACGTCGGTCATGATCGCGTACCCGTGCTTCGGCCCATCGCTGAGCGAGACGAGGATGTAGAGGGACGGCTCCGCGAACCGTCCCAGGTCGGAGCCGCTCTCCGTCATCGGTCCACCTCGATGACGCCGCACGCGACGCGGGCGCCACTGTTGCCCGTCGGGTCGGTGACCTGATCGTCTTCGGCAGCGTGGATGACGACGGCCGCGCCGTCACCATCGAAGAGCGACGTCGGGCCGGCCGACAAGGTCGCGCGTTCCGTCGTCCCCTGGAGCCGCCCACGGCCCGCGACGTTCACCTCGAGGTTCGGCAGGTCTCCGGCATGGGCGCCCGGTGCGCCATCGAGCCCGTGGCTGGCGCCGAGTGGGTTGTGGTGACCGCCGGCCGATGCGAACGTCGGCCCGATGCAGGATGCGATGCCGTGGAG
>DASPHN010000310.1:0-5136 GCA_035629655.1 Saccharimonadales bacterium (SeqCode) | reverse complement strand
ATCTCCTCGGGTCGACGTCCTTCAGCGAGATGGTGTCGCTCATCCTGCTCGGCCGGACGCCGACGGCCGGCGAGACGCGGATGCTCGACGCGCTCCTCGTCGTGCTCGTCGAGCATGGCCTGGTGAAGCCGGTCGTCGCGGCGCGGTTCGTCTACTCGAACGCTCCGGAGTCGCTGCAGGCCGCCGTCGCCGCCTCCCTGCTCGGGGCCGGCAGCCGCCACCTCGGGTCGTCCGAGTGGTGCGCCCGGATGCTCCAGACCGCCCTCCCCGCGGCAGAGGACGCCGATGCGCTCGATGACGCCGCCCTCGAGGTCGCGGCGGTCACGATCGTCGCGGACCACGCTGCCCGGAAGGAGCGCATCGCAGGCATCGGGCACCGCACCCACCCAGGCGGGGATCCGCGGGCGGAACGCCTGTTCGCGATCGCGCGGGAGACCGGCACGTTCGGGCCGCATTGCCGGCTGCTGCTTCGAGTCTCGACCCTGGCCGGCGAGCGACGCGGCTCGGCGCTCCCGCCGAACGTCACGGGCGCCATCGCGGCCATCGCCAGCGACATGGGCTTCCGCTGGGAGATCACCCGCGGCTTCGCGCTGATCGCCAGGACCCTGGGCGCGCTGGGTCACATCCAGGAGGAGATGGACGAGCCGATCAGCGACGAGCTCGTGCGCTCCATCCAGGCGTCGGTCGACTACGAACCCTGACGGCGGCTAGCCGGCCAGCACGATCGCCGCGAGTCCCTCGAACCGATCGGCCGGCACGAAGACCACCCCGCTCCGGTCGGCGACGACGACGTCACCAGGGACGCACTGGACGCCGCACACCTCGACCGGACCGTTGATCTCGACGGCATCGAGCCGTCCGCGACCCGTGATCGGCGTATGCAGCGTCGACCAGACCGCCAGATCGGTCGCGTCGATCTCATCGAGGTCGCGGACCGCGCCCTGGACCACGATCGCGGTGACCCCCGCGGTGACCGCGGCGGCCGCCGCCTTGCCACCCAGCACCGAGCTGGTGCTCGCGGGCGGTGCCGAGATCACGAGGATGTCGCCCGGTGTCGCGCGGTCACAGGCGGTGAGGTGGGCGAGTCGACTCGGGCCGCTCCGCGTCCGCATCGGCAGGTAGCGCAGCGTCAGCGCCCGCCCGATCCGGACGTCGCCGGCACGCATCGGCTGCAGGACGCCTGCCGGGACGGCCGTCTGGAGGCCGGCCTCGTCGAGCGCGTCACTGAATGCGGACGACAGGCCGGTCACCTGGCGCAAGCGCTCGACGAGCCCCAGGCCCGGGCCTCGTCCCTCGACGTCGGCGATGCGCGGCGGCCGGTACCAGCCGACCGGCGGCACGGTGTCGGACGAGCCCGACGTGGCGGGGGAGTCGGTCACCTGGCGGCCTCCATCGATGTCTTCGGTCGGCTGTCGTCAGCAGCGGTCTTGGTGAGGAACGCGAGCAGCGCCGCGGTGAAGCGCTCCGGGGCTTCGACCGGGACGAGATGGCTCGCCCCGGGCAAGAGCTCGATCCGGACGTCCTGCAGCCGCTCGGCGTACTGCGCGGCCGCTCGGCTGGGATCAGCCGGGTCCTCGCGGCCGCCGACGAACAGCACGGGCAGCCGCAGCTCGCCGAGCCGCTCGAGGACGTCGCGTGCGGCATTGAGGCGGCTGGCCCGCGCGAACGAGACCGGATCGGTGGCGAGGACCGTGTCCCTCGTGCGCTCGACTTCGTCGGGGTGGGCAGCCATCCAGTCCGGTGTGAACCAGCGCGGCACGGTCGCATCCACGACCGCGCCCATGCCCTCGCGCTCGGCCAGGTCGGCCCGGTCGAGGAAGCGCTGGCGGGTCGCGGCGGGAAAGACCGGGGAGGTGGAGACGAGCACCAGTGCCCGCACGAGCTCGGGATGCTCCAAGGCGAGGACCTGGGCCACCCCGCCACCCATCGAGAGGCCGACCAGCGTCACCGGCGGGTGTCCCTGCGCGGCGATCGTCTCGGCCACCCGGTCCGCCATCCAGCCGATCGAGGCGTCGTCCGGGATGGGGCCGGAGCGACCGTGCCCCGGCAGGTCCACGACGAGGGCCCGGACCCCATCGAGCGATCCGGTCACGTGTCGCCACAGACTGTGGTCATCGGCCAGGCCGTGCAGGAACACCACGGAGCGGCCCTCGCCGGTCGCCTCGGCCCAGACGGCGGGACCGGGCGCAGGTGGGGAGGTCACGCCGGTGCGGTCGTGAGCCAGGATCGCGTCGCCGCCCCGACGACGACGTCACGCTGCCGCAGGGCGGCGAGGTCGGGTGACCCGGTCAGGAACATGGCGGCTCGGAGGCCGTCCCCGAACGCCTGGACCCAACCGTCCGCGGCCTCGTCGCCGCCATCGAGGACTGCCTGCAGGAGCGGCCGGCCCACGCCGACGAGCGACGCCCCGAGCGCGATCGCCTTGGCGGCGTCAAGCCCCGAACGGATCCCGCCCGTGCCGATCACCGGGATCCCGGCCCGTCCCGCCAGGACGATGCTCACGGTGGTCGGGATGCCCCACCTGCCGAGCGTGTCGCCGAGCACGGCCGAGCGCTCGTCGCCCGCCTCGCGAGCGCGTGCCGCTTCGATGGCGGCGAAGCTCGTCCCGCCCCGGCCGCCGACGTCGATCGCGGCCGCTCCCGCCTCCACCAGGCGGCGGGCGGTCCGCTCGGACACACCGCCGCCCGTCTCCTTCACGACGACCGGCACGGGCAGCGCTGCCGCGAGGCGGCCGATCGCCTCGAGCCAGCCGCGAGCGTCGCGATCCCCCGCGGGTTGGATGAGCTCCTGGAGCGGGTTGAGGTGGATGACCAGGGCATCGGCTTCGATCATGTCGATCAGGGCGCGGACGTCGTCGACGCCCAGGGCGGGCGTCGTGCCCTGGTCGACGAGCTGGGGCGCGCCGACGTTGGCCATGAGAAATGCCGTGGGCGCCTCTCGCCGGGTCACCGCGTACGAGTCGCGCAACGCCGGCTCCACGAGCGCCGCCCGTTGCGACCCCACCCCCATCGCGAGCCCGTGCCGGGCAGCGGCGCGGGCGAGCGCGGCGTTGATCGTGCCGCCGTCGGCGTGCCCACCCGTCATCGAGGCGATGCACAGCGGCAGGCCGAGCCGATGTCCGAGGAACGTCGTGCCGGTGTCGATCGCCGCCAGATCGAGCTCGGGAAGGGCCTCGTGGACGAGGTCGATGTCGGCGAACCCGGGGCCACCCGGATCGGGCTCGGACGCGACCGCCAACCGGACGTGGTCGGCCTTGCGCTCCGAGATGCCGCTCACCGGCGACTCCTTTGCATGCCGTTGTGTACGACGTGGCGCGAGTATGGCATCCGTCGGTATCATCCGCCAATGACCGAACCGTTCCGCCTGATCGTCGGCATCTCCGGCGCCAGTGGCGTGATCTACGGGATCCGCCTGCTCGAGGTCCTGCGCGGCGAGCCGGATGTCGAGACCCACCTGATCATGAGCCCGGCCGCCCGGCAGACGATCCAGCTGGAGACCGACTGGGATCCGACCGCGGTCGAGAAGCTGGCCGACCACCAGTACCGCTTCGGCGACATCGCGGCCTCGATCTCGAGCGGCTCCTTCCCGATCGATGCGATGGCGGTCGTCCCGTGTTCGATGGGCACCCTGTCCGCGATCGCCCAGTCCGCCAGCGACAATCTGCTGGAGCGCGCCGCCGACGTGACCCTCAAGGAGCGTCGGCGGCTGGTCCTCGCCCCGCGCGAGGCGCCACTCCATCTCGGCCACCTTCGGCTCATGGTCCAGGTCACGGAGATCGGCGCGGTCGTGTGTCCGCCGTCGCCGGGCTTCTACACCCGGCCCACGACCATCGACGAGCTCATCGACCACACGGTCTCCCGCCTGCTCGACGCCGTCGGCGTGCGCCTCACGACGCCCCTGGCAGCGCGCTGGGCCGGCCCCGGCGACCGTCGTGGCCCGGCGGCCCAGGAGGCGGCTGCGCCGGGCACGGACGACCCCACGACGCGGCCGATCGCCGGCTGATCCGATGGCCGCGGCTCCCGTCCGCATCCGCGAGATCAGCTCGGACGACGACATCCGCTCGATGGTCGCGCTGATCGACGTCGTGACCCCGGACGACCCCACCTCGCTCGAGGAGGTGCGCTGGTCCGACGCCACGTACCCCGGCGGCGCGCGGTTCGCCGCGGACCTCGACGGGCGGATGGCCGGCATCGCCACGGTCGGCCGGATCTTCGTCTTCCCACCGGAGCATCCGGAGTCCTGGGGAGCGGTCGCGGTCCTCCCGGACGCTCGGCGACAGGGCGTCGGCAGTGCGCTCCTCGCGGCGATCTCCCGCCATGCTCGTGACGCGGGCAAGACCGGGCTGCAGTTCCGGACGTCCGAGGCTCGCCCCGAGGGCATCGCCTTCCTCGCGCATCGCGGCTATACCGAGCTCGAACGTGCCCGGATGGTCAGTCTCGGATTGGCCGGGCTGCCCGTCCCGGCCGTGCAGCTCCCCGCCGGCCTCGGCCTGACCGACCTCGGGCAACGGCCCGATCTGGTCGCCGGCGTCCACGCCGTGGCCCTCGAGGCGTTCGACGACATCCCCGGCGGCGACACCCCGATGGCGGTCGGCGACCTGGCCGAGTTCCGGGGGCGCGACGTGGACCGGCCGGGGATCCCACCCGGAGCGTTCATGGTGGCGGTCGAGGAGGCGACCGACGAGGTCGTCGGCTATGCGTCGCTCATGCTGGTGCCCGGCTCGACGACCGTGGCCTGGCATGACATGACCGCGGTCCGGCGAGCGTGGCGGGGTCGGGGCATCGCGACGGCGCTGAAGCGGGCCACGATCGCCTGGGCCATCGCCAACGGGTTGACCGCCCTGGAGACCGGGAACGATGAGGAGAATGCCGGGATGCGGGCGGTGAACGAGCGGCTCGGCTACCGGCCGCTGCCGGACGAGGTGACCATGCGCGGGCCGTTGACCGACCTGGACGCCGACAGCGAAGACGTGCTCGACCCGGCATGATGGAGGCCGTGACCGACGCGACCCCTCGACCCGATCCCCTGCCGCCGAACCCGGACCTGTATGACTCGCCGCGCGCCGTGCGCGCCCGGGAGAAGGGCCTCGAGGCACCGTATATCGCCGGTGGCGAAGATCCCGATCCCGCGACAGCC
>DASPHN010000309.1:0-15964 GCA_035629655.1 Saccharimonadales bacterium (SeqCode) | reverse complement strand
TGGCTTGGCGGCCAGACCTCGCGCATCCGGCTCGGAACGAGCGTCATCGTCGTGCCCCAGCGCAATGCCGTCGTGACCGCCAAGGAGCTGGCGACGGTCTATGTGCTCACGGGCGGACGGGTCGTGGCAGGCGTGGGCCTTGGCTGGAACGAGCAGGAATACCGGAACCTCGGGGCGGGCGATCGGTTCCATGTCCGCGGCGCGTACCTGGACGAGACGATCCGGCTGTGGCGGCATCTGTGGTCGGGCAACGAGGAGCCGTTCGAGGGGCGCTTCCACGAGATCCCGAGCGCGACGCTCCTGCCGCCACCCATCCAGGGCGACCGCCTGCCGATCGTGGTCGGTGGACGGAGCGACCATGGCGTGCGACGGGCCGGTCGTCTGGGCGACGGCTATCACCTGAGCCAGAACGGCCCCGACGGCATGGCGGCGCGACTGCCCATCCTGCGCGAGGCCGCCGAGGGCGCCGGTCGTCCCATGCCGCCGATCTCCGCCCGGGCGCAGGTCTACTTCGGTCCACCGCCGGGCGGCGCCACGCCGGCGGCTCTCCACGGCGATGCGGCGTCGATCGGACGCGTCATCGACGAGTGGGACGATCTCGGCCTCGACGAGCTCGCCCTGGACTTCGACGAGAACGACGCCGATCGACTGGTCGCGAAGATGGAGCGGCTCGAGCGCGAGGTCCTCGCCCCGCGGCTCGCCTCGCGCGTCGCCTAGGGATCACGGCCCTTGCAGGCCGGGTTCGGCGATCGCCCCTAGACTCGACCTCATGCACACGCGTCCGCGCCGGCTCCTGTCGCTCCTGGCACTCGCGCTCATCGCTGTGGCCTGCGGCCCCGGCGGCGGGACGAGCGCCCCGACCGGAACGAACATTCCGACCGCCGCGCCCGTCGCCAGTGCCACGCCGGTGGCCGCATCGGACGGTCCGGCCAGCGCAGCGCCATCGACCGGCCAGACCGACACCGACTGGGGGCGCATCTGGGATGCCGTGCCTCCAGGTTTTCCGACCTATCCGGGGTCGACGCCCGCGGAGGACGCCGGCATCGACGGCGTCTCCGCGGTGTGGGCACTCGAGGGCGGCGATCCGGCGGAGATCGCGTCGTGGTTCCAGGCGGCGCTCGAGGGCGCGACGTACAGTACGGATGCGCTGTCGGGACCGCTGGAAGACGAGAGCTTCCTGCTCGAATCGGTCGGCGCGGGCGACTGTCGGATCGCGGTCCAGGTGACCCCGACCGGTGGCCTGACCCTCGTGACGGTGAAGTACGGCGCCGCCTGCCCGAACGCCTGAGCCATCCGGAGGATCCGCGTCCAGATGCACCCGCGACCGATCGATTTCATCGGTGCCGCCGTCCTGGCCTTCGTCCTCATCGGGCTCGTCGCGGTCCTCGTGATCGCCAACATCCCCGTCACCGAGGCGTAGATCGGTCGACGCACGTCTTGGCGGGGCGGTCACGCCACCATGCTGGTGCGTCCGCGCGACACGCCACGCTCGAAGTCGGTCTATGCTTGACCCGGATCAGCCGCGAATCCGATCCTTGCAGCTTGGGGGAGCCGCGCGATGCAGTCAGCCCAGCCACGCGATCTGGGAGCCCTGATCCTCGTGATCGGGGTGTTCGTGACGCTGTTCGTCGTGACCCTGATGTTGGGGACGCCGCTGCGCTAGTCGTAGAGGCGCTCCAGGTGCCAGGACCCGGTGAGGCGGTCCTGGTAGACGAGCGCCAACCACCGCTCTCCGACGACCTTGACGTAGTCCCGGGCGATCGGATCGCGCCACCAGGCTTCTTCGACCCGCCACCGGTTGCAGACCTCCACCGTCTCCCGGCGACCATTCCAGCGGATCGCCGTGAGGCGTCCGTCAGGGTCGAGCTCCACCTCGATCGTCGGGTGCTCGCGCAGCAGACGGGTCACGAGGCCACCTCCCCGTCCAGGCCCACCGACCGCCACGTCCAGCGTCCCTCCGGCAGCGGCGCCTCGGGATCGGTGATCGCCACCCGTCGCACGCGATCCTCCCCGTAGGTCAATGCCAGGCGAGCGAGCTGCCACCCCAGCCGTGCCGTTCGCGCGGCTTGTGGCACGAACAACGGCAGCTGCTGTCCACCGGCCGGGGTCGTGCCCCGTACCTCGAGATCCAGGCGCTGGACGGCGGCCGGCGGCGGCTCTCGCTCCAATCGGGCGAAGAGCAGCCGTTCCACCGCCTCGGCGTCCGCGGTGGGCTCCGGGAAGCGCTGCTCGACCTCGATCCGCGGTGACGTGCCGGTCGGGGCGAACGCGAGGTCGAGCTCCAGGGTGAGCAGCGCTCGATCCGCGGCTAGGCCACGGCCCGTGAGCTGACCCGTCAGCGCCGCGACCAGGCGGTGGAGCACGAAGCGGAGCGGCTCGAGGTCTTCGACCGGCGGCTCGATCGGCAACGCGAGACCCAGCCGCTCGGGGGCATGGCGGGCCCGGAACGGCTCGGTCTCCTCGCCGCGGGCCCGGGCATGCAGCCTGGATCCCTCCTCACCGAATCGCGCGATGAGGGCCGATCGGGGAAGCTCGGCCACGGCCCCGATGCGGCGCAGGCCGAAGCGCGTGAGCCGGACCCGGATGTCGAGGTCCGTGGTCAGGAGGCCGGACGGGTACGTGGCGAGGAAGGCCGCCTCGTCGTCGGGCGGGACCACGACCGGGGAGCCGGCACGGGCGTGGACCGCGGCGATGGTCGCGGCGAAGTGGGTGCCGGCGATCCCGACCCGGGGCGCCAGCCCCTCCCCGGGGATGGCGCCACCCAGCGCCGAGACGAGGCGCTCGATGAGCACCGGCTCGGGTCCCCATAACGGCCCGAGGCCATCGATGCCGACCTCGAACTGGCCGAAGGCCGCATCGAGCGGATCGCTCGTGCCCGCCAGGCTCGGGCTGGACCGCCCGAGCGCCTCGAACCCGGCCTCGGCAGCTGCCCGGTCCGCGTCGGGATCGGGCTCGATGAAGGTCGCCTCAGGGACGAGCCGGTGGGCGCTCCCCAGCGGCAGGCCGCGTCGCACGCCGAGCTGGCGGGCGTCCGGACTGGCGTCGATGACCGGACCCGGATCCCACGGCCGGCCGCCCAGGACGAGAGGACCCGGCGGAAACGGCTCGGAGCGTCGGGCCCGGGCCAGGTGGAGCGGCAGGTGCGGCACGAAGAGGTGGAGACGTCGCATGGTGGTGGGTCTTTCGATCGGGGGCCTCGTGCGGGATGACGTGGACGGGTGGCGCGACGGTGGGGGCGCCGGGGCCGTCGATGGCGTCGATCAGGAGCGCGTCGTCGAGGAGACAGGCGTCCCGTTCACCGCCGTCGGCGTAGAGGATCCGGAGGGTCGCGGTGCGCCCCGGCGGCCCGTGACGGTTGTGGGCGACGAGTGCCTCGGTCCGTTGGCCGACGACATCGCGGCCCAGGCGGACCCACGACCGGCGCGCCAGCTCGAGCCGGATGCCGGTCGACTCGGCCACGGCGGTCGCGAGGCCGCCGGCGAGTCCGGGGGCATCGAGGATCAGGAGCAGCGTCTCCGCGCGCCGGGCGAGCGCCGCGAGCCGATGGAGTCGGTCGGCGATCCGGCCCGGCTTGTCGGTCTTCGCCAGTCGGCCGCCCGGCAGGTCCAGGACGAGCATGTCGACCGAGCGTCCGGCCAGCAGCGAGCCCGCGATCGACAGACCCTCGTCGAGGCTGGCCGGGGTGATGACCACGAGCCACTCGAGGCGGATCCCGCGGGCGACGGCCTCGACCGGGTCGAAGCTGCGCGACAGGTCCAGCCAGGCCACCACCGAGCCGGCGACCTGGGCCTCGGCCGCGACCCGGAGGGCGAGCGTCGTCCGGCCACTGGATCCGTCGCCGCGGATCGCGACGCTGGCCGAGCGGGGCAGGCCGCCGGGTCCGAGGATCGCATCGAGGGCGGCGAAGCCCGTGTGGATGATCCGATCGTCGGAGAGCGGCGCGATCCCCGGTCGGACGTCTGCCTCTTCCGCCGGCATGGCCGCCAACGCCAGCGCCCCGGCGACCCGCGGAGCTGCGGCTCCCCAGCGAGCCTGGAGGCCCGCCACCGCGGCATCCACGTCACCACGAGGGGTCGTCATCGGACGCCGATACTAGAACATCCGTTCTATCTCGACAACCCGTTGATTCGTCACATCGACCCTTGCATCGGATGCACACAACGGGCGATCGACAGCCCGCTACACGTCGTTCGGTCGCGCTCCGACATCCGCTGCCCGATGGACGGCAGCCTGGACCGAAACTCGTCGAGGACCCGACATCCGACGCCACACCGACGACCCCGCCGCCCTCGGCTCGGTCGCTTGCGTGCATCTGATGCACGCCTTCCCGGACGATCCGGCACCGAAGGCAAACGATCGACGGACACCGACCGAGACCCGATACTCGGCTCGATGCGCACGACCGACGACGACGACTCGGTCCAGGCGGCCCTCGATCGCTTCGATCGCACCTTCGCGTCCGGCGATGCCGCGGGCCTGACGGCGCTGTTCGCCCCAGATGCTCGGCTGCTCCTGCTCCACGCCGAGGCGATGGACGGACGACCGGCGATCCTCGCCCACTGGACCCGGGTGTTCGACGCCTGGGACCCCGGCGAGTGGCAGGCGGAACGCCAGCTCCTCGAGGTCCACGGCGACCGGGCATACGCCCTCTCGACCTACGCGGAGACGCTCCGCGAACGCGCTGGCTCGGCGTCCATCGAGGTCCACGGCCGCCTCATCCACTTCCTCCGCCGCGAGCCGGATGGCACCTGGCTCGTGACCGTGGCCATGAACTCGCACAGCCGACCGACCGTGCGCACCGAGGAGGGACCCGCCGAGCCCCGTCACCGGATCGACACGGCTGCCACCTAGCATCGCTCCCCTACCATGCTGCCGATGCCCGCCCCAGACCGACCTGCGCCGATCCTCGTCGTCGATGACGATGCGAAGATCGTCCGGCTCGTCCGGACCTACCTGGAGCGTGACGGATACACGGTCGTGACCGCGGCCGACGGACCGGCGGCGCTCGAGGCCATCGAGACCCACGAGCCGGCCCTCGTCGTCCTCGACCTCATGCTTCCTGAGCTGGATGGGCGGGCCGTCATCCGGGCCGTGCGCCGGGACGAGACCGCAGCCCACACGCCGATCCTCGTGCTGTCCGCCCGCAGCTCGACGATCGACCGCATCGCCGGCCTCGAGGACGGCGCCGACGACTACCTGCCCAAGCCGTTCTCGCCCGCCGAGCTGGTCCTGCGCGTCAAGTCGATCCTGCGCCGTGCCGGCGCTCTGGAGGGACCGTCCGACGCCGACACGACCGAGGCCAGCTTCACGGGGAGTGCCGGGCCGCTGATCCGCCACGCCGACCTGACGGTCGATCCCGACCGCCACGAGGTCCGTCGCGACGATGGCGAGATCATCGACCTGACCCCGGTCGAGTTCCGGCTCCTGTCCGCCATCCTCGGTGCCGACGGCCGGGTGCTGTCGCGCGACCAGCTCCTCGACGCGGTCTACGGCCACGAGGCGGCCGAGGTGCTCGACCGCACGATCGATGTCCACATCCGCCGCCTGCGCGACAAGCTCGACGACGACCCGGAGCAGCCGCGCTACGTGCAGACGGTCCGCGGGGTCGGCTACCGCGCCGCCCGCACGTGATCGTCCGAGGCCTGGCCGGTCGGATCGCCCTGGCGGCCGTCGCAAGCGCCGCGGTCGGCCTCGTGATCCTGGCCGTGGGCGTCGCGGTCGTCGGCGCCGACGTCTTCACCGCGCTGATGATGGAGGCCGGCGACTCGGCCGAGCACGCGCGCGACATGTACGACGACTCGGTCACCGCGGTCGTCATCGTGGCGTCGGTCCTGGCGGTCCTGGCGAGCCTCGCACTGGCCGTGGTGCTGGCCCGCATGCTCGCCCGGCCCCTCGCCGAGATCGGGGCCGCGGCCCGACGGATCGCCGACGGGGATTACGCCGCCCGCGTCCCGCGCGACGGCCCGGAGGAGCTCGCCAGCCTCGCCGATTCGTTCAACCAGATGGCGGCGAGCCTGGAGCAGCAGGAGTCGATGCGCCGGGACTTCATCGCCAATGCCGCCCACGAGCTGCGCACGCCCCTGACCAACCTGCAGGGCTACCTGGAGGCGCTCCGGGACGGCGTGATCGTCGCCGACCGGGCGACCTACGAGTCGCTCCATGAGGAGGCCGACCGCCTGGTCCGGCTCTCGCGCTCGCTCGATGCCCTGGCCGAGGGCGACGCCGCGACCGGACCGCCCTCGCTCGTCGAGCTCGACCTCGCGGCGATCGTGCGCTCGGCGCTCGAGCTCGCGACGCCGGCCATCGAGCGGGCGGGCCTCCGGCTCGTGACCGACATCCCGGCCAGCCTGCCGGCCCGAGCGGACATGGACGGCCTCACCCAGGTCCTCGCCAACCTGCTCTCGAACGCCGTCCGCTACAGCCCGCCCGGAGGGACGATCACGGTCCGCGCGGAGCGCCGGCCGGGCGACCTGCTCGTCTCCGTCGCCAACACCGGCGACGGCATCCCACCGGCCGACCTCGATCGCGTCTTCGAGCGTTTTTACCGCGTCGAGAAGTCGCGCGACCGGGCGCGCGGCGGCGCCGGCATCGGCCTCGCCATCGTGAAGCAGCTCGTCGAGGGGAGTGGCGGCCAGGTCGGCGCGGAGTCGCGCGATGGCCTGACACGGTTCTGGTTCAGCGTCCCGGGCTAGGGCAACCCGATCGCGAGCATCCCGGCCAGGACGCCGGTCAGCCCCACCCACTGGATCGGTCGCAGACGCTCGCCGAGGAAGGCCACGGCCACGATGATCGTCACGGCCGGCCCGAGCGACGACGCGAGGCCGACCAGCCACGTCTCGGCGTGTTGCAGCCCGTACGAGAACGACAGCAGGCCGAGGACGTCCAGCACGCCGGCGAGCACCACGAACGCGACGACCCGTCGATCGATGCGAACGGCCGTCTCGCCGTCGCCCACGAGGAGCGGCTCGGCCCAGCGGCGCGCCACGCTGATGGCGATGAGCAGGATGAGCACGGACAACCCGGCGTTGGTCGTGCGCGACACCAGGAGGACCTGCTCCCACGGGGCGCGGTCGATGACGATGTCCGTGCCGATCGACATCGTGGCGAACAGGACGAGCGCGACGACGGCGAAGATCACGCCCGGGCTCGCGAAGCGCGTCCCGCGCCAGCCGCCCTCGAACGCGATGCCGGTCAGGATCACGCCGACGGTCGCGGTCGCCGCCCCGAGGGCCTGAAGCCCGGTCAGCGACTCGCCACGGATGAGCACCGCGAGGACCACGGTCAGGCCGCCGTACGCCGCCACCATGCCGCTGACGACGGCGATCGGCCCGATCCGCAAGCCCGTGAAGTAGCTGAGATACGCGCCGGCCCCGGCGAGGCCGACCAGCGCCCCGCCGACGATGACCGCCGGGTCGGTCGGGAAGGTCGTGCCGCTGGCCACCGCCAGCACCCAGATGAGGGCGGCCCCGACCACCTGCATGCCCGTCGTCACGATGAGGCTGCCGACGCGTCGGCTGGCCAGGGCGGAGAAGATGTCGAGCGTGCCCCAGGCGAGGGCCGCACCGAGTCCGGTCAGGAGGCCGAGGGGCATCGGCGGAGCCTAGACGGCCGTCCCACCGGGCGGACCGAGGTCGCGCGGCTCGGGACGGGGAGGGCCGCAGCACGTCGTGGAGACAGGTCTCCGCGGGTGCCCCGCAGCCGGCCGGCGCGGGGTCGCGTGCTACACTCCGTCGCCCGTGGGGATGTAGCTCAGCTGGGAGAGCACCGCGTTCGCATCGCGGGGGTCAGGGGTTCGAGTCCCCTCATCTCCACCACCTCGATCGGTCCCGCGACCGTCCCATCTTGCCTTCCATTCCGGGCGTCAGACTGCGTCGTCCCTGGCAGACCGCGCCAGTGGCGAACGTCCGGCTCGGTGAGGCGGAGCGCCAGTTCAGCGGGTCGTCAGCCGCCGAGGATGCCGAGGCCGTCGAGCAGCAGGATCAGCCCGAAGATCGCGAACGCCGCGGCGGCGCCATAGCGGACCCAGCGCTCGGGCAGGCGCGTCCCCAGGACCTTTCCGATGCCGATGGCGATCGCATCCGCGGCGACCATGCCCGCGGTCGAGCCGAGCCAGGTGCCCACCGGCTCCTCGCGCGTCGCGAGCGTGATCGTCGCGAGCATCGTCTTGTCGCCCAGCTCGGCAAGGAAGAACGCGGTCCCCACCGCGAGGATGATCGAGCCCGTGGTCCGCGCGGCTTTCGACTCCTCCTCGGCGTCGAGTGAATCGCCGCGCAGCGTCCAGCCCGCGAAGGCGAAGAAGGCGAGCCCAGCCAGGATCGTGATCAGGTCGGTAGGCAGGGCCGCCGCGACCGTCGCGCCGAGCACGACCGATCCGAGATGGACCAGCAGGGTCGCCGCCGTGATGCCGACGAGCACGTCGATGGCGCGATAGCGGGTCGCGAAGGCAAGCGCCATGAGCTGGCTCTTGTCGCCGAGCTCCGCGACGAAGATCACGGCGAAGCTCAGGAGGAAGGCGTCCAAATACGGGCCTGCAGGGCGTGGTGAGTCGCGGTGCAGTCTCGCGTACGTGGCCGATGTGTGCCGCGGGCGACGATGCTGGCATGAAGAGCTCCAAGCCAGCGAAGCACGAGGGGCGGGCACGTCGCGAAGGCAAGGGCCGACGCCGTCGTGGTGACGCCGACGGCTGGCGAGTGACACCCATCGGGGGGACGATGGATCCCGAACTCGTCGAACGGCTGCTCGCGGCCGCCGTGGAGATCGATCCCGGCGGCCCCTGGTCCGGCGTCGAAGCTCGCGTCCTGCCCGTCCTCAAACGGCTGCGTCACCCGTACCCGGCCTTCGCTGCCCCGCTCCATGTCCAGGTCCCGCCGGGCATCCTGACCGGCTTCGGGATCGACATCGGTCCGGCGTTCACCCATATCACCGCCGAGCAGGCCGAGGGCTGGGGCGTCGACCACGCGACCCTGCTGGGGACCGCGCTCGACAACCTGCGGCGCCTCGTCCAGGCCGAACCGCCGCGCATCGAGCGCATCGAGCCACGCGGGATCGACACGGTCGCGATCCAGGGACAGGGCTGGGGCTCGTCGCTCGTCCTCCTGCCCGAGGTCCTGCGCCCGATCCTCGGACCGGTCCCGCGGCTGCTCCTCGCCCCGGTCCGCAACACCGTGCTGGCCGTGCCCGAGGAGGTGGATCTCGACATCCTGGAGCTGCTCTGGTCAGCCTTGGCCGACGGCGCGCATGACGAGCTCGACGTGCCACCGCTGCGCTGGAACGGAGCGACGGTCGTCGGGCTGGGTGACGCGTCGCTCGGCCTGCCGAACTGACGGCCGGTAACGCCCTCAGGCGACCGGGTCGGGTGGCTCCAAGGCTGCGTGCAGATCGGCCGAGTGGTCGTGCAGCCAGCGCCGCCAGGTCGCATGGTCGGGTCGGCGCGTGGCGACGAGCGCCCAGAACGTCGGGCCGTGGCCGAAGTAGCGCAAGTGCGCCAGCTCGTGGATGACGACGGTCTCGAGCGCAGCCGGTGGGGCGAGGATCAGGCGCCACGAGAACGACAGCCGGCCGTGACGTGACGCGCTCCCCCAACGCCCGCGGGGGTCACGCAGGGTGACGGTGGTCGGCACGACGCGCAGGGCGTCGGCGTGATCGGTGATGGCGTCCTGGATCGCCTCGAGCGCGCGTTCGCGGAGCCATGCCTCGAGGACGGCCGCATCGGCGCGCCGCTCCCGGTCGACACGGTGGATCACCAGCTCGTCCTCGTCGCCGTCGAGCGCACTGAAGGCCGCGATGGACGAGCGCCGCTGGCCGACGACCGCCGGCACGACCCGCACGCCATGCAGTCGCCCGAGAAATGGGACGGTCCCGCCGTCGCGTGCGCCGCCCCGCGCCGCGACCCGTGCCCGCGTCTCGGCCTGACGGGCCAGGTGCCGGCGCAGCCATGGCTCCCGGTCGTGGAGGAAGTCGATGGCCCGGCGTTCGCCTTCGGCTGCGCCGACCCGGCCGCCCGGGACGGTCACCACCACGCCCCGGTGGTCGGGATGGATGACGACCCGGATGGTCCGGGCCCGCGGCGACCGTCGGAGCGTGAACGGCAGCGCGCCACCGGGCAACGAGGCGACGACCGGCGTCTCGGACATCCCGGATGGGCTGCTGGATGCTCGGGACGGCGCGCTCACCCGGCGTGGCGCAGCAGGCGACCCGCCCGGATCCCCGTCTCGCGACCATCCTCGATCGCGAGCCGCCCAGCGACGATGACGTGCTGGATGCCGACCGGCGTCCTCGATGGTGCCGTGTAGGTCGCGACGTCGGCGACGGTCGCGGGGTCGAAGACGACGAGATCGGCCAGCGCTCCCTCGCGGAGCACCCCGCGATCGCGGAGCCCGAGGCGGGCCGCGGGCACGGAGGTCAGCTTCGCGACGGCGGCCGCCAGGGACAGCGCGCCGCGCTCGCGGACGTACGTCCCCAGGACGCGAGCGGTGCTGCCGTAGGTGCGCGGGTGCGGGACGCCGGCGTCGAGCACCGGATGGCCGGGCCGCCGACCCTCGGCGTCGGTGCACACCGCGATCCAGGGCACACGCAGGATCTCGACGACATCGGCCTCGTCCATGCAGTCGATGACGACCGACACGTCGAGCCGATCCTCGACGAGGAGGTCGAACGCGACGTCCGCCGGGTGGCGACCCTCGGCGTCGCCGAGCTCGGCCAGCGACCGACCCGCCCAGGTCGGGTGACTGGCCGCGTACGAGATCCGCAAGCCGGCCCAGCCGGGATCCGCGGCCACGTTCTCCCAGCCCGAGATGCCCCGCTCGATCTCGGCTTTCACGAGGTCGCGGACGTCGAGATCGCTCAACGCGGCCAGGCACCCGTCGACGCCGAGGGCCAAGAGGGCCGGCGGCAGGACGGTGGCCAGGGTCGTGGCCGCCGCCGTGTATGGGTACTGGTCGGCCGCGACATCGAGACCCGCCGCCCTGGCCGCCTCGAGCACGCCGAGCGCCTCCTGGGCTCGGCCCCACACCGGCCGCGCCCCGCACTTGAGGTGCGAGACCTGCAGGCGCGCCGAGCCCGCGCCCGCATCGGTGGCGGCTCGGATCGTGGCGATGGCCTCATCGAGCGAGGCGAAGAGGCCGGCGCCCTCGTTGCGCATGTGCGTGGCGTACAGGCCGCCGTGTCTCGCCGTGGCGGTGACGAGGCTCGCCATCTCCGCGGCTGACGCGTGCATGCCCGGGGCGTAGATCAATCCGCTGGAGAGCCCGAACGCCCCGGCCTCGAGCGCGGACTCGACCTCGCGGACCATCGTTCGCAGCTGGAGATCGTCGGGCGCGACGGCTTCTGCGCCGAGGACCGAGCCGCGGACCGTGCCGTGCCCCAGGAGGAACGCCACGTTCGGG
The DNA here is from genome assembly GCA_035629655.1 of Saccharimonadales bacterium (SeqCode). GTDB lineage: Bacteria > Chloroflexota > Limnocylindria > Limnocylindrales > CSP1-4 > SPCO01. The sequence goes on along the minus strand of DASPHN010000309.1, from coordinate 4,580 downwards.
CCGAGGTCTACCTCCTCGACCGCATCCAGGTACTCGGCGAAGGTCCGCCAGCGGGCGATCAGACCCTGCGGCCGCAGCGACAGCTCGACGAGCTCGCGGCCCCGATCGGTGATCGGCGCGAGCGTGTCGCCGCAGTTGCCCGAGAGCTGGGTCGTGAATCCCTGGGCCAGATGGCTCAGCAGCGCCCCGTCGAGGAACAGGGATCCGTCCGAGTGCCCGTGCGGGTCGATGAAGCCGGGCGTCACCGCGGCACCGGCCACGTCGATCACCCGCGCCGCCTCGCCGTCATCGACCGCGCCCAGGTCGCCGATCGCGAGGATGCGGTCGCCCAGGAGCCCGACATCGGCACGCCGCTCCGGCGCGCCCGTCCCATCGACGACGAGTCCCCCACGCAGGATGAGATCGAAGTCGGTCACGACGTGATGATGACACCCCGCACCGGCCGACTAGCCCGAGATGGCCATCTCGCGCATCTATCCTTCGACGCGGCCGGCCCAACGGTCGCCAACCGAGGGGATCCGAGGATGGACGAATGACCGTCGAGGCCCTGCGAAGGCATCGACCGGAGACGCTGGGTGACCTGCTGGACGCCTACGGGCGCGAGCTGCAGTCGGTTGCCTACCTGATCCTCCGCGACCGGGCCGAGGCGGAGGACGTCGTCATCGAGACCCTGCTGACCGCGTTCGAGAAGGGCGGGAACATCCGCGACGAGCAGGCCCTGCGAGCCTGGCTCCTTCGGGTCGCGACGAACCGGGCGCTCGGCGTGAAGCGCCGCACCGGACGGGTGATCCGCCTCGAAGTCGTCCCCGATCTGCCGATGGCCGGCGACCTGGGCGCCGACAGCTCGGACCGGCTCGCCCTCCTCGACGGGATCGCCGACCTGCCGCTCCAGATGCGGGCGGCCGTCGTGCTGCGCTACTACGCCGACCTGAGCGTCGACGAGGTCGCGACGACCCTCGGCAAGAGCCCGAACACGATCAAGGCGCAGCTCCAGTCAGCGCTCGACCGGCTCCGCATCCACCTGGCCGACCCGATCGGCCCCAGCCTCGGGGAGGCGCACCATGCATGACTCCAACCTCGAGGAGCGCCTGCGATCCGGCCTTCGCGACGAGGGCGATCGCCTCCCGCTGACCATCACCACGGCCGAGCTCGAGCGCCGGCTCGTCGCCCGCCGCCGCGACCGGACCGGTCAGCGCGTGACGCTGGTCGCCGCCGCCGTGGCCGTGGTCGCCGTCGGGGCGATGGTCGCCCTGACCAACGGCTGGCTCCAGCTGCCGGCCGTCGGCGCGAACCCGTCCGCGACGCCGGCGACGTCCGAGCAGCCCGTCCCAAGCGCGAGCGACGCGTCGGCGGCGCCAACCTCGGCCGCGGCGTCCCCGTCGTCCGAGGCCCTTCCCTGCGACACCCTCGATCCTTCGACGCTCGTCGTTCCGCCGACGCTCCTGATGGGCGCGACGCCCGGTGATTCGATCGCGTACGGCGGGGTCATCGGATCCTGGACCCTCGGTGGTCCCGAGGTGCTGGAGCCGGACAAGTGGCTGCGCCCAGAGCCCGACGCCGCACCCACGGTCCCCGCCGGGCCGTCGGGCGGTTCGCTCGAAGTCCTCACCTCCGGCCCCGATGCGTGTCTGACGCGGATCGTCGCCGATGCCTACCCCGCCGCCGCCTTCGACGGCGACCTGGGTGACACGCCGCCGACCCACCTTGCGCTCATCGAGCAGGCGGCCGCGCGCGTCGCTCGCTTCGATGCCCCAGGTCCCGGCCTCTGGGTCGTCCGCGTCGACGCGATCTTCGACACGGCGAGCGGCGAAGCCCGCACCATCAACTTCTTCCGGGTCGAGGTGGCTGACCCGGCCGCGCAGCCGACCGCGCCGCCGACCGCCCTGCCCGACCTCGGCCCGTCGAACGGCGTCGTCCTGCTCGATCTCGACGACACCCAGGTCGGGGACGGCGCCGGCGCGGACTCGGTCAAGGAATTCCTAGTCGGCGACCTGGCGCGCCGTGGTCACTACTCCGTCTCCGTCGTGTGCCTGGGTGAGGCATCCGACGTGCGCTGGTCGATCGGCCGGGACGGCATGATCGGCACCCTCACGGCGCGCGAGCACCAGTGCGACGGAACGGTAGGCACCATCGAGGTCTCGAAGGGCATCCCGACGAGCGTGCTGGCGTTCTTCGTCTACGCGGACCCCGGCGTCACCTGGCATGTCCGGGTCTCGAGCCTTGGCGACGAACCGCAGTTCGTCCCGCCGGGCCTGACCGCTCGGGCGGAGGACCAGGGCGCCGGGAGCGGCAGCCTGACGTACCTCCAGTGCGCCAACATCAACGGCGTCGGCGACTCGTGTGCAGGTCCCTACGATCGGGCGGATGGGATGGCAGTCGTCACGCTGCCCCGCGGCCCGGGGCTGCACATCACGCTCGGCGACGAGTGGCTGATCGCGAACCTCACCGTGACCGCGGTCCCCACGGCCTTCGTCCAAGGGAATGCGTTCCCGCAGGGCGAGCGGGATGTCGTGCGAGGCCTCGAGCCAGCATCGGTCGGGTTCGTCGTCCCGGTCGACCTGCCGCCTGGCCCATGGATCCTGCGCGTCTTCGTCGGAGCACAGGATCGCACCCACAGGATGGACGGCTGGTACGACGTGCCCATCTTCATCCCGGGGTGAGCGGCGCGCGGCCGACCCTCTGGTACAATCCCGGCTCCGTGGGGCTATAGCTCAGTTGGGAGAGCACCTGCATGGCATGCAGGGGGTCCGGGGTTCGAGTCCCCGTAGCTCCACCAGATACGAGACGGACCGCCGACCTTCACCCCTCGCCGACGGCGGGGGGTGAACGTTTCCCCGGGACGACGCGAGAGGATCCGTGACCGACACCGAAGCCGCCCCGACCGGTCGCACCCGCATCGAGCGCTACGAGCCGACGGCCATCGAGCCGCGCTGGCAGGCGCGCTGGGACGAGCTCGGCCTGCACGAGACGGACCTCACGGACACGACCAAGCCCAAGTACTACCTGTTGACGATGTACCCGTATCCGTCGGGCGATCTGCACATCGGGCATTGGTACATCGTGACGCCGTCGGACGCGCTGGCCCGGTATCGGCGGATGCACGGCTTCAACGTCTTCTTCCCCATCGGCTTCGATGCCTTCGGCTTGCCGGCGGAGAACGCCGCGATCCGCAACGGCGGGCACCCGTTCACCTGGACCATGGCCAACATCGAGAAGATGCGCCGTCAGTTCCGGACGATGGGCGCGACGTTTGCCTGGTCGAAGGAGGTCGTGACTGCCGACCCGTCCTTCTACCGCTGGAACCAGTGGTTGTTCCTGCGCTTCCTGGAGGCCGGCCTCGCCTACCGCCAGAAGTCCCCAGTCGACTGGTGCCCCAACGACGGGACGCTGGCGCGCGAGCAGGTCGAGGGCGCCGAGCGCCGCTGCTGGCGCTGCGGGGCGCTGGTCGAGAAGCGCGACCTGGACCAGTGGTACCTGCGAACGACGGCGTACGCGGATGAGCTGCTGTCGTTCGAAGGCATCGACTGGCCGGAGCCCATCCGGATCCAGCAGACGAACTGGATCGGCCGCTCCGAGGGTGCCGAGATCGAGTTCACCACGGTCGCCACCGACCACCATCCCGAGCGCGAGACCGTGCGGGTCTTCACGACTCGGGCGGACACGCTGTTCGGGGCGACGTTCATGGTCCTCGCCCCCGAGCACCCGCTCGTCACGGTCCTGACCGCGCCGACGCTGCGCCCGGAAGTGGATGCCTATGTCGAGCAGGCGCGGCGCCGGACAGAGATCGATCGCCTGTCGACGGATCGGGAGAAGACCGGTGTCGCGATCGGCGCCGAGGCGGTCAACCCGATCAACGGCGAGCAGATCCCGATCTTCATCGCGGACTACGTGCTGGCCGGCTACGGCACCGGGGCGATCATGGCCGTGCCCGCCCACGACGAGCGTGACTTCGCGTTCGCGACCCGGTTCGGCCTGCCGATCCGCCCGGTCGTCGCGTCACCCGGGACCGATCCCGACGCCCCACTGGCCCAGGCGTACGTCGCCCACGCGTCGGACGAGGTGCTCATCAACAGCGGCCGGTTCGATGGCCTCCCCGCCGATGAGGGCGGCGCGGCGATCGTCGCGGCACTCGCCGAGCAGGGCGCCGCGCAGCCCAAGGTCACGTATCGCCTGCGCGATTGGCTGATCAGCCGCCAGCGCTACTGGGGGACGCCCATCCCGGTGGTCTACTGCCCGACCGACGGCATCGTCCCCGTGCCCGATGCGGACCTGCCGGTGCTGTTGCCCGAGACGGTCGACTACCACGGCAGCGGCTCCAACCCGCTCGACCATGACGAGACCTTCCTGCACACGACCTGTCCCAAGTGTGGCGGCCCGGCGCGGCGCGAGACCGACACGTTCGACACGTTCATCGACTCCTCCTGGTACTGGTATCGGTACCTGGCGCCGGACAAGGACGACGGGCCGCTCGACGGCGGTCTCGCGGCGGCCTGGACACCCGTCGACCAGTACACCGGGGGCGCCGAGCACGCGGTGATGCACCTCATGTACAGCCGGTTCTGGACCAAGGCGATGCGCGA
>DASPHN010000308.1:0-2794 GCA_035629655.1 Saccharimonadales bacterium (SeqCode) | reverse complement strand
TCGAACGTGACCTCGATCTGGGGCACCCCTCGCGGGGCCGGCGGGATGCCGTCGAGGATGAACCGGCCGAGCGTCTTGTTGTCGGCCGCGAAGTCGCGCTCACCCTGCAGGACGTGGATCTCGACCTGCGACTGCGAGTCGCTCGCGGTCGAGAAGACCTGCGACTTCGAGGTCGGGATCGTCGTGTTGCGCTCGATGAGCTTGGTCATGACCCCGCCCAGCGTCTCGATGCCGAGCGACAGCGGCGTCACGTCGAGGAGCAGGACGTCCTTGACGTCACCGGCCAGGACCCCGGCCTGGATCGCCGCCCCGATGGCCACGACCTCGTCCGGGTTGACGCCCTTGTGGGGCTCCTTGCCGCCGAACATCTTCTTGACCGCCTCGACGACGGCCGGCATGCGGGTCATGCCGCCGACGAGGATGACCTCGTCGATGTCGCCGGGCTTGAGGCCGGCATCCTTCAGGGCAGCCTGGACCGGGCCCTCGGTCTTGTTGACCAGATCGTCGACGAGGTCTTCGAGCTTGGCCCGGGTGAGCGTCACCACGAGGTGCTTGGGACCCGTCGCGTCGGCCGTGATGTACGGCAGGTTGATCTCGGTCGAGGCCGTGCTGGACAGCTCGATCTTCGCCTTCTCCGCGGCCTCCTTGAGGCGCTGCAGGGCCTGCTGGTCCTTGGCCAGGTCGATGCCCTGATCCTTCTTGAACTCGGCCAGCAGCCAGTCGATGACGCGCTGGTCGAAGTCGTCGCCGCCGAGGTGCGTGTCGCCGTTGGTCGCCTTGACCTCGAAGACGCCCTCACCGAGCTCGAGGATCGAGATATCGAACGTGCCGCCACCCAGGTCGTAGACGGCGATCTTCTCGTCGCCCTTCTTGTCCAGGCCGTAGGCCAGGGCCGAGGCGGTGGGCTCGTTGATGATCCGCTTGACGTCGAGGCCCGCGATCCGCCCGGCGTCCTTCGTGGCCTGGCGCTGCGTGTCGTCGAAGTAGGCGGGGACGGTGATGACCGCCTCGGTGATCTTCTCGCCGAGATAGGCCTCCGCGTCCGTCTTGAGCTTCTGCAGGATCATCGCGCTGATCTCGGGCGGCGTGTAGACCTTGCCGTCCGCGAGCTTCACCGCGACGCCGTCGGACTTGGGGTCCTTCTCGACGGTGTACGGGACGAGCTCCTTGGAGCGCTTGACCTCGGGGTCGTCCCAACGACGGCCCATGAAGCGCTTGATGGAGTAGACGGTATTGGTGGGATTGGTGACGGCCTGGCGCTTGGCCAGCTGTCCGACCAGCCGCTCGCCGGTCTTCGTGAAGGCGACGACGCTCGGGATGGTGCGCCCGCCCTCCGCCGAGGCGATGACGGTCGGCTCGCCGCCCTCCATGACGGCGACGACGGAATTCGTCGTGCCGAGGTCGATGCCGATGATCTTGCCCATATCGTGTGTGTGCTCCTCGTGAGTCGGTCTAGTTGGGTCGGTCGGTGGTGATGGGGTCCGGGGTCTCGTCGGGCGGCGCCGCGGCGACGGCCACGAGGGCCGGCCGGAGGACACGGTCTCGCAGTCGATAACCGCGCCGGACCAGCTCGACGATCTCGCCCTCGGGGCGGCCCGTTCCGGGCACGTTGGCGATGGCCTCGTGCTCACGGGGATCGAACCGGGTCCCGGGCGCGGCGTCGATGGGCGTCACGCCCTCGCTGTCGAGCAGGACGCGGAGCTTGCGATCGATGGCGCTGACGCCCTCGAACCACGGGTCCGCGGCGATCGAGTCCGGCCGCTTCTCGATGGCCAGGTCGAAATCGTCGGCGACGGTCAGCACCTTGCGGATGAGGTCCTCGGCCGCGAGCCCGAGGTCGCGCAGGCGCTCCTCCTGGGTGCGGCGCTTGAAGTTGAGGAATTCGGCCCGCTCGCGCTGGAGCGCCGCGAGGTAGTCGTCAGCCTGGGTCCGCGCCGCGTCGGTCTCGGCGCGCATGGCCTCGATGTCCTCGAGCAGCTTGGTCGGGCTGATGTCGAGCTCATCGGCTCGCTCCTGGGCGCGGGTACGCGGCCCCTGTGGGTGACTAGGCATACAGGTGATCCACCAGTTCGTTCATCAGGCTCGACACGAACCGGACCGTGCCGATCGCCTGGGGGTAGCTCATGCGCGTGGGGCCGAGCACGCCGACGACGCCGATCGCGTGGCCCGGCCGCCCGTACGGGGCGAGGACCAGCGACACGCCGTGCATCTCGTCGGGCTCGTTCTCGCCACCGATATAGATCTGGATCCGCCCAGCGTCCGCCACGTTCCCCACGAGCTCTCCGAGGTAGACCCGGTTCTCGAGGGCCGTGAAGACGCGCCGGAGCTTGTCGCTCTGGGCGAACTCTGGCGCCTCCATGACGTTGAGCAGGCCATCGCTGAAGACGTCGTCGATGGTTGCCGCGTCGTACTCGCGGAGGATGCGCACGATCCGCTCGCCGACCCGGCGGGCGACGCGCTCGAGCTGGACGTCGTCGGACAGCCGAGCGAGCATCGTCGAGGCATGGTTGGCATCGAGGCCGGTCAGGCGTTCGTTCAGCAGCCCCGAGACCTGGTTGAGCGTCGCCTGGTCCGTGTCGTCCCCGTCGTCGAGGGTGACCGCGGCCTGCTTGATCGCCCCTTCCCGGAGGACGAGGATGAGGCTGGCCATGCGCTCGTTGACCACTACAAGATCGACCCGCCGGATGTGGGCGGAGCGCGGCTTGGCCGGCGTGGCGAGCCCGGCCGAGCGGGTCATGCTGGCGAGCGTCGCCGCGGCGAGGCGGAACCAGTGCTCGCTCGCGAACTCGACCTG
>DASPHN010000307.1:0-6611 GCA_035629655.1 Saccharimonadales bacterium (SeqCode) | reverse complement strand
GGAGTGACGGCGGTCCGCAGCCCCATCTACGCGCACCACGAGCCGATGACCCCGAGAGAGGGCGTTCGGTACCAGTTCCAGGACCAGGGTCTGCAGCGGTTCACCCTCGGTCTCGTGCCCCATCAGGGCTCCTGGGCGGAGGCGCGCCTGACCCGCCACTCGCTCGAGCTGAACCAGCGTCCGACGGTCCTTCTCGAGTCCTATCACGCCGGTCCGCTCCCGCGGCGCGCGTCGTACGTGTCGGTGATGCCGGATCACCTCGTCGTCGGAGCGCTGAAGGTCGCCGAGCACGGAGACGACCTCATCGTGAGACTCGTCGAGACGGCCGGTCGCCCCGCAGCCGCTCGGGTCGACCTGCCTGCCTGGGACCGGTCGTTCGCCGCGGAGATCGGCGCGTTCGAGATCCGGACCTTCCAGGTTCCGCGTGATGTGGATCGTGCGCCGTTCGAGGTCGACCTCCTGGAGCGGCCGGTCGATCCGGAGCCGGCCGTCGGGCAGGGTTGAGGACGACGACGATCTCGCTCGACGGGCCCGACTGGCAGGTCCGCGGCTTCCTCGGGCTCGAAGCGGCGCTCGCGGCGGCCGCGCGGATCGATGCATCCGGTGACGGCTGGCTGCCGGCTCGCGTCCCCGGCTCCGTCGTGGACGATCTCTGGCAGGCCGGCGACGTCCCGGATCCGTACCACGAGCGCGCGACCCGCTCGCTCGAATGGGTGGCGACACGCGCGTGGCTCTACCGGCGCTCCTGGGATCGGCCGAAGCTGCGAGGCGGTGAGCGCGCCTGGCTTCGGTTCGATGGCGTGGACCACGCCGCCCACGTGTTCGTCGACGGGGTGCCCGTCGCCCGCCACGAGGGCATGTTCACGCCGTTCGAGGTCGACCTGACGGAGCCGCTGCTCGAGAGAGCGTCCGCGCCAGCCGCCCCGATCGCCTTGGCGGTGGTCATCGAGCCTGCGCCGGATGTCGAGCCGCAGGTCGGCCGCACGAGTCGGGTCCGGGTCCACAAGTCCCGGATGGGCTACGGCTGGGACTTCTGCCCGAGACTCATCCATCAGGGGATCTGGCAGTCCGTGACGGCGATCGTGGGTGCGGTCCGGATCGTCGATGTCTGGGCGCGGCCGCGACTCTCGGACGATCTCGCCGACGCGGCGGTCGGCGTCGAGGTCACCGTCGATGCGCCATCGGACGGGGTGCAGGTCGAGCTGCAGCTGACCGACCCGGACGAAGCGATCGTGGCGACCGGTGCCGTGGCCACCCAGCGAGTCGGTCCGCGGTCGGCGGCCCACGCGGAGCTGGGCATCCGTCGGCCCGCGCTGTGGTGGCCGAACGGGCTCGGCCGACCGGCGATCCATCGGCTGACCGTGCGGGCGACCGACCATGACGGCAACGTCGACGAGACGACCGTGCCGGTCGGGTTCCGGACGGTGCACCTGCGTGCGAACCCCGGGGCGCCGGCCGGCGCGCGCGGCTACTCCTTCGAGGTCAACGGCCGCCCGATGTACGTGAACGGCTGGAACTGGGTCCCCACCGACACGATGTACGGCGTCCCGCGCCCGGAGCGGCTGGCCCATCTGCTACGGCTGGCCGCCTCGAGCGGGGCGAATCTCCTCCGTGTGTGGGGCGGAGGGCTCATCGAGACGGCGGCCTTCTATGACACGTGCGACCGGCTGGGGCTCCTGGTCTGGCAGGAGTTCGCCCAGTCCAGCTCGGGACTGGAAAGTCGGCCGGCCGAGGACGATGCCTTCGTCCAGCTGATGACCCGCGAAGCGGAGCAGATCGTGCCGCTGCGCCGCAACCATCCCTCCCTCGCGGTGTGGTGTGGTGGCAACGAGCTCCAGGGACCGGACGGCCCGCTCGACGACGGCGCGCCGGTCCTGGGAGCGTTGCGAGGTGTCGTCGAGCGCCTCGATCCCGACCGAGCCTGGCTTCCGACGTCACCATCGGGCCCGCGCTTCGCCAACACCGTCGAGTCGATCGCAGCCGATCCGGACGGCCTGCACGACGTGCACGGACCGTGGGAGCACCAGGGCCTCGACCGGCACCACGCCCTCTATGACGCTGGCACGTCGCTCTTCCACAGCGAGTTCGGCGTGGAAGGGATGACGAACCGTCGATCGCATGCGCGCTTGATCGAGCCGGAGCACCGCTGGCCCGCGACGCGCGCGAATGCCGTCTATCGCCACCTCGGCGACTGGTGGATCAACGAGCCGCTCGTCCAGGCGAGCTTCGGTGGCCGCTTGACCGACCTCGAATCACTGCGTCGGGGGAGCCAGTGGCTGCAGGCGGAGGGGCTTCGCTACGCGGTGGAGGCAGACCGGCGCCGTGCCCCGCGCCAGAGCGGGGCGATCCCCTGGCAGCTCAACGAGTCGTACCCCAATGCGTGGTGCACCTCCGTCGTGGACCACCGGGGCGATCCCAAGCCGGCCTTCCACGCGGTCGCGCGGACGTACCGACCGACCGTGATCTGCGCCGAGATCGACGCTCCCGTGCTCGGCGGCCGGTCCGCCTGGGCCGTCTCGGTCTGGGCGTGGAGCACCACCGGCGCGCTCCGGGAGGCGGTCGTCCGCCGTCGGCTCGTGGCCCTCGACGGACGCATCGTCGACGAGGTGCTGGGATCGGCGCGGTTCGCCGACGAACGCCCCGTCGAGCTGCTGCCGCGCGATGACCTTCGTCCAGCCGCGGGCGAGGCACTGCTGATGCTCGACCTGCGCCTCGAGTCGCCGGATGGCGACGTCGCCGCGGGCGCTCGATACCTGTTGAGCAGCGGTGACGACCTTGCAGCACTGCTGGACATGCCGAGCGCGACGGTCGAGGCGACGGCCGTCGTCGACCCGGCCACGCCGGACCGTTGGCTCGTGCGGCTCGTCCATCGCGGGGGCCCAACGGCGGTCGGCGTGCGGATCGAGGATGACCGCCCGATCGAGTGCGCGGGCTGGGCCGAGGTCGAAGACGGCGGCTTCCACCTGCTGCCGGGAGAGCACCGCGCCCTCGCCGTGGACTGGGCCGACGCCGCGTCGGCGGGCAGACGCCTCGTGACCTCGGGGTGGAACGTCGCCCCGCTGGTCCTCACCGCGGACGTGGTCAGGGGCCCGGAGCCGGTCCCGCTCGCGGGCACGCGCCCATGACCATGCGTGCCGGTGCGCCAGCGGTCCCAGCCGGTACTCGCTCCGCGGCCGGCGGCCTCGTGGTGCCGGCTCCGAACGGACGCCCTGGGCCCACCGTGGAGGTCCCGTGTCTGGCCGAGGTCTGGGTCGACGCCGGGAGCCGATGCGATCGGATCCCCATCGATCGTGTCGAGGGCCACCCCGATGGCGGGTTCCGGCTCACCGGGACGGGCGAGCGGTTCGCGGCGGAGGCGACGTGGGTCCCAGTGACCGATCCGGTGCCGCACTGGGACGTCCGCCTGGCCGTGTGGTTGCTCGGCGGCGAGCCGCTGGATGCCGGTCTCTCGGTGTCGATTCGGCTACACGCGGTCGCGGATCCCGAGTGGCTGATCCCCGGGCTCTTCTATGGGGAGAATCGGCCGGCCGAGAGCCGCGCGCGCTACCCCCGATGGATCCCATCGGGCAGCGCCGTCTCGTCCGATGGCTCGTCCGATCCGTTCGCGGCGTCCAGCTGGTCGTTTCGCTCCGATCGAGCAGCCATGCCGGCCGTGGGCGCCCGCGACGACACGACGTTCGCGGTCCTGGCCGCGCAGCCACGGACGACTCTCGGCCTCACGGGTCTCGGGTTCGGGTCGGATGGGATGACCACCGAGCTGCACCTGGACCTGCCGGCCGCAGAGTCGCCGGTCGCCTACACGGGCGACGCCACCCCTGGGCCGGCGGAGCGCCTGCTCGCCAGGTGGCTGCCGAGCGTCAGGAGCGAAGTCCGCTATCGGGTCTATCTCGCGGAGCCGCACGCCGGCGCGTGGCGTCCGGTCGTGCGTGACGTCGGGGCGTGGCTCGACGACGGGGTCGCGGTCGAGCCGACGAACGATCGAGCGACGACTGCGCAGCTGGCGGCCGAAGGCCTTCTGCGCTGGCACTACCACGCCGATCGTGCCGCCCTGTACGAGACCGCTGCCTTCGATCGGCATGGCGACGACCGCCGAGCCGAGACGGGTGATCGGGCGGCGATGCACGTCGCCTGGTTGAGTGGCGCCCCGACCGCCGCCGCCCTCCTGGCCCACGGGCGTCGGGTCGACGACGCGGCCGCGCGGGCCGCCGGGACGGCCGTCCTCGACGCGATCGCGGCGAACCTGGCTCCGTGCGGCACGTATTGGGGGCAGTGGTCCGCCACAGCGGGCTGGGGCAAAGGCTGGACGCCGGGTCCCGATGCGCTTCACAGCCGAACCCTGGCCGAGGCCACGCTGTTCATGGGCCGTGCGCTCGACGCCGAGGCGTCGGCCGGCCGGCCGCACCCCGACTGGGCGCGGGCGGTGGCATCGAACCTCGCGTTCGTGCTGGGGGCGCAGGCTGCCGATGGGCGGGTCCCGAGCGCCTGGAACGGCCGCACCGGCGAGATCCAGGGATGGTCCGGCACGGCGGGCCTTGCGTGGGTGCCGGCGCTCGTCGAGGCGGGGCGGCGTGGCTCCGACGCCGCGCTCCTCGAGGCGGCGGAGCGCGCCGGCGACGCCTACGCGGGAGCGGTCGAGGACGGCCGGCTGGCCGGCGCACCGGAGGACGTCGACCTCGGTCCGACATCCGAGGATGGCTACGCGGCCGTCATGGCCTACGTCGCGCTGACCGAGGCGGCAGGCGACGGCCCCGCTCGACCACGCTGGCTCCGTTCGGCCACGATGGCCGCCGACTGGATGCTGACCTTCCGCTATGCGTACGACGTCGCGTTTCCCGCCGGGACCGTCCTGGCGGATCGCGGCTTCCGATCGCGTGGCCTCGACCAGGCGTCGCCCGCGAACCAGCACCTGCACACCTACGGGTTGATCTGCCAGCCTGAGATGGTCCGGCTGGCACGCCTCAGCGGCGATGGCCACTACCTGGACCGCGCGCGCGAGCTCTTCGCTGCCGCTCGCCAGGGGCTGGCTCGGCACGATGGGGACCTCGGGGCGCGGCGAGGCATGATGGCCGAGCGGTACCACCAGACGCGGTACGGCGGCCCCCAGGGCTCGGTCGGGGAGCTGTCGCATGCCTGGTGCCTGGGGCTCCTGTTGTCGGCCGCGGACCAGGCCGCGGACCTCCCGGAGCTGGACGATGCCTGAGCGACCGACCCTCGAGCCCTGGCTTGCGCCGCCCCATCGCGTGGCGCGCTTCTATCCGGGCGGAGAACAGCTCGATGCGTTCCGGGACCTCGGCGACCAGGCGATCGGCGCCGGCCCCGAGGACTGGGTCGCCTCCACGACGAGAGCCTGGAGCGCACCGGGCGTGGCGTCATCGGACGTCGGGATCGGGACGGTGGTCGTCGATGGCCGGTCCAGGCCACTCCTCGACCTGATCCAGGCCGATCCGCTCGGCGTGCTCGGGCCGGCCCCGGCCGACCCGACCGGGAACACCACGGGGCTCCTCGTGAAGCTGCTCGACGCGGGGGCTCGGCTGCCGGTCCACGTCCATCCCGATCGCTCGTTCGCTCGCCGCCACCTGGGCTCGGCCTTCGGCAAGACCGAGGCGTGGATCGTCCTCGCGACGCGGGAGCAACCCGGTGCGCCACCACCGAACGTCCGACTCGGCTTTCACGAGGAGACCGACGCTCCGCGACTCCGCCGCTGGCTGGACAGCCCAGCGTCCACCGGTCTGCTCGAGTCCCTCCATGCCCGGCCGGCGACCGTCGGCGATGTCTGGCTCGTGCCCGCCGGGACGCCGCACGCCATCGGCGCGGGCGTGTTCCTGCTGGAGCTCCAGGAGCCCACCGACTTCTCGATCCTGCTCGAGACCGAAGGCGTGCCGATCACCCCAGCCGATGCCCACCTGGGCCTCGGCTGGGAGGTGGCCATGGACTCCATCGATCGCCGTGCCCTGTCGGAGGCCGACCTCGATGGGCTCCGGGGTCCGCTCGGGGGCGGCCTTGCGGTCCACGGGGACGGGTGGCTGAGACGACCGCTGCTGCCGCCCGCGGCCGACGCCTTCTTCCGTGCCGAGCGACTGGTCGTGTCCGGGACCGCGCGTCCCTACACCGAGGCGGATGCCGACCTCGCGATCGGCGTCGTCACGGCGGGCGCCGGGCGGATCGGCCGGGTCGGGAGCCGCTCGCTGGAGGTCCGGCGAGGCGCCACGTTCGTCGTGCCCGCCGCCTCTCTGCCGGAGCTCGAGCTGGAACCGGTGGGGACGCTCGAGGTCATCGTCTGCCGGCCGCCCTCGGCTCCGATCGCCGATGTGCGAGCGGCGTCGTGACAGCGGATCGGCCGACGGTCGCCATGCGTGTGCCGCGGGACTTCCTCTGGGGTGCCGGCACCTCGGCATACCAGGTCGAAGGCGGTGTCCAGGAGGGCGGCCGCGGCCCGTCGATCTGGGACACGTTCAGCCATACGCCCGGTCGGATCGCGAATGACGAGCATGCCGACGTGACCGCCGATCACTATCACCGCTGGGCAGAGGACATCGACCTCATGGCGGAGCTTGGCCTCGGTGCCTACCGCTTCTCGATCGCCTGGCCGCGCATCCAGCCGGATGGACGCG
>DASPHN010000306.1:0-5076 GCA_035629655.1 Saccharimonadales bacterium (SeqCode) | reverse complement strand
GTGTCCCAGAACGGCCGGAACGCCTCGTCCTCGCTGACGGGCGTGCCCGGTTCGACGGCGGCCTGGCGCCCGATGGAGTAGCCGGACATGAAGAGCGCCCCGCCAGCGAGCAGGGCGACGACGATGATCGAGACGAGGAGGATCGGGCTGCGCCGGTCGGGTGACCCGGCTGCCGTCACCGGCGCGACGGGGACCTCGAGGGAATCGGCAGGCGGCGGGTCGAGCGGCGACATGGCGGGGGTCGGACCTCGTGGGAACGGCGACGGGTGGCAAACGGTACACCGGACAGGGCCGGCGGCCCCTGACCCGGTCGTCCCCTGATTCGCTGGGCCGGTCCTAGCGGATGAGGTAGGTCCGCACCGAGACCCACGAGCCGATGATGCCGAGCCCGACGCCGGCGCCCATCACCAGCGTGAACAGGTCACGGGTCAGGGACCCGACCTGGAGTGGCAGGATGCGGAAGAACTCGAGCATGAAGCCACTCAACGGCTCGGCCGCGGCGGCCAGCACGGCCAGGGTGATGGCCGCCCCGAGGAACCCGACGAACGCGCCTTCGAAGACGAAGGGCCAGCGGATGAACGCGTCGGACGCTCCGACGAGCCGCATGATCTCGATCTCCTCGGCCCGCGCCGTCACGGCCAGGCGGATCGTGTTGATGATGATGAACAGCACGATGACACCGACGACGAGCAGCAGGACGGTGCCGCCCGTGCGCAGGATGTTCGTGATCGTGAGGACCCGCTCGACGAGGTCCTCGATGTTGATCACGTTGCGGACGGCCGGGTCCTCGCGGAGCACGTCGCCCACCTCACGGATGGCCGTGGGGTCGACGAGCTTGACCTCCAGGCTGGCGTAGAGCGGGTTGCTGTCCAGGTACTGGGTCAGATCCTCGCGGCCCTGGGCCTCCATCGATTCCCGGAATCGGTCGAGCGCTTCGTCGCGGGTGATGAAGGTGACGGTCTCGACCTCGGGCATGGTCTGGAGGTCCGACTGGAGCTGCCCGACCTGGGTATCGGTCGCGTTGGGCTGGATGTAGGCGACGACCTCGACCTTCTGCTCGGTGAACTCCAGGCCGGCCAGCAGCCCGGTCTGGATGATCCAGAAGCCGGCGAGCAGGAGGAGCATCAGGACCATGGTGGCCGTGGCGGCCAGGCTCATGATCGCGTTGCGCCAGAAGCCCTGCCAGGCCCGCCTGATGCTGAAGACGACGAAGGTGATCACCCCTCAGTCCTCACGGTGATACGCCCCACCGACCTCGTCGCGGATGACGCGCCCCTCCTCGAGGGCGACGACGCGCTTGCGCAGGGCCGTCACGACCTCGGCGTTGTGGGTGGCCATGAGGACCGTGACGCCCAGCTCGTTGATGCGCAGGAGGAGCTGCAGGATCTCCCAGCTGATGAGCGGGTCGAGGTTGCCGGTGGGCTCGTCGGCGATGATCAGCCGCGGGTCGTGGACGAGGGCCCGGGCGATCGCCGTGCGCTGCTGCTCGCCGCCGGAGAGTTGTGAGGGGATCTGCTTCGCCTGCGCGGTCAGCCCGACGATCGCGAGCACCCGGTCCACCGCCGGCCGGATCTGGCGACGCGGGTGCCCGGTGACCTCGAGCGCAAAGGCCACGTTCTCCCAGACCGTCTTGGTCGGCAGCAGCTTGAAGTCCTGGAAGATGATCCCGATCTTGCGGCGCATCTTCGGGACCTGGCGACGTGGCAGGCGGGCAAGGTCCTGGCCGTCGAGGACGACGTCGCCGCGGGTCGCGATCTCGTCGCGGATGAGCAGCTTGATGATCGTCGACTTGCCGGCCCCCGACGGCCCGACGAGGAAGACGAAATCGCCTTCCGGGATGACGAGGTCGACATCGCGCAGCGCGACCTTGCCATTCGGGTACTGCTTCATGACGTCGTGCAGGACGAGGACGGCTCGGTCCTGGACGGCCTGATCGCGACCGCGGTCCAGGAAGCGGCGTCGAAGTGAGCGCGCCGCCGGGGGCGCGGGTGCGGTGGTCACAGAAGGGCTACTCCGCGGGCGGACCGTCGTGGCGCGGGCCGCCACGGGTCGGGGCTGGGTGCGACTCCGTCCGCGGGCACAGGAGAGGAGGCACGTCCGCACGAGGCTACCATCGGTCCACGGGCGCGGCAAACGGGACGAGCGGACCAGCGACCCCCGGACGATGGTCCGGTCCGGACGGGTCTAGAGCAGTCCAGGGGAGATCGGCAGGTAGCGGGTCAGGTCGGCGAACGGCCGGTCCCAGCACAGCAGGATCGGGAACTGGTCAAGACGGAATCCGGCGCGCAGGGCCGGCACCACGGCCCGATCGGCGGTCCCGGGCAGCCACAGGGCGAACGCGCCGCGCGGGATGACCGCTGAGGTCAGGTGTCCGAGCGCGGCCGACAAGAGCGCGCCATCGAGGACGGCGACCGGCCCGACTCGGCCGGCCTCGCTCGCGTAGCCGTACCCGATCGGCGATCCATCCGGACCGTGGTACATCCAGCCGCGCCGGCCCTCCTGGCGCAGGAACCGGTGATCGACCGGATGGGCCACGCCCAGCACCTCGCGATCGATGGCATCGACGGTCTCGGCCAGGCGCCGGTGGCCATCGCCGCCCGTGCCCGGGCCGGCAAGGTCCTCGAACGGGACCGGCTGCACGCCGGTCGGCAGGGGGTCGAACGCCTCGGGTCGTGCGGGCAGACCGATGAGGTTCAGCAGCGGCACGCGCGGCACGATCCCGAGCGACGCGTAGAGCGCGTTGCTCACCGGCTGGGCGCTGTCCGTCGCGGTCCCGCGGACCGTCTCATCGCCGTCCGGCGGGAGGACGTGGTCGAGGAGGGCCCGCCCGACGCCGCTCCGCTGGAACTCCGGCAGCACGAAGCACATGGAGAGGAACCACAGGTGCTCGCGCTGCACGGCCGCGGCGAAGGCCACGATCCGCTCGCCGGCCTCGCCGGCCCCGCCGGCCCCGCCGACCTCCTCGCGGGGGACCGTCCCGACCACGAAACGCTCGGGGTCGGTGGCTTGGAGGTGGGTGTACAGCCGGATGAGCGGTCCGACCTCCTCGGGCACGTCGGCCTGGTTCAGCCGCCGGATGTAGTCATTGATGCCATGCCGCCACACGTCGGCGCAGGCCGCGAGCTCGTCGACCGCCACGGGGCGGTAGGTCAGTTCCGCCGTGGCGGTCACGAGGCTTCGACTTCGGCCGGGTCCCCGCGCCACTCCCCGCCGGTGGCGAGGCGTTCGAGCTCCGCCTGCATGAACGCGTCGAGGTCGCCGTCGAGGACGGCCGTCGTGTTGCCGGTCTCGTACGCGGTCCGCAGGTCCTTGACCATCTGATAGGGATGCAGCACGTAGCTCCGGATCTGGTTGCCCCAGCCGGCCTCGACGTGCTCACCCTTGAGCTTGCGGATCTCCGCCTCCTTCTCCTCGAGCGCGAGCTCCAGCAGGCGCGACTTGAGGACCTTGGTGGCGTTCTCCTTGTTCTGGGTCTGCGATCGCTCGTTCTGGCTCTGGACGACGATGTTCGTCGGCAGGTGGGTCAGGCGCACCGCCGAATCGGTCTTGTTGACGTGCTGGCCGCCGGCACCCTGCGATCGATAGGTATCGACCCGGATGACGTCCCAGTCGAGCTCGATCTCGACGTCCTCGTCGGCTTCGGGCAGGACCTCGACGAGTGCGAACGTCGTCTGCCGCCGCTTCTGCGAGTCGAATGGGCTGATGCGGACGAGCCGGTGCACGCCGCGCTCGGCGCGCAACCAGCCGTAGGCGCGCCGTCCGTCGACTTCGACGGTCACGCTCTTGAGGCCGGCCTGCTCTCCCTCCTGCTGGTCGATGATCTCGGTCGAGAAGCGGTGCCGCTCGGCCCAGCGCAGGTACATGCGCAGCAGCATCTCGGCCCAGTCGGTGGCCTCGGTTCCGCCGGCCCCGGCGCTGATGGTCAGGATGGCTGAGCGCTCGTCGTGGTCGCCAGAAAAGAGCAGCGCCGTGCGCTCGCGCCCGAAATCCGTCTCGAGGGATGCGGCGTCGCGATCGAGCTCGGCCGCCAGGTCGGCATCGGGGGATTCGTCGAGCAGCTCGACGGCGGCCTCGAGATCCCCGGCGCGCGACAGCAGCTCACGCCAGGTGTCGAGCTCGGTGCGCAGGCCATCGGCCTCGCGCAGGATCTTCTGGGCGCTCCGCTGGTCGTCCCAGAAGCCCGGCTCCTGGGTCAGCGTGTCGAGCTGGCCGACCCGCTCCTGCTTGGCCTCGAGGTCAAAGACGCCCCGAGGTCGACCGGATCCGTTCAGCCAGGTCGCGGATGGTGGAGCTGTCCACCTAGTTCCGCACCTGAAGATCCTGGAGCAGGATCGGGCGCAGCTCGATGAGCCGCAGCGCCGTCTTGCTTCGGGCGACGACGGGGTTCACGCAGGGACAGTAGCCGTTGTGGGGGCACACGCCGCAGTTGCCGTCACAGTCGAGTGCGGCTGCGTAGCTGCAATTGCGACAGTCACGCTCGCAGGCGATCAGATCGACGAAGGCGGCATCTTCGGCCTGCTTCACGGGCTCCCTCACTGGCTACGACGCTGGGCACGGGCGGCTGGGCTAGGAGCATGGAGTCCTGCCAGGGGAACTCGGGCGGTCCCGTATCGGCAGGGGTTTTGGCACAGTATACGAGGCCAAACCCAGACCGCCAAGGGGGTACTTTGCTGCGGTCAGGGCGACGTCCCGGTCACGAAGTAGACCCCCAGACCACCGACCTCGTGGGCGACCGCGTCGACCCAGGCAGCGGTGTCCTGCTCGATCGGGCTCGTCATCGTGGGCGAGCCGCGAGCATCGATCCCGGCATCGGCCGCCATGCGCAGGACACGGAGCATGTGGGTCGGGTCCGAGACGAAGAGGGCCGACTCGAGCTCGTGCTCATCCATGAGCGCGGACACGCCGTGGATGCTGGCGAGCGTGGTCCGGCTCTCGTCCTCCACGAGGATGTCGTCGGCCTCGACGCCATGGCGCATCGCGTATCCCCGGGCGGCCTCGGCCTCGGTCGTCCGGTCGCCGGCCGCCTTGCCGCCGGTCACGACGAGCGTGGGTGCGATGCCGTCCTGGTATAGCTCG
>DASPHN010000305.1:0-18446 GCA_035629655.1 Saccharimonadales bacterium (SeqCode) | reverse complement strand
GGCGGCCAGCGTCGGACGGGCAGTGGACATGGATCGGGACCTCGGCGTGGTGGGTTCGTGTGGGTGGTCGTTCGAAATGGTCGGGCTGCGGCTCGCCGGCGGGGCCGGAGATGGCGAGGCGCCCGATGCGGGAGCGTAGGGTACCACGAGGATGGCGAGACGCCGATGCACCGCATCGGGCGCTCGGCCGACTCGGTGTAGCATCGCGCCGTGGCCGCCACCATCCTCATCGTCGAAGACGAGCACGCCGTCGCGCGTGGCATCCAGTACGCCCTCCAGCAGGAGGGCTACGACGTCGAGGTCGCCCGCTCCGGCGAAGAGGGCCTCGAGATCGCGACCCGCGAGGCGCCCGACCTCGTCGTCCTCGACGTCCGCCTGCCGGGGATCGATGGCTTCGAGGTCCTCCGTCGCGTCCGCGCGGCGGGCGCCAAGATGCCGATCCTCGTGCTGACCGCCCGCGACGACGAGGTCGACAAGGTCATCGGCCTCGAGCTCGGCGCGGACGACTACCTGACCAAGCCGTTCGGCCTGCGCGAGCTGCTCAGCCGGATCAAGGCGCTCCTGCGCCGTTCCTACGGCGAGCTTGCCGACGCCGGCGGGGGCCGGGTGATCCGCCACCGGGACCTCATCATCGACCTCGAGCGACGACGCGTCTCGCGCGGCCCGCGGCGGGTGAGCCTGACCCCGACCGAGTTCGAGATCCTCCGCCATCTCGCCTCGCGCCCGGGCCGGGTCTATACCCGCTCGGAGCTGCTCGAGCTGCTGCGCGACTACGAGGCCCTCGACCAGGACGAGAAGACGATCAACGTCCACGTCAGCCATCTGCGCGAGAAGATCGAGGACGATCCGGCCGTGCCCGTCTTCGTCCTGACGGTCCGAGGTGTCGGTTACGCCTTCGCCGAGCGCTGATCCCGCGGCCTCGAGCGGCCGGCCCGGCTCCCCCGGCTCGGCGGGTGGCTCACGTCCGCGATCTCGGCGGCTCATGCCGCGCACCTTCCAGGGCCGACTGACCGTCGCGTTCGTCGCGGTCCTGGCGTTGACGCTGTCGCTCGTCTCGGTCCTGGTCATCAATCGGCTCGATGACTATTTCACCAGTCAGCAGCGCGCCGACCTCGGGGTCCGCACCGAGACGGTCGCCGTCTATGTCCGTGGCCTCGCCAAGAATGCCGTGACGACCGGGGACGTGGTTCGTCCAGTCGTCGGTCGCGACGGGGTCCTCGACCCCGCGGTCGTCGAGCAGCTCACGGACCCGACGGTCCGGCAGCTCATCGCGGACCAGCTCGGCCAGGCCGACGTGATCATCCGCTTCGGGTTCATGGTCAGCGACGGCGAGCAGCCCATGTTCGTACCGGCACCCAACGGGCAGTTCCGGCTGGCCCTCGAGGCGCCGCCCGCGGTCGGGCAGACCCAGGAACGGACCTCTGCCGATGCGCTCTATGCGGCGGGCGCCGTGGACCAGCGCTACACCGTGCAGATCACGCTCGAGAATCCGTACACGTACCGGGCGACCGCGCTCGCCAACGTGACAGGGTTGTTGGCCGCCATCACGCTCTTCGCGCTCGGCCTGTCCGTCGTCGTGTCCGCGATGCTGGCGCGCCGCTTCACGACTCCGCTGCGCCAGTTGACGGAAGCGAGCCGGGCGCTGGCCGAGGGTGACCTGTCCGTCCGGGTGCCGGCATCGACGCTGCAGGCCGGCTCGTCGGAGCTCGGAGAGCTCGCCGTCCAGTTCAACACGATGGCCGACCGCCTCGCCGAGAGCGTCGAGATCAGCCGCCGCGATCGGGACCGGAGTCGCGACTTCCTGGCCGATGTCTCGCACGAGCTGCGGACGCCATTGGCCGCGCTCCGGACCTTCAACCAGCTCCTGATGGAGTCGGCCGGCGACGACCCGGAGGCGCGCGGCGAGTTCCTGGAGTCGAGCGGCGTCCAGATCGAGCGCCTCGATTGGCTGGCCCAGAACCTGCTCGAGCTGTCGAAGCTCGATTCGGGACTGGTGCTCCTCGACCTGCGCCCCGACGACCTGCGGGCTGCGGTCGAATCGGCCGCCCACCAGAACGATGGCGTGGCGAGCCGGCGCGGCGTGGGGCTCCGGGTGGACCTGCCCGATGCCCCGATCCGCATCCGGCACGACCCGCCGCGCATCGGCCAGGTGGTCAGCAACCTCGTCGCCAACGCGATCAAGTTCACGCCCCGCGGCGGATCGGTCCGGGTGGCCGTGGCCGCCACCGCGGACGGTGCGCGGATCGATGTCGTCGACACCGGCGTCGGGATCGATCAGGCGGAGCTGCCACACATCTTCGAGCGCTTCTACCGGGGCTCCCGGGCGAACGAGGCACGGGGCAGCGGCAGCGGCCTGGGTCTGGCGATCGTGCGCTCCATCGTCGACATGCACGGTGGCCGGGTGTCGGTCGAGTCGGGACCGGGCGCGGGGAGTCGCTTCACCGTCAGCCTGCCGAGCGATCCGCGGACCGTGGCCGGCACCCCGGCCGCGGACCGGGCAGCCGTCGCCAGCGCGGCCGAGGGGTCCGAGCGGATCGCCGCCGCAGCCGGCATCGACGGGGCGCCGGCCGACCCGCACGACAGCACGGGCAACATGACGGAAACTTCACCGTCCGACGCGTCGCAGATGAATCCGTCGCCCGCACCCTGAGGGTGACAGACATCGAATCCACAGGCCGCTCACCGGCCACCGCGTCGCAAGGACACCGAATCCCCCATGACCGACTTCCGACAGCCCGACGACGCTGACGACCAGACGCGTCGGCACGACCTCCCCGCAGGATCCGATCCGACCGCCGCCGGTGCCCCGACCCCCGGACCGGGCGGCGTCGATCGGTACTCGCCGGCCCCCGAAGCGCGTCCGCAGTGGTCCCGCCACGACAACCCGATGCCGACCACGCCCGAGCGCTGGTACGAGCCCGTCCCGGCGACCCCGACCCCTGCGACGGGTCCGGTCGTCGCCCCGGTCCGCCGTGGCAGCTCGCGGGCCGGCTCCGGCAGCGTCGTCGCGGCCGCCCTCCTCTCGGCCATCCTGGCGTCGGGTGGCACTGTCGTCGCCCTGAACGCGAGTGGTGCCCTGGACCAAGCGGTCCCGGCCGCCGCGACGCCGAGCGGCACCCAGGTCGGCGCCACCCAGCCCGTGACCATCGACGAGTCGTCGGCGACGATCGCCGTGGCTGCCAAGGTCAGCCCCGCGGTCGTGCGTATCACGACGAGTGGCAGCGTGGACACGAACCAGGGCGTCATCCCCGAGAGCGGCGTCGGCTCCGGCGTCATCTACGACGCGAACGGCTGGATCCTGACCAACCGCCACGTCGTGGAAGGCAGCGATGAGCTGGAGGTCGAGCTGCTCGACGGCCGCAGCTTCACCGGCACCGTCTACGGGATCGACACCCTGACCGATCTCGCCATCGTCAAGGTCGATACCACGGGCCTGCCGACCGCCGCGCTCGGCGACTCGGACGCGCTCAAGGTCGGCCAGCTGGTCGTCGCCATCGGCAGCCCGCTGGGCACCTACTCGAATTCGGTCACGAGCGGCATCGTGTCGGCAAAGGGCCGGTCCATCACGACCGACGGCAACCAGTCGCTGAACAACCTCATCCAGACGGATGCGGCGATCAACCCGGGCAACTCCGGGGGCCCGCTCCTGGACGCCAACGGCAGCGTCGTCGGGATCAACACCGCCATCGCGGCCGACAGCAACGGCATCGGGTTCGCGATCCCCATCGACATCGCGCGGCCCATCATGGAGCAGGCGGTCGCCGGCGAGGAGCTGGCCCGGCCGTACATCGGCATCCGCTACGTGACGATCACCCGCAAGCTCGCCGACAGCGATCAGCTGCCCGTGGCCGACGGCGCGCTCATCCGCGGTGGGGATGGCGGTGGACCGGCCGTGGAGCCGGGCACGCCGGCGGCTGACGCGGGGCTGCAGGACGGCGACATCATCGCCAAGGTCGACGGCCAGTCGGTGGACGGCGACCATCCGCTCGATGCGACCCTCAGCCAGTTCGCGCCGGGCGACACGGTGGCCCTCGAGATCCTGCGCGACGGCTCGACGATCTCCGTCAGCGTGACGCTGGGGACCCGACCCGAGAACCCCTAGGTCGCCACGGTCCAGTGTGTGCCGGCGCTCAGCTCGAGCGCTGGCGCCGGATCTCGACCGAGGCGTGGTCGAGCGGCCCGCCCAGGCGGACCTCCGGCTTGCGGATTCGCACCGTGACCTCGAACACGTCGAAGCCCGAGAGGAGCTCTTGGCTGATCGCCTCGGCGAGCGCCTCGAGCAGCTTGTACGACGTCGACTCCACGATCTGGCGCACCGCTGAATACACCTTCCCGTAGTCGACGGTGAGATCCAGGTCGTCCTCGATGCCGGCCGGCTGGAGGTCGCGTGCCAGCTCGACATCGACCTCGAAGCGCTGTGTCTCCAGCTGCTCCCACTCGTGCGCACCGTGGCGCGCCTCGAAGCGCATGTTCGTGAGCACGATGCGATCGCTCATCGGGCACCTCCGGTCGTGGCATCCGCGGGGAGGGACGCGGTGGACGGCTCGGGGGCACGCCACGTCCCACGCACGATGGCGTCGCTGACCCGGGCCGCCCGGACGTTGGCGCGGACGTCGTGGACGCGCACGAGGTCGACGCCGGCGGCGATCCCGAGCGCCGTCGTGGCGAGCGTCCCCTCCGACCGCTCGTCGGCCGGCAGGTCCAGGATCCGGCCGATGGTCGACTTGCGCGACGTGCCGAGAAGGATGGGGCGGCCCAGGACACGCAACGCCTCGAGCTCACGGAGGAGCGCGACGTTCTGGTCGGCGGTCTTGCCGAAGCCGATGCCCGGATCGACGATGAGGTCGCCCTCCGGCACGCCGGCTGCGACGGCCCGTTCCAGGGCGCGCTCGAGGTCGGACAGGACCTCGGCGACCAGCGACCGGTAGATGGGCTCGGCCCGATTGTGCATCACGACGAGCGGCACGCCGTGGGCGGCGGCCACCCGGGCCATGGTGTCGTCCGTGCCGGTGCCCCACACGTCGTTGATCAGATCCGCCCCGGCGGCCAGCGCGGCCTCGGCGACGGCCGGCTTCGTCGTGTCGATGCTCAGCGGGGTCCCGGGCAGCGCCGCACGGATCGCCGCGATCACGGGGACGACCCGGGAACGCTCCGCCTCGGCGTCCACGGGGGCGTGACCGGGCCGCGTCGATTCACCCCCGATGTCGAGGAGGGCGGCCCCGGCGTCCACCATCCCTTGGGCGAGCGCGACGGCATCGCCCGGGTCGACCTTGCCGTCGGCCCCGGTCAGCATCCCGTCGCCCGAGAACGAGTCCGGCGTGACGTTGAGGATGCCCATGACGAAGGTGCGCTCGCCCCAGCGGAACGTGACGGGGCCGATCCGGGTCGGCGGCGGTGGTCCGGCGATGGGTGGCGGCATGGTCACCGATGCGGCTCGTCGAGCGGAGGGTCGCGCAGGGCCGGATCGTCCACGAGGTGCGCCCGGACCGCGCCGACAAGATAGAGCGAGCCGGCCACCACCGTCGGCCCGGGTCGGTCGAGCGCCGCCTTCAGCGCGCGGATCGGATCGTGGACCGCCGTCACGCCGGCCACCCTCGGACGGACGGCCCGCCAGCGGTCGGCGAGGTCCTCGGCAGCCAGGGCGCGAGGCACATCCACGCTCGTCGCGATGACCGTGGCGTCGCGGAGCGCGGCCGCGTTGGCCAGTGCCGCGACGACCCCATCGACGTCCTTGTCGGCCATCGAGGCGGTGACGAGCGTCATGGGCCCGGGCGCCAGGTGCGGGCGGAGGTCGTCCAGCGCCGTGGCGAGGGCCGCCGCCCCGGCGGGGTTGTGGGCGCCGTCCAGCAGGACGTCGTGGTCGTCGATCGCGAGGAGCTCCAGCCGGCCGGGCCACGTGGCCGCCGCATAGCCGCGCCGCCTCGCGTCGTCGTCGGCGCTCACGATGCCGGCCACCTCGAGGGCGTCGAGCAGCGCGTCGGCGACCGCGACGTTCGCCGCCTGGTGGCGCCCGCGCAGGCCGACGCGCGTCCGCCCGAGCCGCGGCAGCTCGACCTCGATGCCGTCCCGATCCTGGCCCACGAGGGGTGCCGGCTCGACGATCGTCAACGGGACGCCGAGCCGCGACGCCCGGCGTCGGACGATGGCCAGCGCCTCGCCGGTCGTACCGGTCACCGCGAGATCGCCGCGCTCGATGATGGCCGCCTTCTCGCGGGCGATGTGCCCGATCGTCGGGCCGAGCCGGTCGGTGTGATCGAGGTCGACGTTGGTGATGGCCGCGACGCCCCCATCCCAGGCGTGGGTCGCGTCGAGCCGCCCGCCCAGCCCGACCTCGACGAGCGCGACGTCGAGGCCGGCCGCCGCGAAGTGCCGGAAGACGACCGCGGTCAGCAGCTCGAATTCGGTCGGGTCACCGTGGCGGCGCGCGACGCGGTCGGCCACGGCGAGCACGGCGCGGACATGCTCCGTGAACGCCTCCGGGTCGATGGGTCGCCCGTCGATCTGCACGCGCTCGCGGTAGCTGACGAGATGCGGCTTGGGGGTCTCGCCGACGCGTCGGCCGGCCGCACGCAGCGCGCTGCCGGCGAGCGCCAGGACGCTGCCCTTGCCGTTCGTGCCGGCAACGAGGGCCCCGCGCACCGCGAGCTGTGGATCGTCCAGCGCGCGGAGCAGGGCGCGCGTCCGACCAAGCCCCAATCGGATGCCGAACCGTCCGCGCTCGGCCAGGGCCGCGAGGGCCTCGTGGTAGGTCGCCGGTCCGAGCGGCGCGCCGGTGGCGGTCACTCGCGGGTCAGCTCGTCCTCGTAGAAGACGCACTGGTTGAACCTCGGCGTGAGGCACACATCGTTCACGTAGCCCTGGTCGAGATGGACGCCACCGCGTAGCTGGCAGCGCGAGATGTTCGCGTCCTGGCGGATCAGCGCCTTGAGCAGGTGCGGCGCCTGGATGGGGATCGCTCCGCGCGAGCCGGTCATGTAGAAGTGGGGGCAGACGTTGCGTCGCAGGTTGGGCAGTCCGAATCCGCGAGGTCCCATCGGCAGCATCGTCGTGCCGGCGGCCTCGCGAGCGGCGAGGGGCGAGGGGGTCACGCGGGCGATCGGGCCGACGCCGAACGCCGGCCGCCCGGTCGCGGGCGAGACCGGTCGCGCACCGGGCGCGCCGGGACGCCCGGATCCACCGGGGCTTCCAGCCGGTCGACCGGTACGTGGATCGCGGGCCTGCATCCATCCCTCGCTTGGGCGCGCGGCAACCGGCCACGCACGCTGACCGCGCCAGAGTACAACGCACCGCAACGCTCCGACACGCGCGTTCGCCGGCGCTGTGAGCCCGGTATCGGACGCGGCACGCTCGTGCGACAATCCGCGACGATGACGTCCCGGCGCGGCTCGCAGCCCACGCACGTTCGGCCCCGACCGCCGTCGAGCGGCCGTCCCGCTCCGGTCAAGGTCCGGCCACGGGCTCCGGCGCCCGGTCGGCTGGCCGTGCACACGCCGATCCGCCGGACACGCGGCATCCCGTTCCTCGGCCGCGTGGCCCTGGCCGTGGCGGTCGTGGCCATGGGCTTCGGTGTCCTGTACGTCGGAGCCGGCGGACTCGGGACCGTGGCCACGAGCCTTGGGGCCACGTTCGGTGGCTTCATCGAGGGCGTGACCGCGACGCCGATCCCCTCGGCCACGCCGGTCGTGATCAGCGACGCGCCGTCGATCGAATCGCCGAGCGAGCCGTACACCAGGACCGAGACCGTGGACCTCGTCGTGACCGTGCCGCAGAACGTCTCGGGCGATCCCGACTACCGACTCCGGGTCTACCTCGCACTCGAGGACCAGGCGTCGGCCCCGATCCAGGAGGCCTCGCTCTCCGCCGGTCCCCGCAACATCATCCCGGTGGCCCTGACCAAGGGCATCAACGACTTCACGGTCACGGTCGTCGGACCGGGCGGGGAGTCGGAGGCGTCGCCCGTCGTCCGCTACGTGCTCGATCAGTCCAAGCCGAGCCTCAAGCTCACGTCCCACAAGGACGGGGCGATCGTCAACGCGAAGGCCGTCAAGCTCACGGGCAAGACCCAGGCACGCTCGACGGTCACCGCCAAGAACACGACCACCGGCGATTCGCTCATCGCCACGGCGAACAGCGACGGCCTCTTCACCGTGAGCCTGCCCCTCACGACGGGCAGCAACCAGATCCAGCTCGTCTCGGTGGATCCGGCGGGCAACGAGAAGACCCTCAAGCTGGACCTGCGTCGCGGCTCGGGCAAGCTGCAGGCGAGGGTGAGTGCGTCGAGCTACCGGTTCAAGCGCGGCTCGCTGCCATCGTCGCTCCGGTTGACGGCGACCATCACCGATCCGGATGGCAAGGCACTCGGGGGCGCGATCGTGACGTTCACGCTGAGCATCCCCGGCATCCCGACCGTGACCGAGGACGTGCGCACCGGGTCGAACGGCCGTGCGGTCTGGCGAACGTCGATCCCGTCGGGTGCGGACACGGGCCCCGGGATCGCGGCCGTCTCGGTGACGTCCGAGGAGCACGGTCGGGCGACCGACTCGGCGCCGATCACGATCACTAAGTAAGTCGACTTCGGGTCGACAGGCCCGCCCGGCGCAGCTACCATCGGGGCATGCCGATGTGGCGATGCCCGCATTGCGGGACCCCCCAGGCCGAGGCGGCCCGCTGTTGGGTCTGTCGACGCTCCTCCACCGCCTGCGTGACGTGTCGGCACTTCCGTCGAGCGGTGGCCGGCAGTCTCGGGTACTGCGGTCTCGACCGCGGCCGCAGCCCGCTCGTCGGTGATGAGATCCGTTCCTGCTGGGAGGGACGCGCCGACGACCCGACGCTTGCGGCGATCGATCCCAGCGACCCGGCCGCCCCTGACCTCCCGGTCACCCCGACTCGCGTCTTCCCGCCCATCCGCCAGACGCCCATCCCACTCGCCCCACGATCGGCGCGGCTGGAGTTCGTCGAGGTCGGCACGCGACCCGAGCGTGCCCGTCGTCGGCCGACACGCGACGCCGTGCCCGATGACCCCCGGGGCGACGCCGGGACCACCGAGGCCGGCGCGGAGATCCACGGCCGCTCGAGCGACGATCCCCGTTGGGACCTATGGGGTGACCTCGACCGCTGATCCGCGGTCGACGACTCAGGCCGATGGCTCGGGCGTCGGCTCAGGGGTCGGTTCGGGTGTCGGCTCGGGTGTCGGCGTCGGCGTCGGCGCCTCGGTCGGGGTGGCCGTGGGTGTGGGGGTCGGCGTGGGCGTCGGGGTCGGCGTGGGCGTGGGCGTCGGGGTGGGGGTCGGTGTCGGCTCCGGACCCGTCGAGAGGACGTAGTCGATCGCGCTGCCTCGCGCCACGATGGTGCCCGGCGGGTGGCTCTGGGAGATGACGCTGCCGACCGGCACGATGTCGCTGAAGTCCTCACTCGAGGTCCCCGGCAGCAGGCCGTCCTCGACGAGGAGCTGCACGGCCTCCGTCTGGGTCCGGTTGCGGAGGTCGGGCACGGCGACGTTGCCCAGGCCGGCCGCGACGGTCACCTTGACCTCCGAGCCGGACGGGACCGTCTCGCCCTGGGGCGGGTCCTGCGAGAGGATCTCGCCGGCCGGTCGGTCGGCGGTCTCCTGCGGGGTCGCGACGAGCTCCAGCCCGAGCTGCGTCGCCTGCAGGGTGGCGTCGTCGATCTGGGTCCCGACGAAGTTCGGGACGGTGACGTCCGTCGGCGGGGCCGTGTTCGGCCCGGACAGCAGCTGGAAGACGAGGAACGCGATCGCGGCCAGGAGTGCCACCGCGAGGATGCCGGCGATCCAGACCGTCGCACCGGGCCCGTCGGACGGGTCGTCGACGACGGCTGGGGCCGGCGGCGGCACGGC
This sequence comes from Saccharimonadales bacterium (SeqCode), assembly GCA_035629655.1. Lineage (GTDB taxonomy): Bacteria > Chloroflexota > Limnocylindria > Limnocylindrales > CSP1-4 > SPCO01. Next base: position 8,590 of record DASPHN010000305.1, on the reverse strand, counting down.
GGCCGCGCCGGCGTAGGCATCGGGCGGATAGCTGACGACCGTCGGGTTCGAACGGGCGACACCGGCGGCACCCGCAGCGGCGGCCGCGGCGGCGGTCGCGGCCACCGCCGATGACGGTGCGGGGTGGGTCGCCTCGAGGGCGTCGGCCATCTCCGCGGCCGACGCGAAGCGTGCCTCGGGCTCGCGCGCGAGCGCCTTGCTGGTGATGGCGGCGATCGCCGGCGGGACCGACGGACGCTGGGTCACCGGGTCCGGGATGGGGCCGGTCAGCCGGGCGAGCGCCACGGACGCGGCGCTATCGCCCTCCCATGGCCGGCTTCCGGTGAGCATCTCGTACAGGACGATGCCCAGCGCATAGACGTCCGAGGAGGTCGTGGCGGGCTCGCCGCGCGCCTGCTCAGGGCTGAAGTAGTGGACCGACCCCAGCGTGGTGCCGGGCAGCGTCATCTGCGCCTCGGCGATCGCTCGCGCGATGCCGAAGTCGACGACCTTGACCCGCCCGTCGCGCGCGATCAGGACGTTGCCGGGCTTGACGTCGCGATGGACGATCCCGCGGGCATGGGCGGCGGCCAAGGCCCGAGCGACGGCGGCGGCGATCCGCGCGGCCTGCTGGGGCGGCAGGGGCCCGCTGCGGCGCAGGATCGCGGCGAGGTCCTCGCCGTCGACGTACTCCATGACGATGAACGGCCCGGACGGGTCCTCGCCGTAGTCGTAGACCGTGACGACGTTCGGGTGGCTCAGCGAGGCGGCGTTCTGTGCCTCCTGCCGGAATCTCGAGGAGAAGTCGGGGTCACGCAGGTACTCGGATCGAAGCACCTTGAGTGCGACCTCGCGGCCGAGCTGCGTGTCCGTCGCCCGGTAGACGGTCGCCATGCCGCCTTCGCCGAGCAGCTCGATCAGCCGATATCGGCCGCCAAGGATCGTCCCGATCTCCGCCAAGCTGACCCCTCGATGCGTGCGTGACGCGCCCCCGTCGGGCGTCACCGCCGGTCGGCATGGTACCCCAAGCGCTGTGGACGGCGGCCGACACGACCGCCCGGGCTACAGCTGGAGGCCGCTCAGGTATGCGCGGAATTCGCTCCCGAGCTCCGGCCGCTGCAGCGCCAGCTCGACCGATGCCTTGAGCCAACCCATGGTCGTGCCCGCGTCGTAGCGCACGCCCTCGAACTCGTAGGCGAACACCTGCTGCTCCTGCATCAACGCCTCGATGGCGTCGGTCAGCTGGATCTCGCCGCCGGCGCCACGCGGCGTCTGCTCGAGCTTGTCGAAGATCTTCGGCGTCAGGACGTAGCGCCCGATGATCGCCAGGTTCGACGGCGCATCCTCCGGGGCCGGTTTCTCCACGAGGCGGGTCACGCGATGCAGTCGGCCGTGATCGAGGGGGTCCTCCGTCCGCTCGGCGGCGATCACGCCGTAGCGGCTCGTCTCCTCCGGCGGGACCTCCATGACGGCCACCACCGAGCCGTGGGTCTGGTGGTAGGCGTGGATGAGCTGGCCGATCACCGGCCGCTCGCCGACGCACACGTCGTCGGGCAGGATCACGGCGAACGGCTCATGGCCGATGAGGTCCTTGGCCATCAGCACGGCGTGTCCGAGGCCGAGCTGCTCCTTCTGGCGGACGTAGGCCACCTGGGCGAGGTCGCTGATGTGGCGGACCTGCCGGAGCATCTCGATGTCGCCCTTCTCCTCGAGCAGATGCTCGAGCTCGTAGGAGAGGTCGAAGTGGTCCTCGATCGCCCGCTTCTGGCTGGACGTGACGATGATCACCTGCTCGATGCCGGCGGCGACCGCTTCCTCGACGGCGTACTGGATGATCGGCTTGTCGACGAGCGGCAGCATCTCCTTCGGCTGCGCCTTCGTGGCGGGCAGGAAGCGAGTACCCCAACCAGCGGCAGGGAAGACAGCCTTGCGAACGCGCATCGAACCTCAGGGGTACGTCGGGAGGTGGGTCGTGGGGTCGCCGAAGTCTACCACCGGACCCCCGGCGGGCCGGTCAGCGTGCCTCGTCGAGCGAGCGCACGAAGCGCCGGACGGCGGTCGAGAAGGCGGCCGGCCGGTCGAGGTTCGCGAGGTGCGTCGCGCCGCGGATGCGCACGCGCTGGACATGTCGAGCCGACCGCGCGAAGCGGGCGGCGGAGAGCCGGAAGGGCAGGTCGTACTCGCCGTTGATGATGAGCGTCGGGCCGTCGTATCCGGCCAGCCGCGGCGTGAACCGCTCGCCCGCGACGGCGCGCAGGGCCGTCGCGCCGCCGCGTGACCAGAAGCCGGCGGTCACGATCGGCTCCGAGACGGTCGGCTCGAAACGGCTCCGGAAGAACCAGGCGTTCAACGCATCCAGGCGTGGCCCGTCGAACCTGGTCATCGCCCAGGCGAGCGTGCGGTACGGCACCGCTCGCGGGCCGTTCGGCTCGGCGGTCGCGCCAGACAACACGAGCCCTCGAACGAGGGACGGGTGGCGCTCCGCGGTCGCCATCGCGACGTAGCCGCCCAGCGACAGGCCGACGACGACGGCCGGGCCTCCGATGGCCTCCCGGATCACCGCCGCGACATGGTCGGCGGCCCCGGCCATGGTGAAAAGCTCGTCGGCCATCGTGCCGTGCCCGGGCAGGTCCAGGGTGAGCACCCGGAACTCGTCGCCGAGCTGGGCGACCTGGGGTGTCCACATCGCCCGGGTGAGCCGCGTTCCATGGGCGAAGACGATGGCGGGGGCGCGACCGTCTCCGCTCGATGGCTGGCTGAGGTCGTAGGCCCGGGCGAGCGGCGAGACGCCGGTCACGGCCGATCCAGCCCGTGTCTTGCCGCGACGAGCGCGGCCTGCGTCCGGCTCGAGAGGCCCAGCTTGGCCAGGATGTTCGAGACATGCGTCCGGGCCGTCCGCTCGGTGATGCCCAGCTCGTCGGCGATGGCCCGATTGGAGAGCCCGCGGGCGACACCCCCGAGGACCTCCCGCTCGCGCACGGTCAGCATGCCGATCCCGCCGTCGCCGTCCCGCCCGCCATGCGACGAGGCGCCCCGACCACCCGTTCGCATCCGACCCGCGACGATCCGGGCGACCGCGGGGTCGAGATGGACCTCACCGCCCGCCGCCGCCCGGATCGCTGCGGCCAGGTCGTCGGCTTCCGCGTCCTTGAGCAGGAAGCCCGAGGCGCCCGCCTCGAGCGCGGCCACGACCCGCTCCTCCTCGATGAAGCTCGTGATCGCGACGATCTCGACGTCGGGCTGCGCAGCCTTGATCCGCGCGGTCGCCTCGATGCCGTCGACCACCGGCATGAGCAGGTCCATCACGACGACGTCGGGGGCGAGCTCGGCGACGACCTCGATGGCGGCCGCGCCATCGGCGGCTTCGCCCACGACCTCTAAGTCGGGGTGGAGGTCCAGGAAGTCCCGCATGCCGCGACGGACCATCGCATGGTCGTCGACGATGACGATCCGGATCGGCGGCCGGGTCTCCGTCATCGCGGCGAGCTCACGATCCACCCGAGACGAGCGCCGGGGCCCGCTCGTCGTCCGCGCCGTCGGCTCCGACGCCCTCGGTCCGGGTGCCACGCTGGAGCAGGATGGCCGCTGCGAGGATGGCCGCTGCGCCGGCGACCTGGAGCGGGACGAGCGACTCGTCCAGCAACCAGGCGGCCAGGGCGACCCCGACAACCGGCTCGAAGAGCATGAGGATCCCGGCGCGCGTCCCGCCGATCGAGCGGATGCCGGCGAGGAACCCGAGCGACGGGATGGCGGCCGAGAAGATGCCGGTGAACAGGAGCAGCGGGATGACCGACGGGCTGCCGATCGGCTCGATGAGCGACGCCGGACTGCTTCCGATGAGCGCGATGGCGGTGGCACCAAGCACGGTCACCGCGAGGACCACGACCAGGGCCTGCTCGGTCGGGACCTGCTGGTAGCCGTCGCGGCTGATGACGACGTAGACCGTCTGACTCAGGGCCGCGCCGAGCGCGAGGCCGATGCCGAGCGCATCCAGGCGGATCCCGCTCTCGGGATCGAGCTGCGAGGCGACGACCGCGACCATCCCGACGAGCGCCATGGCCAGCGCGGTCGCCCGGACGGCGTCGAGCCGCTCGCGCCCGAGGACCATGTTCACCACCGCGACCATCGCCGGGTACGTATAGAAGCCGAGCAACGCGAGCGCGATGGTGACCCGGTCGAAGGCCACGAACATGCACAGGTTGAGCAGGAACCCCATGACCGCCGCCGTCAGGAGTGTGACCTTGACCCGGCGACTGAGCATCGCCGGTCGGATCAGCCGACTCGTTCCCCGGCGCACGCGCCAGGCGACGAAGGCGACGAGCGCCAGCAGGCCGATGGCCGCGCGCCAGGCCACGAACGACGCAGGCTCCAGGCCGGCGTCGTAGGCGAAGCGGGCCAGCGGCCCGAGCATCCCGAACAGCGCCGCGGCCGTGAGGACGGCGACGACCCCCAAGGTCGGGGGCAGGCGGTGTTGATCGGCGCCGACGGTCCGGGACATCGGGCCATGGTACGGGCGGCTACCGTCAGCCGGCGCGGGCCCCTTCGCTGGGTCGCTCGGCTGCCTCGTTCGCGGCGACCAGCCGCACCGCAGCCGACGACTCGTGGCGGGCCGTCCCCAGCCGGATCGAGGTGAATGGGATGCGGATCTCTCGGAAGACCTCGATCGAGACGAGGAAGCCGGCGAACAGGAAGAGCACGCCGAGGAACTTGCCGAGCTGGAACAGCTCGGTCTCGCCGAATCGGTTGAGGCTGTCGGTCATGGTCGGGATGAAGGCCCCCACCGCGATGAGGATCGTGGCCGGAACGCGACTGTGGATGCGTCCGGTCAGGAGCGCCCGGGCCGCGCCGGGCAGGGACGCGACGAAGTTCACCGCGATCGCGACCGGCGCGATGAGGAGGTTGAACAGGAACTCGTCGCCCGGCTGGTTCGGATCGAGCGAGTACGGGAGGATCCGCTTCTTGGGCATGAAGACGTAGGTCGAGAACACCGCGCCCAGGATCAGGGCGAAGGCGCCGGTGATGTTGAGGAACGGCGTGAGGAGGCGGAGCTGGGGCGGCAGCAGCGTCGCGACGGGCATGCCGGTCGCAGGGTCCACCGCATAGCCGGGCGCGGGCAACGTGGTCATCGCCATGAGGACCACGCTCAGGCCCGTCGCCCCCACGACGGCCACAGCAGCCAGGGTGGGCCACCGATCGTTCTGGAAGTACGTCTCGACCGCGACCGCGAGCGCCAGCAGGCCGGCCGCGATGAAGTAGAGCAGCGGCAGGGTGCCGGCCCCGGCGTACTCGGGGCGGTTGCGGACGAGGAACGTGAACAGACCGGCCAGGAAGAGACAGAGCGCGAACGAGTAGCCGAAGCGTGTCCGGCCGAGCAGGTAGGCGGTGCCCAGGCCGAGCCAGCCCGCCGTCCAGACGGCGCCGGTGAGGTACCAGGTCCGGTAGAGCGCTTCGTTCCAGCCGGACGCGCCGGCGATCGCCTCGGCGCCCGCCGCCACCCCGTAGAACAGCATGCCGAGGCCCCAGATGAGCTGGAAGCCGCCGCGTCGCTCGCGCCATTGGTCGAACAGGGCCAGGCTGAAGACGAGGGCGAGGATCGCGGTCACCGCGGGCAGCAGGACGCTCATCCGCCGTCGCCACCCTGGTGCGCGGCGATGAACCGCAGGAGCAGCCGGTCGAGCAGACCCGAGGCGTCGCCGTAGAGCGCCGCGAGATGGGCCGGGTCCAGCGATCGACGACGGCCGACGCCCGAGATCTCGGCAAGGAACGGCTGGCGGGCGGCGATGAACAGGGACACGGCCTCGGTCAGGCTCGTCCCGGCTGCCGCCAGCCGCCTCGCATGGTCGTCCACGATGACCGTCGCCTCAGCCTCGATGCGGTCCCGCTCCGCGGCCTGACCGCCCTCGGCGTCGAGGTAGGCGATCAGGGTCGTCACGAGTCGACGCCCATCGCGCCGATAGGCCTCGCGCTCGCGGTCGTCCCGTGGTGCCGTGGTGGGCCGAGCGAGCGCAGCGTCCGTGACGTACCGCTCGCGGTAGACACGCGTCATGCGCTCGGTGCCCGCCCCGAGGCTCGCCAACGGTCGGGCATGGCCACCTCGCCGATCGGCCGCCAGGCGCTCGACGCCACGGCGATCGAAGCGGCGATGCCCACCAGGCGTCGTCCATGATGCGAGGCGACCGTCGTCGGCCCAGCGGCGGAGCGTATCGGGGTCGACGCCGAGGAGGCGGCTGGCCGGTCCGAGCGACAGCCAGCGCCGTTCCTCGGCGGCCGTCGGCGGTGGATCGGACACGGGGGCCTCGACAGGACGCGGGAGAGGCGCCGACGGGCACGCACGGTCGTGGGGGGAGACGATCGCGCGGCCCGTCGACATGGCGAACCTAGGTAAATCTGGGTACCAGATCTTCGCCTCGGCAGCCGGAGGATAAGCGTCCCGATGGATCGCCGTCAACCGACCCTGATCGGGTCGCGGGATCAGGCGGGGACGAACTCGTGGTCGTCGCGATGGATGCCGTCGCAGAGACCCCAACGACTGTCGGCGGGGGCACCGTCGACGGCCGGGAGCGGCACCGGGCGCATGATCTCGCGGACCTCGCCACGACGGCAGAAGAGATACCCCTGCGCGGCCATCCAACGCCGCACGTGGGACGCGTCGCCGTGGAACTGGAAGGGCCCTGGGTTCATGGCCGGGCGCTCCGCCCACGACACGGGCTTCTCGGCCGCGACGATGTCGAGGAGGTTCACCCGCCACGGGGTGCCATCGATGATCCCGAGGCAGCCGTCGCAGCGACGGGCGACGTTGTCGCTGATGATCGTCCGGATCCGGACGCCCATGATCTCCATCGCGGCCGATGGTAGCAGTCGAGCGGGAGCCGGGCCGGCCACGAGGGCGTGGTACCCCCAAGGGGATTCGAACCCCTGATCTCCACCTTGAAAGGGTGGCGTCCTAGGCCTCTAGACGATGGGGGCAGGACCGGTGGCCGAGTCTACCAGAGGGTCGGTCCGGCACCGCCCCAGACCCGGGCGCATGCGCCGCTCAGGCCGGCGCGCTCGACAGCTGGAACAGGATGAGCGCCCCCGCGAGGCTGGCGGCTGCAGCGATCGCCGCACCACCGCCGACCAGGGCGATGAGCAGCGCCCGACCTCCGCGGCCCTCGTTGCCGGCGCGCCAGGTGGCGCGCAGCGAGTACACGGCCAGCGCCCCGAAGACGATCGCCAGGACCACGGCGCCCGAGGCGAGCAGGGGGATCTGCGAGGCGTCGCGGACCGTGATGGCATAGCCGAGGTAGACCACGGACCCGACGAGCGCGACGGCGATGAACACGAGCCCCGGGGAGATCCGCCGCCCGGCCTGCGTGCGCGGACCGGGCGTTGCGGCGGGGCGGACCTGGCGCGAGGTCATGCGGAGATCTCTCCGAAGGTTCGGTGGTAGACGGCGACGTTGTAGGAGAGGCGCGGGCGGGTGAGCTGCGCGGCCGCCTCCCGGCCGCCGTCCCCGAACATGCCGGCCATGAACGATCCTGCGTCTTCGAGCGACTCGAACTGGAGCCAGCAGTGGATGACTCGGATCTTGAACCCGTTGGTCAGGAACGGCCCATCGCGGCGACTCCAGTCGTCGTACTCCGGGTGGTTCCCTTCGCCGCGCAACGTGGCCACGTCATCGCGGCCGTAGTCATGGACCACGAGCAATCGACCGCCGGGGCGCAGCAGGCGTTCGGCCTGGGCGATCTCGTCAGGCGAAGCGCCCCGGAACCCTGCCCAGGTCGCGACGAGCACGTCCGCCGAGCCGTCCGGAGCATCGAAGGCGCTCGGTCCCGATCCGTCGACACAGGTCACCCGGGCGCCGAGGTCGGTCAGCTGGCGCGCGCGGAGGCCACCGGCGCCATCGATGAGGATGACGTCGCGTTCTGCTACGGGCCCTAACGACTCGAGCGCTCGCGGGATCTTGCCCTCGACATCGAGGACGCGACCAAGGTGCTCGGCGAGCCCGGCGTCCAGCTCGAACGGGAGGTCTGCCACAGGCGACCGAGTATAGGCGCGAACGTCCGTCGAGCGGTCGAGCGGGTCAAGCTGTGCCGAACCGCAGGACACATGCGGTGCGACCGGGGACCGTGAGCGTCGCCCGTCCGCCCGAGACCGGTACGCTCGCGGGCGCCTCGCCGGCATCGAGCGGGACGGCGGTCAAGGACCCGTCTCCGGCGTCCGGCAGCGTGATGTCGAGGCTGACCTCGCCACCGCCGGGGTTGACCGCCGCGACGAGACGGTCCCAGCCGAGGCGCCGTTCGAGGGCCAGCGCCGGTCCGGCGGTACCGATCGCGGTCGTCGACCCGTGGCGCAGGGCGGGCTCGGTGCCACGCAGCCGGAGGACCGCTCGCACGAACGCACGCAGGTTCGTGTCCCATCGGCCCTCATCCCAGGGAAAGGCGGCACGGTTCGCCGGATCGTTGCCGCCGCGCAGGCCCACCTCGTCGCCGTAGTAGACGCACGGCGCGCCGGGCAGGACCGCCTGGAGCAGGGTCGCGATGCGCAACGCGGCGACGTCCCCACCGAGGACGGTGAGCGCCCGCGGAGCATCGTGCGAGCCGATGAGGTTGAGCTGGACGGCGACGACGTC
>DASPHN010000304.1:0-2209 GCA_035629655.1 Saccharimonadales bacterium (SeqCode) | reverse complement strand
AGCGAGCTCGACGCCCTGCAGACCACGCTCGCGGCCGAGCACGCGGCCGTCTTCGTGTACGGCGCGCTCGGCGGGCGTACGTCGCTGGCGGCGAGCCCGGTGCTCCACGACGCGGTCTCGTCGGCCTACGTCGCGCACCGGGCGCGTCGCGACATGCTGACCCGCTCGATCCTCGACCTGGAGGCCGAGCCGGTCGCCGCCGAGTCGGCCTACGCCCTGCCGGCGCGACTGGACTCCCCCGGCGATATCGAGCGGGCCGCCCTGGACCTCGAACGCTCGTGCGCGGCGACGTACGCCTACCTCGTGGCCAACACCGTGGCAGCGCAGCGGCGAATGGCGATCGCGGCACTCAACGAAGGAGCGGTCCGTGAACTCGTCTTCCGGGGAACTCCCGAGACATTCCCCGGGCTGGACGAGTACACGGACCGCTGAGGCCTCCGTGGGCCAGTGAGCGGCTCCCGCCGGGATGTGGGGGGACAGACGGGAGAACCGCTCACAAGAAGCATGCAACAGCCTGGCGGCATGCGCGCGCACATCCAGGCCTCACGTTTGTGCATTGCACAAAGGTGCAGAAATGCAGGTCAGATCCAGGCTTCGACGATGGCCGCGACGTCGGCCAGCCGGTGCGCCACGGCGTCCGGTTCGCCCTCGGTGTGACCGACCTGGGAGGGAGGTATCGCGCTTAACGGGATGTGGATGGCCCGCATCCCGGCATGCTGGGCGCCGTACACGTCGTCGAAGAGCCGGTCGCCGACGTAGACGCAGGCGGCCGGGTCGGTGACCCCCACCGCGGCCATGGCGGCCCGGAAGGCGTGCGGTGACGGCTTGGTCCACGGGATCTCGCTGGTGTAGACGTCACCGTCGATGAGGTGGTCGACGCCGTCGCGGCGGAAGAAGCCCTCGTGCCACGCCCGCGGCCAGATCGTGTTCGACAGCACCCCGACCCTGAGCCCGTGGGCATGCAGCGCCTCGAACAGCGGTCCGACGTCGGGGTCGGTCTGGGTGTGCGGCTCCCAGAACTCGAAGTACGCCGTCAGCAGCTCGGGGTCGTGCTCGAGGCCGGCCTCGGTGAAGAGGTCGGCGACCGTGGCGCTCTGCTGGTGGTCGCGCGAGCGACCCCAGATCGCCTGGTTGGCCTCGTGCAGCCGCGCCTGGGAGACCTCGACGTCGTGGTCGACGTCCACGACCGCCTGGGCGAGCGCCAGCGACTCGGCGTGGAAGTCGATGTCGTGCCAGCGGGTGAGGGTGCCGCCCCAGTCGAAGATGACCGCTTGCAGCTCAGGCACGGACCAGCCGGACCACGTGGTCGACGAGGTGGTCGGCGGCGACCTGCTCGCTGGTCCCGGACGCGCGGTCCTTGACCTCGATCACGCCGTCGGCGAGTCCCTTGCCGACCACGACGATCGTCGGGACGCCGATCAGCTCGGCGTCCTTGAACTTCACGCCGGGGCTGATCTTGCCGGCGCGGTCGTCGTAGAGGACCTCGATGCCCTGGCGGTCGAGCTCGTGCGCGATCCGCTCCGCCGCGGCGAAGATCATCTCGTCCTTGCCCGCCGCGACGATGTGGACGTCGGCCGGCGCGACCTCGCGGGGCCAGGCCAGTCCGAGCTCGTCGAGGGTGCCCTCGGCGATCGCCGCCACGGCACGGGACGGACCGACGCCGTACGAGCCCATGGTGACCGTGACGAGCTTGCCGTTCTCGTCGAGGACCTTGAGGTCGAGCGCCTCGGCGTACTTGCGACCGAGCTGGAAGATGTGACCCATCTCGATGCCGCGGGCGGACTCGAGGGTGCCACCGTCGCAGTTCGGGCAGGGGTCGCCGTCGCGGATCTCCGCGGCCTCGATGGTGCCGTCGGGGGTGAAGTCGCGGCCGACGACCAGGTCGATGACGTGGCTCCCGTCGACGTTCGCGCCGGTGACCCACCGCGTGCCTTCGACGATGCGCGGGTCGACGAGGAAGCGGATCCCGGATTCGCCGTTCTCCCCCAGGGTGCCGGGGCCGATGTAGCCCTTGACCAGGCTGGGGTGCTTCTTGAACTCGACCTCGTCGAACGGCTCGACCTCGATCGGCTCGAGCTGCCCCTCGAGCCGCTTCTGGTCGACCTCGCGGTCCCCGGGCACGCCGATCGCGATCGGCTCGCGGGTGCCGTCGGGGTGCTTGAGCGTGACCAGGACGTTCTTGAGCGTGTCGCCGGCGTGCCAGGGCCGG